>CAJUMJ010000001.1 GCA_910587095.1 uncultured Lachnospiraceae bacterium
ATGATCCTGCGGAACAAGCCCTTCGAGACTGACCATTTCCAGTGTATTTCTTTCCGACTTTTCTTTTATCAGCATGTCCTCACCCCTGATTTTATTATATCAAAAAAAGCCAGCTTTTGCTGACCTTTTTTGACAGTCTGCAGCGGCATAGAAGAAAACTTCTATGCCGCTTATCTGTAATCCTCATAACATGCCACGCATCATTGCCGAAGCTGAAAGTGGCGCACCGCTGCCTGCAGTTTCTCTGCATGATGATGGAGCTCCTGTGCGGAAGTTGCCGAGTCCTCCGCAGTGGCGGCATTGGTCTGCACCACAGCCGAGATATTCTCCATCCCCTCCGTTAACTGGCCCAGGGATTCCGCCTGATGCTTTGCCGAATCCGCAATGTGCTCCACAAGCTCTGTGGATTTCTTTGCGCTGGAAACCACATTCAAAAGAGCCGTCATCGTTTCCCCTGACAGAGAAGCCCCATACTGAACAAGCTGAACCGAATTTACAATCAGATCCGTAATATTCTTGGCAGATTCCGCACTCTTTGCGGCAAGCTGCTGTACTTCATTCGCCACCACCGCAAATCCTTTTCCGGCTGCGCCGACCCTGGCCGCCTCCACGGAAGCGTTCAGCGCCAAAATATTTGTCTGGAAGGAAATATCCTCAATCGTCTTAATGATACCGCTGATCTGATTGGATGATTCCGAAATATCAGCAATAGCCGATGACAGGGCTTCCATCTTTTGGCTGCAAAGCTTAAGCTGGGCTTCCGCTTCCACGGAAGTTTGCCTGGCCTGATCTGCGTCCGCAGAGGTACGGCTCACCTGCCCGGTAATATCCTGGATTCCGGCCGAAAGCTCTTCCACAGCCGCCGCCTGCTGAACGGCGCCGTCAGAAAGCGTCTGTGCGCTGGAAGCCATCCGCTCGGATCTATCCGAAACCTTCTGCGCTGTCTGATGGATCCGGGTGAGAGCATCGTTGAGGCCATCCAATATCTGACGCAACGCGTCCTCTATCGGTAAAAACTCCCCTCGATAGCTGTTGCCGATTGAAAGGTTCATATTGCCCTGCGCCATCTCCGACAGTTTATTGTCAATATCCGATATGTATTTTTTCAGCTCGCCCTTTGTCTCATGGATGGAGGCCACCAGCATACCAATCTCAGAAGTGTCAGACCGGAATCCAAACGCCGCCGAGAGATTTCCCTGGGATATCTCGCTCATCTGATCCCTCACGGCAATAACCGGGCGCAGGATCTTTCTGCGGATCACCAGCATGCTGAGCACCTGAAGCGTCCCAACCATCACCAGCGCCACCACCATCAGCATCTGGATCTTATCGCTATAGTCGTTTAAAGACTCTACCTCCTTTAACGTCCTTGCATCCAGCGTTTCTAAAAACTGCTCTTTTAATGCATTGATCTTTGTGATGGAATCGTTGTACTCCTTCCCATAGACGTAATTAACCGCTGTACTCTGCTCTCCTGCCTGCACCTGCTTCATAGCCTGTTCCTCCAGGGGAACCAGCTCATTGGAAAGACTGTACATACCGTCAATCATCGTCTGCTCATCAACCGTAATCCCAATCTCCTGCATGGCAGACACGCCGAGATCACGGTTTTTCAGGTTGTTGACTTCATTCCAATAATTATCGTAATGCTGCTGATTACCCGTAGCCGCGTAGGCACGCACCTCATTGGTCAGATAAGCCGATCCGTTCATAAAACGGTTGGCATTATAAGTCAGCTCAAAGCGGTTCTCGTTTGCATCTTCCAGATCACGGCTCACACCGCTGTACGCAACCAGGAGCACTATCATAAACAGAAGTGCGCAAATGGAGCCGACATTCAAAATTGTTGTCAGCGTAGATTGATTGATTGCTTTTTTCATTTTATAACCGTACCTTTCCGCCCTCGCAGGTCCAAATATACTTCAAACATTTTCAAAATCATAGCATAAATGGAAGCGTATAGCAAGTTAACAGCCAAAACCATTCTACAATCGGGCAGGACAACTTCTTATTTCCAGAAGATTTCCAGTGTACCGTCTTCGTGCAAAAGTATTTTATTTATGAGTGTATGGGTGACCCTCTTCTTTTGTTCGTCCGACAAGCGATTCCATTTGACCGGTATGTCATAAGACAAACCCAATCGGTCGGTAACGCGGGTATCAAGGTATGCGTCTAACTCCAATTCGCTGATCTGTCGTTGTTTTTCTTCTATCCTGGAATAAACTATGTTTGCTGCCTCACCGCCAAAAGAAGCCACTTCCAGAAGATTGTCTATCTCTTTTTTTATTTGCATAATCTTTTTCTCCGCTATCTGTTGTTTCTTGAGGTCAGTAACTATTTTCTTTGCTGCTTCGTCCAATTGTGACTTCATTTGTACGCCTAAGTTTTCTCTAAGCTGTTCAAACTTAATCCCTTTGAAACTTACGTCACAACACCGTAAAGCCCTTGCCCCATAGCACCCTAAATAGGGTTTTGAAAACATTTTGATACTGTAGCCGCATTTTACGCATTTCAATAAGCCTTGAAACTCCTTCAGGTTTGTCGGTCTGTTATCTTTCCCTAATTGCTCATTTTGAGCTAACCGTTCCTGCACTTTGATAAAGGTTTTGCTGTCAATGATTCCTGCAAAACTGGTGAGGTAAATGCTTTGTTCCTTTAACGTGGTGTATTTTCGTACATTCGCATTTCCCGGCTTTTTTCCTACGATATGAGCGGATGTAGTTCCATTCCACGCTGATTGATCATTCAAAAAATGTATGTTACGAATCTCGTAATATTTATAAAGAATCTGGTCTGCCACACAGTAAACTGGATTTTGCAGTATACGCGCCAGCGTCACATTATCAAACATTTTGTTTTCTCTGCGGCTTTCATATCCTAAACTTGTCAATTCCCTACATAAAATGCCCAGTGAAATATGCGGTCGCTCCGCATAATTCTTAAAGGTATATTTTACAATATCAATCTCTTTTTCGTTAATTTCCAAAGTAGGTTTATTATCCGCCGTGCGGGCGTTCTGAAAACCACAGGGCGCTGGGCCGCCGGCCCAACGCCCATCTGTTTTAATTCTTTGATAATAATTATCTTTTACACGAAGCTGAATGTTTTCTCTTTCCATTTCCGCAAACACCATGCTTATCTTCAGCATGGCTCTGCCCGTGGCTGTTGTTGTGTCAAACGTTTCATTAACGGAGCAGAACTCAACTTTATGCTCTTGAAACTCTTTATACATTTTTGTGAAATCCAAAAGGTTACGACTGATTCGATCTAGCTTGTAAACCACTATTTTTGCAATTTTGTTCTCCATGATATCGGAAAGCAGCCTCTGAAATTCTGGTCTTTTTGTATTCTTTCCGCTGTACCCTTTGTCTGCATAAACTTCTGTCGGAAGCTCATTTGGATTTGAGTTAATGTTATTCCTACAGAACTCTATCTGTGTTTCTATGGACAGACTATCTTTCTTGTCTATTGATTGTCTTGCGTATATCGCTATTTGCTTTCTCACCAGAAGCCAACTCCCTTCTTTCTTTTTCAATCTCGTTTGACTCGTAGATGTAATCCAATAACTGTAAGTAAGTGTGGATTTTTTCCTCCATCGTCTTGTTGGAAAAGTGATTGATTACCATAGGCTTTTACCCTTTTCATCTCTTTTCACAATTATATTACACTTTCTTTACAATTATATCACGAGTTTCAATCGACCACTGGATCGGATAGTATCCGCACTTCTGCGCGTTCGTTATGACATGATTGTCATAATCTCCGTAAGGCGGCCGGAACAGGCACATCTCGTACCCCGTAAGCTCCTGCACCTTGGTATGTACTTTCATCAGCTCCTCCTGACACTGTTCGTCGGAGAGCTGGGACATGTTTTTATGGTTCTCGCTGTGGTTGCCCAGATCGTGTCCGTCCGCCAGAATTGCCCTCACATCCTCAGGATAGGATTCCACCCAGCCGCCCGTCATAAAGAACGTCACCTTCACATTGTGTTTTTTCAGGGTTTCCAGAATGCGAGGCGTATCCTCATTCCCCCACGCCGCGTCAAAGCTGAGCGCCACCTGTTTCTTATCCGTCTCCACACAGTAAATAGGCAGTTCCCTCCCGCCCACGGAACTGCTCACCGTGATGGAATCGGGCAGGAATCTCATGATTCCCTGGATCAACGCCAGCGACGCAAGCAAAAAAGCCGCCGATTTCGCCGTCTGCACCGCCACATTTTTGAAAAAGAGCTCCCTCTTATGCTCCTCCTTGGTCTGTTTCTTCTCCGCAGCGCTTACAGAACCGCAATACTGACCGTAGCCTCTCCTCATTTCCCGCTCGGCATTCCACGCCTCCACCTCTTCGGGTTCCGGCCAGTCAGCGCCCCTTCTCCGACTGTGTTCCCGTTGCATTTTCGTTTCCAGTTCTCCCATAGCAAGTGTAAACTTATCACTCCATTTTCCCTGTTTTGCCATAGTTTTCCCCCAAGCCTTGTTCTGTTTTCAATATATGCAGGAAACTTGAAAAAACTGAAAATATTTTCTCATACCCTCTTTACAAATGGGCGCAAAAGACGAAATAATAGATATAGGAAAAAAGGCGATAGTTACATATACGACATGGATGTCGGTTAGTATGACAAGGAGGACGATAACATGGGAATCAGTTTAAACGGTTTAAATTCAGGAATGGCGGACACATACTCCTCGCTGCTTGGCGGCATGAGCGGGTCCGACAATGCCGGCGGGGTGAGTTCCCTGCTCGGCGATTACGCCGCAATCAAAAACGGCAGCTATGGCAAGATGATGAAATCCTACTATGCCAAGCTTGAAAAGCAGGAGGCTGAGGAATCCGGTACATCCGATAAGAATAAGGCCGGAAAGATCAAGGACAGCGCTTCCGCCTCTGCGGCTGCTTCACTTTACAAATCCGCTTCCGCTCTCGGATCTTTGGATTATGACGACCGTAGCGAAGAGAATATTGGCGAAATTACCGATGCGGTTTCTGCTTTTGTCAAGGATTACAACAGTCTGATGAAGAGTGCGGAAAAGAGCGAGAACACCACCGTGCAAAAGCAGGCGGATTCTCTTTACAATTCCTACTACAGAAATTACAAACTCTTTGCAAAGGTCGGCATCACCCTGAACTCTGACAAAACGCTCTCTTTCGATGAAGATTCCATGAAGAAAGCCCTTTCTGACACCGAGCACGGAAACGGCGCCACCGTGAAAACGCTGTTTGGCGGTATCGGCTCCTTTGCGGATAAGGCGGCAGGCAAAGCAAGCCAGATTTACCGCGCGGCAGGAGACGGCGAGTCCGTTACCTCCTCGAAAGCCAAATATGCGGGTGTTGGAGGCTCCACCTCAAAGAGCTCTTCCACTTCATCCACAAAGGATAAGGACAGCGCAAAGACCGTGACGGACGCTTCTTCCGCCGCCGCTGCAAGCACGCTTTACAAGTCCATCGAAAAGCTTGGGGCTATGGACATCAAAAACGAAAATAAGGATGAAGTGTACAAAGCCTTCTCCTCCTTTGTGAAAGATTATAACGATCTGGTGAACAACACGAACAAGAGCGCAAACTCCAACGTGGTCAACCAGGCAAGTTATCTCAAGAGCATAGTGAGCGGCAATAAGAGCGCTTTCTCCAAGATTGGCGTCACTGTAAATTCCGACAAGACGCTGAGCATCGACGAGAAGAAATTTAAAGATTCAGACATGGCCGGGGTCAAAAATCTGTTTTCGGGCGTTTACTCTGTCGCTGAAAAGATGACCGACAAAGTGAATCAGATTTACCGCTATGCGACGCAGGGCGATTCCTTGTCAAAAAAGACCTACGACAACGGCGGCAGCGGTGTCAATATACCGACCATGGGTTCTATGGTGGATACCATTCTCTAAGACCGGATGCCATCACTTCCAATTAGATATCGAAAAGGCGGAGCTGACTATCCGGTTCCGTCTTCTTTTTTGCCAAAGGGCGCACACCGCTTTCGCGGCATGCGCCCTTCATAATTTCAATATTTATTTCACACTACCGTCTTATGCGAAGGGATTCTCTGTCGGATAAGGCAGGCTCTTGGGCTGATTGTAACCGATCTCGCTCACATCCACGCCGATATACTTGAACACCTCAAACAATGCCTTGCCGAAATGTCCGAACGCAACAGCGCCATGGTGCGGGTAGTTCTTCTCAATCAGCACATGACGGTAGAATCTGCCCATCTCAGGGATCGCGAATACGCCGATGCCGCCGAAGGACTTGGTCGCCACAGGAAGAACCTCACCTTCCGCCACATATGCGCGCAGGATATTGTCTGCGGTGCTCTGCAGACGATAGAAAGTGATATTTCCGGGAACGATATCGCCCTCAAGCGTACCCTGGGTCACTTCCTCAGGCAGAGATCTCGCCATGATCATCTGATACTCCATGCTGCACTTGGACAGCTTCTTGGAGCAGGTGTTTCCGCAGTGGAAGCCCATGAAAGTGTCGGTAAACTTGTAATCAAACTTGCCCTCAATGGATTCTTTGTACATATCCTTCGGAACGGAGTTGTTGATATCGAGCAGGGTTACGATGTCATCGCTGACAGCCTCGCCGATGAATTCGCTTAAGCAGCCGTAGATATCCACCTCGCAGGATACCGGAATGCCTCTACCTGTCAGACGGCTGTTCACGTAGCAGGGAACGAAACCGAACTGAGTCTGGAATGCGGGCCAGCACTTTCCTGCGATCGCAACATACTCGCGATAACCCTTGTGCTCCTCAATCCAGTCGAGCAGAGTCAACTCGTACTGCGCAAGCTTAGGCAGAATGGTAGGCTTGTTGTTGCCGTCGCCAAGCTCAGCTTCCATATCCTTCACCACGTCTGGAATACGGGGATCATTCTCGTGTTTATTGTAAGCTTCGAACAGGTCAAGCTCAGAGTTCTCCTCTATCTCCACGCCCAGGTTGTAAAGTTGCTTAATCGGCGCATTACATGCCAGGAAGTTGAGCGGTCTGGGACCGAAGGATATAATTTTTAAACTGGAGAGCGCCGCAACCGCACGCGCGATCGGAACAAACTCATGGATCATGTCAGCGCAGTCCTCCGCGTCGCCGACGGGATACTCGGGAATATAAGCTCTCACATTTCTGAGTTTTAAGTTGTAGCTGGCATTGAGCATACCGCAGTACGCATCGCCTCTCCCCTGGATCAGGTCGCCCTGGGACTCCTCAGCGGCGGCAACAAACATCTTCGGGCCTTCAAAATGCTTCGCAAGAAGCGTCTCGGAAATCTCCGGGCCAAAGTTGCCAAGGTATACGCAGAGCGCGTTACAGCCGTTGTCCTTGATATCTTTCAGTGCGTTTACCATGTCTATCTCGCTCTCGATGATGCAGACAGGGCACTCGTAAATGTCAGCCGCGTCATATTTCTTTGCGTAAGCCTCAACCAGAGCTTTTCTTCTGTTGATCGCCAGGGATGCCGGGAAACAGTCACGACTCACCGCCACGATGCCAATTTTCACTTTCGGTAAATTGTTCATTTTATTTTCCTCCTTTAATTTTAACCGGTGCTGCCGGTATATTTACTATGAAAGTCCCGGACGGCGGCTGAACGGACTGCATGCTTGCATGCGAGGACGTACAGACATCGGACGGGCAAGCCGGTATGAGCAAGAAGGTCATTAGACCGGATTGCGAATACCGGCGGCGATTGCGAGAGCGCATAGCGCGCAGCAATCGGCTTTCAATTAGCTTAATTACTCACGAATATCCAGATTCTTTCCAACAAGTCCGATATGGGCGCCATCGTCAAGCCCGCCCTCCTCGTGACCGATCAGCCACTTGTTCTGCGCCGTGATCAGGGAATCCTCCCACCCTTCATGACTCTCCTTCAAAGGATAGTTTGTCCCTGCGGGAAGCACGATACCTACCTTAAATCCGCCCTCGTCCGCACTGCAGGGCGCATAATGCAATGTGGTCGCATAAAGCTCCACCGCCGTCCCGGCCTCCACCAGAAACGCCTCCATCTTAGCCGTCTCATAGGTAAAGTCGTCGGTGATATCCTGCTGCGTGCCGACAAGCAGCACGGCGTCCGTAGCCGCCACATTGATCTCGGAGCTTCTGTGGTACTCCACCGCGTTTAACTTGTAATTGTGGCCGTTGCAGTAGCCGACCTGGATAGGCAGTTCGCCGTAAGTTCTTCTCTGCAGCTCCTTTGCCACCGCCGTCTTCTCCAGTTCCTCAATCGAAGGCTCGTAAGCCACGCCCTCCGGCAAAGGGGTCTTCTCCTTGATCGCATTCACAAGCTCCGTGAAATCGATTCCCTGCACTACCCTGCCATACTTGCGAAATGACGGATCCGTCACTTTTTTAATCTCCATAGCTTTCTACTCCTTTCCAAACATCTTTTTAACAGTTTCCTTTTTGCCGTATATCATCAGAGCAATCAAAGTGAACAGCGACGCAATCTCCACGGCCCGCCAGTACCATGCCTCATGAAACCGCAAAACAAAGCTGCCCTGATAGCCTGCGGGCACGCTCACCGCCACACACCCGTTGTCTCCCAATCCGGTATATAGTTTCGTCCCGCTGCGCACGTCAATCGCCTGATACCCGTTATAGCAGGTGAGGGGAAATGTCACCGTCCCCTGGTCGCCCGCGTTTGTCACGGTCACGGTGTAGCCCAGATTCTCCCGCACCGCCTCCTCCATCCGCACGGAGCCGTCCGTCCTGATTTTTGTTTCAAGATTGTGTCTGTCCATCGTCACCGGCAGATACTCCCCGTTCCCCACGCCGGAAGTATTCAGATTGACCTTATCCGCGAAATGCCGTTCCGCCACCGCGTCGGTTCTGAAATACTCCAAATCCTGCCTGACAACCAGACAGAGTAAAAGCCCCGTCACAATCCACACCACGCGCTCGTCCCGCTTTCCCGATAAGTACAAGGTGGAAAACACCGCCGCAAACGCCGCAAGGCAGACCGCCGGCACACTCAAAAACCGATCCTGGTACTGGGTCATCCTGAAAAATTTGCCGGCAATGCCAAACAATCCCGAAAGCTGTGCCACCGGAAAATACACGGTACACACCCAGGCGGAAAACAATGTCGCCGCGAAGAGCACACGGCATTGCTTCGTGCGAGAGTCCCTCCCCTGCCAGGGAACGGAAATCACATAGGCGAGGATAAGAAGCAGCGCCACAAAACCGAGCGCCCTCTCCTCAGTGAAAAGCTGGTAAAAGTTTTTGCCATCCTGCATAAAATCCGCCAGGTAAGCATAATAGTCGCCTTCCGCGTCTGTCGGCAACCCTTTGTTTACCCGAAGGTTCCCGAAAAACAGGTAAGACAACATCGGCACCAGATACCAAAGGCTGAGTGCCGCCGACAACGCCGCCGACCGGATTAAAACCGCCAGCGTCTTTTTCCGAAACACCTTCTTTATCATCACAAGGCAGGCAATCACCGAGAAAAAGCCAACAATAAGCGTGCTGAGCATATGCGTCATCAAAAGACCCGTAAACCCAAACGTAAGGAAAGGCCATATCTTCCCGTACTCGTCGCTGTCCACATCCACGGTAAACAACAGATAAAATCCGACAAGCACCAACGGAAAAAACATCATTGCCGCACTCTTTCCCGTCCAGGCCGCGTAGATCGCATCGAGCCTGTACACGCTGCCGATATAGACAACCGTGCCGACCAAAGCCGGAAGCTTTTCTCTCGTCATGCGGTAAAACGCATAAAAAGCGATCGCCGCCGTCCCCGCATTTATGAAAAACAAATATATTTTGTATGCCTCTTCCAGTGTAAATCCGACTATGCGAAGTATCGCCGGTATATAGAGAAACAGGTCGCCATACATAAAGACGGCGTAGCCGTGTCCTTCCAGCCATCCGGGCTGTATCCGCACCGGAAATTCGCCTGCCATCAGCCCTTCATAAAGTCCTTCTATACGGTGCAGATGAAAATTCAAATCCGCTCCCGGGGTCAGTCCCTTTTGGAAGAGGGGCAATCCCGCAGTCAGCGTGACAAAGACCGCCGCAAGAAATATGGTTCGCTCTTTCGCCTGCCAGCCTCTGTAATGGCGCAAATAAACCCATATTCCGAGATCAAGGAGCGCCAGAAGAGCCGTCAGGCAAAAAATACGGTACAGGCAGGTGACTTTTGCCGGTATGACATGGCACTCCAACATCTGTATATAGTCGCCCTCAACCGCGTCTCCGGTCAGCCTCAGCTTAAAGCGCACCGGAGACGTGTCTCCCCGCTTCACCCGGTAAGTGAGAACCGACTGCCCGGCATCCACCTGGAACTCGTCATTGTCCGTCAGCTCCCGGCCGTTTCTTGCCTGGTCATAGATCAGTCCGCCCTGGATAATCCCCTGTCCCTTATAGGAAACCTGAACATAATAGATTCCTTTCAAGAGCTCCAGAGGCGGCGTCACCACCGCCCTGATATCCTCATTGGAAGTGTCATAGTAAGCGCCTTCCACCGTCTTACCGCTTTCGGTCCGAAGCTGCATATCATCCTGCGTCAGATCGATGCGCTCCATGCGCCGATAGCCCGCGAGTACAAGCGCGCTGTACAGTAACAACACCACTATTTCCGAAAAGACAAGCATCTTTTTGGAATATATTACACTCTTCCATCTCCCCAAAGGTCAGTCTCTCCATCCGTCATCATTCATTCGGCTAACCAC
Organism: uncultured Lachnospiraceae bacterium; assembly: GCA_910587095.1. Lineage (GTDB taxonomy): Bacteria > Bacillota > Clostridia > Lachnospirales > Lachnospiraceae > UBA3282. Next base: position 10,659 of record CAJUMJ010000001.1, read on the forward strand.
CATGTATCCTCTGCTGTGAGTGGTTAGAAGTTCTTCTCACACTATTTCAGTTTCCCAAACAGCTCCTTGCAGGTCGGGTAGATCTGCTTAAACTGCTGGTATCTCTTCTCGTATTTTTCCACAAGGGAAGCTTCCGGCTCCACCGTGTCGACAACCTTCACGATCTTTTCCGCCGCTTCTTCCACATTCGCGTACTCGCCGCAGGCCACGGCCGCCAGCATCGCGCCGCCCATGGCAGGCCCCTCCTCGCTCTCGATCACATCCACTTTCAAGTTCATAATGTTGGCGATCATCCGCTTCCACAGCGGGCTCTTCGCGCCGCCGCCGCAAATCTTCGTGCGTTCGATATGGATTCCAAGAGATCTCGCAACTTCCAGGGAATCTCTCAGGGCGAATGCCACTCCCTCAAGCACCGCCTGTGTCATGTCTGCCCTCGTGGTATCCATGGTCATGCCGATAAAAGTGCCTCTCGCGTCGGGATCGTTGTGAGGGGAACGCTCACCCATCAGATAGGGCAGGAAATACACATGATTCTCACCCAGCTTATCGTCGGTGATCGCCTTCTGCTCGTCGGCATATTTCTCCGTACCGATGATGTCATCCATCCACCATTTATTGCAGGACGCCGCGCTCAGCATACAGCCCATCAGATGGTAATGCCCGTCCGCATGGGCGAAAGCGTGCAGCGCATTAAACTTGTCAACGCCGAACTTTTCGGAGGAAATAAATATCGTTCCGCTCGTGCCGAGGGAGATGTTACACATGCCGTCCCCCACAGTGCCGGTACCCACAGCAGCCGCCGCGTTATCACCGCCGCCCGCCGCAACTTTCACATTCTCCGGAATGCCCAGCTCCTTCGCAATATCCGGAAGAACCGTACCCACAGTCTCGTAGCTCTCGTAAATCTTCGCAAGCTGTTCTTCCCTGACGCCGCAGATCTCACACATTTCCTTTGACCAGCAGCGGTTCTTGACATCAAACAGAAGCATACCGGAAGCGTCGGAGACATCCGTACAGTGCACGCCGGTCAACTTGTAGGCGATATAGTCCTTGGGAAGCATTATCTTCTTAATTCTCGCAAAGTTCTCCGGCTCCTTGTTCTTCACCCACAGCACCTTGGGAGCGGTAAAGCCGGTAAAGGAAATGTTTGCCGTATATTCGGACAGCTTCTCCTTTCCAATCTCGTTGTTTAAGTAATCACATTCCTCCGTCGTTCTCCCGTCGTTCCAGAGAATCGCGGGGCGGATCACCTCGTCCTTCTCATCCAGAATCACAAGACCGTGCATCTGACCGCCGAAACTGATTCCCGCAATCCGGCTCTTGTCCACATCGGCGATCAGCTCCTTTATTCCCGCAATGCTCTGCTTATACCAGTCCTCCGGCTTTTGCTCGGACCATCCCGGATGGGGGAAATACAGCGGATATTCTTTCGATACAATATTTACGATTTTCCCGTTCTCCTCCATCAAAAGAAGCTTCACGGCGCTTGTTCCCAAATCTACACCTATATACAGCATAGCGACCCTCCAATTCTGTTCAATTTTTTCTCCGTGCCCGTGCACGTTCCTCATGCTTTTATGATAGTCTGTCCGGTAAAGAAAAGCAAGCATTATATTTTTTTCGTAAATTTATACAAAACACAGCCGAATGCATTGTCTATTTCCACTCGATATGCTACTCTGTTATGGAATTGTGCAAAACGAACGAAAAACCCACCGGGAAAGGAATGCACTCCATGGCAACGATCAAAGAAATCGCTACCCTCGCCGGCGTGTCGAGAGGCACCGTAGACCGCGTTTTAAATCACCGCGGCGACGTCAGCCCCCAAACCGAGGAAAAAATCTTAAAAATTATACGTGCTCTCGACTATAAACCCAACAAGGCAGGCATCGTTCTGGCCGCCCAAAAAAAGAACCTGAAACTGGGTGTCGTGCTTTTGGGTATCGGCAATCCTTTCTTCGACGACGTACTCCTCGGCGTGCACGAAAAAGCAAAGGAGCTTGCCGGCTACAATTGCAGCGTACTCATCCGCCAGACCGAGTACAGCCTCGAAGAACAACTCACGGCCATAGACGATCTTCTCAAAGAAGAAATAAACGGCCTTGCCATCTCCCCCTACAACGACGACGCCGTCCGCGAAAAAATCAATTTTCTGTGCGGACAGGGCATTCCCGTAGTGACACTGAACACCGATATTGAAAACTCCAGGCGCCTCGCCTATGTGGGAAGCCATTTTTACCGCTCCGGAGAAACCGCCGCCGGATTGATGCACCTGATGACCAAGGGAGAGACACGCGTAGGCATCGTCTCCGGTTCCAGAGACATCCTCTGCCACACCGAGCGCATAGCCGGCTTCGCCCATATCACGGCTTTTCATCCGAACATCCGCATTGTGGAGACTGTCAACAACAACGACGACGACCGGACGAGCCGCAGGCTCACCGAAAAGCTTCTTTCCGATCATCCCGAAATCAACGCCTTTTATTTTACCGCGGGAGGTGTTTACGGCGGTTGTCAGGCCATTGAAAACTCAGGAAGAAAAAATGACATCACTGTCATAACAAACGACCTTGTCCCGACAACCCGCGAATATATGGAAAAAGGACTGATCGCAGCTACCATCTGCCAACAGCCCTTTCAGCAAGGTTCCCTCCCCCTTGCCATTCTGTTCTCCTGCCTCGCTACCGGGGATTCACCCGCCGCCGAAAATAACTACGTGGACGTGGAAATCCGTATCAGAGAGAACTTGCAGCCCTGATGAACTGTTCCTCAAACTGTTTTGCAGGGGAAGGCTTTCCAAAATAATATCCCTGAATCATATCCGGTTTCGTCTTCATCATCCTGACAAGCTCTTCTTTCTCCTCAATACCTTCCATGCACACCGCGGAACCCAGGCTGTGCACCATATCGATAATATGGCTGATGATATTGTAATCATAGTCGTTCTGGAGAGCCTGTACCACGAAAGACCTGTCAATCTTTACCGTCTTAACGTCTATCTCTTTCAGATACTTCATGTTCGAATATCCCGTGCCAAAATCGTCCAGCGCCAGATCGATTTTTTTCGCCTTCAGATCCTTAAACATCTCCTTGATCCGGTCGTTCGTCTCGATATATCCGCTTTCTGTCAGCTCCAAAACCAGTCCTTCCGGCTCGATCCCCACTTCCCGGATGCACCGCTCCACATCCTTCATCATATCGCTCTTATAAAGCTGTACATAGGACAAGTTTACATTGATGTGGAAGTCCGGTATGTATTGTTTCCATTTCTTGCAAGTTTTAGCCGCTTCCCATAGCACAAAACGCCCCACGGGGATAATCAGCCCGCTCTCCTCGAGAATCGGTATAAACACCGCCGGCGAAAGATTGCCGTACTTCTCGTTTTTCCAGCGAAGCAGCGCCTCCGCACCGATCAGCTCATAGCCGGAAGCGGACACGATGGGCTGGTAATACACCTCAAACCCTCTGAAATTATCGTTGATATCCTGTCTGAGCGTTTTGCGGATATCAAGATGCTTCAGATATAGATCATAGGCTTCCTTCGTGAATATTGTCAGTTGGTTTCTTCCGCCCCGCTTTGCCTCATTCAGGGCAAACTCCGTAAACCGCATAATTTCTTCCACGGTTCTGCCGGAAAAGCCCGTCTCAAGCACGCCTGCGGAAACCGTGTAAAAGCGGCTGTATTCCTTGTTTTTCGCCATGGTGGCTATGGCACTTTGCAGATTTTTATAGAGCACGAAAGGCTGCTGTCTTCCACCCGCTCCGGTATCCACTATCATAAACTCATCCGCCACCAGGCGGTAAACGTCAACGCCCTCGCTCACCGTTTTCTGAATGCACTCCGCCAATTCCCGAAGCACCTCGTCACCGGCTTCAATGCCTTCCTTTTCATTAATCTCTTTGAAATTGTCGATTCCGATGCGCATCAGATAACATATGGACTGCGGACTTTCCCGAAGCAACGTCTCGACATTCTGCCGGAACCTGCACTCTCTGCGAAGCCCCGTGACATTGTCGGCTTTTGCCTTCTTTCCCAGCTCCGTGACCGAACCGATCAAAAGCCTGTGTCCTTCCGTTCCCGTCACCACCGTGCCTCTGCAGCTAATCCACACCACACGCTCCATCCGGTCTATCCAGCGGTACTCAAGCGTATGGCTGTCTTTCTCACCGGAACGGCATTTTTCGATATCCACCGCCAGCATCTCATAGTCGGAAGGATGCACCACCTTCCGCAGAATCTCCGTGCAGTTTTCAATCATCGTAGACGGAAAAGGAAACCGCTTCGTCGCTTTCTCCGCGAGCATATAGATATCAGAATTCAAATCCAGAATAAACATATAGGAATCCGTCGACTGCTGAATAATCTCAATAACAGATCGAATCTGTTCCAACGACATATCTCGTAAAATATCCAGGTAACTCATCTAATCGCCGGTACCGCCAATCGTGGCGCCGGTCTCGCCCCCTTCCAAAAGATGACAACCAAATTTCTCCGTTATTTTATTATAACGCCCGCTCTATGTCTTGTCAATTTTTTCCTGTATAACTTGCATAATTTTAATCAAATTTATACCCGCATTTTTTATTAAAAATCCACAATCATTTTACATAATATTTCTTAGTGCACTGTAATTGTCTGTTTCTGCTAAGTTTTCAGCTTTAGTTTTAGTATTTTTGTAATTTCTTCCCAAAATTTTTCCGCCTATAAATTACATAATACCAACCATGTAAATACCCAATAACAGCCGTCGTTACAATTCACACCCACGCCAGATTTCGCACCTATTTACAACTATTTCGGTGTGAATTGCAACAACTGATGCACACAAAATGCTACAAAACACGCATTTTGGCGCTGGCTCCGACGCCCTGCATCAAGTGCATGGCGCGGGTGTGAAAAGTTACCAGCCGCCCGACGCGCTGCCCGCGGAAACAAATGCATTCTATACAAATAAGTCCGGGTTTGATATACTAGACGCAGACTCAGCAGTCTGCGTCGCAAGAATCGCTTCTCAATTCTTGTTTCAACTGTTTCCTTTTTGGGCATCTGCGTTTTTGCAACACCCGGACGCGGACTCAAACTACATCTCATATTTACAGACAGATCGGAGGGTTATATGAACAGGAAAAAAGCAGTCGTCTCCCTGGGACACGAGGCGCTTGGTTATACGACTATGGAACAGCGAGATGCTGTGAAAAGAACCGCAAAGGCCCTGGCGGAGCTGGTGGAGGCCGATTACCAGCTCACTATCACGCACAGCAACGGGCCCCAGGTCAGCATGATCCACAAGGCCATGACGGAGCTGCGGCGTGTTTACATTGACTATACTCCCGCTCCCATGTGCGTCTGCTCGGCCATGAGCCAGGGCTATGTCGGCTACGATATCCAAAATTCGCTGCGAGCCGAACTTCTCAGCCGGGGTATCGTAAAGACAGTCAGCACCATCCTGACCCAGGTTACGGTAGATCCATACGACGAGGCATTTTACACCCCTGACAAGGTGATCGGCCGCTATATGTCCGCCGAGGACGCCGAGACGGAAATTAAAAAAGGCAACTATGTGCAGGAGGAACCAGGCAAGGGCTTCCGTCGTGTGGTGGCGGCGCCTCATCCCATCCGCATTGTGGAGATCGAAGCCATCCGCACCCTGTCACAAGCCGGTCAGATCGTCATTGCCTGCGGCGGCGGCGGAATCCCCGTGATCGAGCAAAACCATATGTTAAAGGGAGCTTCCGCCGTGATCGAGAAGGACTCCATCGCAGGCCAACTGGCCGCTGACTTGCAGGCGGACGAACTGATCATTTTGACCAGCGTGCCTTGCGTCTACCGCAATTTCAGCCGGCCCGGCCAGGAACCCATCGCCTCCCTCACGACAGGGCAGGCCAGGGAGCTGTGCGCTGCGGACCAGTTCGAAAAAGGCACGATGCTGCCAAAAATCGAGGCTGCTTTCACCTTTCTGGATGCCAATCCGAAAGGCCGGGTGCTTGTCACCTCCCTCGACAATATAAAAGATGCCCTGAAGGGCAAAAACGGCACCGTCATCACCGCATAACTTAAACGGGCAGGGAAGCTTTCCCTGCCCGTCTTGCGACCCATATCATTTCCGCTTTCCTTTTGTCTCTCCGAGCGCCATAAGCAGGGCGCCGATCATAATACAAAAGTCCGATATATTAAAGACTATCCGGCGAATCCGTTTGTTTTTCACCGGGAAACTCACATAATCAACCACATATTTCCGCACCAGCCGGTCATACGTGTTGCTGTACGCGCCTCCCAGCAAAAAAGCTAACCCTGTCTTAAGGGTAGAGTTTCCTCTCAGGGAAAAGGTGGCTAAAAACACCACCGTCATGAGAAGTGTCAGACACAGGGACAAAGCCGCAACCACTCTCTGTCTGCCCGATCCCACATCGAGGAACGCTCCTTTATTGTGATATCTCTTGATCAAAAGTCTCCCTCTACAGAAGGGTTTTTCTCCCCCCTCCTCCAAGCTTTTTTCTATATGATTCTTCAAAAGCAGATCCAGCACAAAAATTCCTGCCGCCAGAGCCGCGCATCCGATCACAACCATATCCTTCCCCCTTCCTCACTCCGCTTTCCTTTCCGCGCATGTAAATGAATCCGGCAACGACTCATAATAGTCGTCCATGGCTTCCAGTCTGGCCAGAACATATGTCTTAAACCCGGACAACCGCGTCTGCGTCTCCACATAGCTTCCGTTAACCCATCGCTCCCGGTCCCTGACATAGGCGCCCGAATCAAAGATCTGCGCCTCATACCTGTCAAGCTGTTCCAAAATGGCCTGTTCCGACCATGCTCCCGCCCTCAGTTGCCAGTATCTATCCAGATAGCGGTTCCAGACCTCCTCATTCCCGTTGCACAAAAGCTCATACAGACTGCCGCTCTCCCAAACCACATTATCCTTTGGTGTAAACTCATAGGGCAGCGTATAGTTTTTCGCCTCATGAAGCCATACATTGCCCCAGGTGATATCCAGATCCCATGGTGTATACAGATAGCGCCAACCGCCCTGCTTCGTCCTCCTGGCCGTGATATACATATTCTTCGTGAGAGAGCCCTTGACATTGTCCTCCCCCTGTACCAGATTCAGAAACAGATGCATATCAATAATGTTATCGACGTCAACGCTGTCCATAAGCCAGTCGTCATCGTCCCTGTGCTGCCAGATCCCGTCGTAAAAATCATACAACTGCTGCCATTTTTCCGCCTCCTGCCCGGCTTGCGTAAGTTTGGAAGCTATCTCATAGTCTGGCACACTTCCGTCCTCCCATGTCGTGACAGGATATTCGCTGTAGTAATTCACCTTTTTGTAAACGCACCCATTATCCGCAGCCAAATCCACGCCCATCTGCTTATCATCGATCCGGTAGCCAAGCGCGTACAGTCCTTCGTATGCGCCGTTGATAAAAAGCTCCAGATAGCGGTACTCCACACCGTTGTCCACCCCGAAAGAATTGTTCAAAGCGCATGAGTTTTTCCAGAGATTACAGGAAAACACATTTCTGATTTTTTCCTGGTCGTTATATCCCGCATACAAAAGCCAGTCATCGTCCCGCCGCATCCCAAGCAAAGATACCTTGTCCGACAGCGCAACCTTATATCCCTTCTTCTCATAGTTCCTGGTGGTCCGCCCTCTGTAAGCTATGATTCCTTCCGACTGCCAGACACGGATTCCCGCATCCTCGCGGTTGTCAAAAAGCGTCATTTCCATTTTCACATCGTTGTCAGACATATATTTTTCGGCTTCTATGCTCATCAGTGGCAGCGTGGTGACCGCCAGCGTATAAGGTTCGTAGGAAGTATCGTCATAAACCATACATTCTATTTTTCGCCCCGAACTTATCAACTCGTCCGTGATTCCCTCCCCGCGAAGGGCAAATTTTATCCTGCCGCCCATCGCCTCTAGGCTTACCACCGGATTTAGCCCCTGCCTTTTGCCCTCCGGTATCGAATAATAGAATGTGTGCGACATGCGATCGTAAAACAGCTCCTCGCCCTCAAACGTCAGCCCTTTTAAAAGCGCCCCGTCGCATTCCTGCCGCGCGGCGGCAAGCCCGTCGTAAGTCTGCCCGTCCAGAATATATTTTTCCAATCGATCCGCCTCGCCCACATTTACGGCCAGCCACAAAAGAAGCAGGGAAATCACGGGCAGAAGCGCCATCACTATTCGTTTTCTATGCATGATCTCTCTTTTCCAGGCACGCTTGCCCTTCCGTACAGCCGCTGTCCGGGTCTCCCTCTCTTGAAAGTCAGATGTTCCGCCTCCGGCCTCACATCTGCCAAGGATATTCGCATTCCGCCCTTCGGTCTTCCTGCTCATATCCTCTTGCCCGTCCAATGTCTGTTCATCCGGGTACGCTAGCTTACCCGGATGTTCCGCCTCCGGCCTCACATCTGCCAAGGATATTCGCATTCCGCTCTTCGGTCTTCCTGCTCATATCCTCTTGCCCGTCCAATGTCTGTTCATCCGGGTACGCTAGCTTACCCGGATGTTCAGCCGCTGTCCGGGACTTTCATTGTAAATTGCAAAAGTACGCGCAGGGTTCTGCGCAGGGTGATCAAAAGGGGATGCGCCACCCCGTTTTTTCTGAGCGCCGCATATCCCTCCCGGAAGGATACAAGGTAATTTTTCAGCCCCGCATTGCTTGTACCGCCGTAAAACATTGCTACCAGAACCTCGGGAACATAAGCCAGCTCAATGTCCTTTTCCTTTAAAAAACGCACCATAAATTCATAATCTGCCGCACAGCGGTAGGTAGTGTCATAGAGTCCGTACTTCTCATACACCGCGCGCCGCAAAAAGAGTGTTGGGTGCCCGGGCATCCAGCCCTGCGCAATGCTGCCCTCTCCCATATGCCATTTTCTGATCACGCGCTCCCCTTCCACATACACCAGATCGGCGTGCGCCCCCACACAGCGAGGCCCTCCTCTCTCGAGCGCCTCCACAAGCCGGCTCACCGCAGACGGCCCGCACAGCCTGTCATTGCACACGGCAATCACATCGCCGCCGCTCATGCGGTACGCCTTGTTCATGGCGTCGTAAAGCCCGTTATCCGGTTCGGAGATCCACCGCACCGAAAGCCCCGACCCGGCCGCCGTGCGCGCCGCAAATTCTTCTATGCACCCGACCGTGCCGTCTGTGGACGCTCCGTCCACAATCACGACCTCCAAATCCGGGTAATCCTGTTTTTCAATGCTTTCCAAAGTGAGCGGCAGCACCTTCTCCGCATTATATACCGTCACCAATAAGGAAACTTTCATCTCCCGCTCCTACTCCGCCTCCGCCCAGGACAATGCCTCTTCCAGACTGCCTGCACCGAGAATGTTCAACATAAAATCCGTATATTCCCCTGATCTGTCCGTATCGATATAGCTAAAAACATCTTTAATATATTTCCCTGAGTGATCGTACTCATACACGCCGAACGCCAATCCGGCCATGACTTCCTCCGGCGCATCCGTCTGGCGGTTCATCAAAAAGGCGTCCACATAAGGATTGGCCTCCACGACGTGGTAGCAGTAGGCGAAAGCCGCGGCCTGCAGCCTCTCCCCCGAGCCCGAGGAAAAACCGAGCTCCGTGATCGTAACGCTCCTCACTTCGCCCTCTCTGTCCAGAAACGATTCCTTGCTCAAAAGATCCGTCAGCACATTCAGATTCATAATGGATAAATAAGGCGCGTCAATCGTCTTGTCATATTTCTGTGACCAGTAGTTTACGCGGGTCAGCGGTTCCGGATAGGGATGAATCGCAATACCCCAATCGTAATTTCCATGCGCCAGCGCCGCTTCGTTGAAAGCCTCAAGCACATCTCTTCCGTTAAAAAAGACACTGTTGTCGCCCTCATTGCTGTTCCAGGCGTTGTCAATGCTGAAATACACCTGTCCCTGTGCATAATGGCTTTTCACCGCCTGATAAAAAATGCGCAGGGACTTTTCAAATTCCACCACATAGTGCTGCACATCTCTTGTTTCCATATAATTCCAGATCCGTTTCTGGTTGATCTCATTGGCGATCACCCAGCTATGTACCATGCCGTGCTTTCCGTCGGAATAACGCTGCGCCAAAAAACTGGCTACAGCCTCCAGTGTCCTTACGCCTTCCTCCTCTGCCGTATTAAACATATAATAGTAGGCATCGCTCTCCTGATTGCGAGCCTCGGGATGAATCAGCTCCGGGAACGCTTCGTTCCAGTCGTTCAGCACCACAGCCGTGACCGTCATTCCCTTGTCGGTCAGGTAAGTAAACAGACCGTCATAGCCGTTAATCGCCGCCCCGTTAAACACGTAATTTTTCCCCCCGTAGGTGAATGGGATACTCGGAAAGGTCTGATCCGTCGTCTCTCCCATAATATGGGAAAGGGGAATATTATAGATGGCATGTTTTACATTTAAATCCGTAAGCTCTTCCGTCCACACCATCGTCGGGTCTAAAAGCAGTCCTTTCTTGGATTCCGTTTGCGGATAGTCGTCCTGATTCCCCGCAAGTGCCTCCGGATTGGACAAATATACGCTCTTTCCGACCTGCACATAATTTCCGTCCACCCGCAGGGCCGGGACAAACCGTTCAAAAAGATAGGCGTCCCGATAGGGAAACTCCGTCTCCCACTCCCGATCCTTGCGCCCCCTTGTGACAGGCTCCCCGGTAATCACATCCGCATCCTCCTCCCAGGACCTGGCCCGGAACAAATACAGGTATGCATCGTCGCTTGACGGGATGAGCGGCATATTCAAGGAACAACGAAGCCTTCTTGTCCCGGCGTCATAGACCAATGAAACATCAGTCGCATAATCCGACAGCTCCAGAAGCGACAGGCTCGTCTCCCCCGCTGCAAGCTCCGCAAGATCTTTTTTCTGCTGCTCTCTGGCGTTGTCAGCTTCGTCTCCCCCGGATTCCACACCTGCCCCCGCAGGAACCGTCTCTTCCCCACAACCGCAAAGCAGCGCTACGCCAAGACATACGCCTAAGAGCAGGAGACGGCCGGAACATACTTTTCTGTTTTTCTGTTTATGCACTGAAAGTCCTCCCGCGCTCATTCATAATTTACCGTAATGGCCACCCCAGGCGGTGCACCTATGTCATCGGACACGCCTCTGTCGCCTCTTTTCAACTGCTTGTATATCTCGAAAAAGAGGGTTGCCGGTATCTCTTCGAATCTCCATTCCGTATCCACCACCGGAATCGCGGCGCATCCTTCCTCCACGCCGTACCGTCTGATCCTTCCGGCATCCTCCCCGGACCATCCGCCAAAAGCATAATACTCGTCCAGCGCGTCCGTCACGGCCGGACCTATATTCTTGACCGCACTGGTCAAAAACCGATCCGAAACCCTGCTCTGGTCCACATCCACGCCGATTAACAGGCCGTCCTGATTTTCCGCCGCCTCCAGCACGGACTCGTACAACCCGCCGCCGCAGGCAAAAATGATCTGCGTGCCGTCCGCATACCAGCCGTCCGCCTTTTCACGCACCGCATCGTCCGGAGAAAAAGTGTCCGCATACCAATAGTTAACCGACACGTCGTCCAGCGACAAATCCTTTGCCGCCGCGTCAATTCCCTGCAAATAGCCGTATCCGTACCGCAGTACTGCCGGCTCCGGCCTGCCTCCCACAAATCCAAGTCGCCGATAGCCTTCCCATACCGCCATGTAGCCCGCCAGGTATCCGGCCTGCTCCTCCCTGAAAAGGATACAGTGCACATTTTCCCCGATGGGAAGCGCCTCGCCCTCACTGCCCCAGGGAACGCTGTCCACCAGCAAAAAAGAAGTCTGCGGATAAACCGTCTGCAAAGCCCCTACCGCCTCGCCGAATATATTGCCGGCGCAGACGACCAACCCTGCCTCGTCCTCCACCGCTCTCACAATCATCTCCCGGTAGCTCTCCGGGACATCCGGGTTCGCCGTATAATACGAAAAAGAAACACCGGCTCCTAAGGCATACATCCGCACGCCGTTATAAATAGCCTCATTATAGCCCCCATCCTCCACGGAACCATCTACTAAAAAGGCGATCTCGCCGCCGGTTTCAACGTAATCCCCGTAGGGATCCTCAAACATTTTCTGCACCGCCTCACGCCAGGAACTCATCTCCCCATCGGAGTCTTTCTCCTCTTCCTTCCCGGTTTCCGGCGACGGTTCTCCCACCGCTTTGCCTCCCGAGACGGCAGTTTCAGCCGCGCTCTTTGCACATCCGGCCAACAGCCCCAATATAATTAAAACCAGCCCGGCCATCCCAAGCTTTTGTTTCCTCATTCCGTCTTTTCCGCCTTCCATGATATCCTGGTGGCACACTCTGCGCCGCGAATGCGCAGAGCTGTTGCCACAGTCTTTCTTTCCATACTTTACACCTTACCACAAGCGGGCAAAATCAGCAAGTTTTCCCTACATCCTGCCAAATCTTTCATGTCGCCTTATCCTTCGCCTTCCCTGTCATGAAAGACGCAGCCGAGTCGGGAAACGTGCGCCGCCAGGCGCACCACAATACAAGCCGGGAATCCCGTTTCCAGGCTCCCGGCTCGCTTAATCAACCTTATAAATTTGCTTCATGTATCGTTCCTCTTTCGTCGAGATATGCCTGATAAGCTTCCAGACCTTCCCTGTCAATCATCGCTTGCCCGACCCCGAACCGTGTGACGCTTACATCCGCCGCGTAGGTCGCCAACTGAATCGCCCGTATCATATCATACTTTCTGGCAAGGCAGACCGCCATCGCGCTGATGAACGCGTCAGCCGCTCCCGTCACGTCCACCACCGGAAACAACTGCGTCTCAAAATAGCGCGCATACTCTCTGTTTTTCAGATAACACCCCCGCTCCCCAAGCGTAATAACGATATTTTTGACCCCTTTTTGAAACAGAGCCTCCGCCCTCTCTTCCACCGACATATCACCCGGGACAAGCCGCATGGCCTCCTCCTCATTCGGCACAAAATAATCAATTTTCGGATAAAGTTCATCCACCAACGATTCGATCGCGGAAGGCTTCACGATTGTCTTCACCTTCTTCTCCCGGCACATATCAATCGCTGCAAGAACCGCCTCCTCCGATATTTCCATGCTGATCAGACATAAAGCCGCTCCGTCGAAAACAGACTCATACCTCCTGATATACCCGCCGTCCAGACATTGATTGGCCCCCTCTTCGATGATAATCGTGTTTTTTCCTCCCGTGCCAACCGTAATATAAGCTTTTCCGGTCGTCTGTGAAGGACAAAATACAACCCCGTTTGTCCTCACGCCCGCCTCTGTCAGACTGTTATAAATCGTTCTTCCATCCTGGTCGTTTCCGAGGCAGCCAAGCAGATAGGCGCATCCCCCCAGCTTTCCGATTCCGACAGCCTGGTTGGCGCCGTCCCCGCCGGGAAACTGCATCGTCCGCTTTACGCGGAGTGTCCCGCCTCTTGTGCGGGTGTTATCAACGACCACATTACAGTCCATGTTCATGTTTCCGATCACGACAATCTTTTCTTCCCGCTCTTTTTCCGACAGATTCTCCACGCTTCCTCTCTCGAAAATCTCCGGTTCCACCCGCGCGTGATACAGCCACCCCGGCTCCTTGCGCTCCATCATCCCGTCGAGAGCCTCCATGGCCTTTTTCGCAATCCGGCCGGCGGAAATTTCCACCGTCGAAACCGGCGGAAGCAAGCGCTCCGCCAGACCGCCGTTTCCCACGCACATGACTGACATCTCCGTCGGAACGGAGATATTGTATTTTAAAAGACCCGCGTAAATCAAATTCCCGTATCCGACATCCGAACAGAAAACGGCAGTCACGCCAAGCCCGACGCAGCTTCCTATCATATCCTCCGTCAGATTCTCCTCAAGTTCGAAGACCCATTCCTCCCTGGGCTGGGTAAAAATCTCTTCGTAGGCTTTTCGATAGCCTGCCTTTATCCCTTCCTCACCCGGTTTCACAAAGCAGGCGATCTCCCGGTGCCCCTGTTCCAGCAGATATTTTACGCCGATATATCCCATCTCTTCCGTGTCAAAACATATCTGGGACAACTTCTCTTTGTGCGCCGGAAAAATCCGGCCGCCGACCTCCACGGTCGGCAGCTTATATTCGTTCCCCTCTTTCCGGCCGAGAATAATCATCCCGCTAATTCCCTTATTTTCCAAAATCTGAAGATATTTCTTTCTGCGCTCTTCCCCCTCTGCAATATTACAGACCACAATATTGTAGCCGTAGTCAAAAGCGCTGTCCTCTATACCGTAGAGCAGCTCTTTGTAAAAACTCTGCTCCTCATCCAGCACAACGGCTATCATATCCATCCGTGGAGCCGCGTTTTTCAGCACCTCCGAATAAGGAACATAGTTATATTCTTTTACCACATTCAGAACTTTTTTTCTCGTCTCCTCACTGATGGTCTTGTCATCGTGCAGCACCTTTGACACAGTTGACGCGGAAACACCGCACAGTTTTGCAATATCCCTGATATTCATGTATGAATTTTCTCCTTTGGTCACTCCCCTTTTCTCCGGTACTTCCATTATATGGAAACTTCATCGTTTTTTCAAATCCGTTTTTTGGCGACGTTAAGCGCTCTACCGCGCAAGCTTGTCAAACAGATCCCCGAATATGTAATTTCTCCAACAATAATTCGCGACCCTGACGGACGCTCTGTCATCGTCCCGCTCGTAGCGAAGATCATCTCTTAAAATCGGCGCGCTTTCGAACTTTGAGAGCACCCAGTTCGGATTTTTTAAAAAGGCGATCACCGAGATATCCCATATGATCCTGCTCCAGCTTATATGTCCGGTGGGAAATTCCTGCAAATACTCTTCGCTGTAATCCTCCCTGCCGAGAAGATACCCGCCTCTGTCCACCTTCATATAAGCTTTCTCCGCTTCCTCGTCACAAAACGCCCCGGCGACAATGGAGTACAGATAATCACACAGTTCGTTCTTTCCCGCCAGATTGTCCCGAAGTTCCTGTTCGGATACGGTGATCGATGAAGCCACGTTCATACATGGGATCAGAACAAGCGGCACTCCGCTGTCGAGAATAACCTGGGACGCTTTCACATCCTGCATCATATTAAATTCTATCCCGTGCCCAAACTCAAGCGGCTGTCCCGCAAGCCAGATAACCACGATCTTCTCCACAATGGTGGGATCCATCAAAATCGCCGACGCAATATTTGTTATCGCCCCTATAGCCGCGACATATAAAAGCTCTTCCGAAGCCTTCGCGCGCCGGATCAGGTCTTTGGCCGCATCGCTGACTACCGGTTCCCCATCCGCTCCAATATACCGGTCCGAACCATAGTAAATCCGGTCCGCGTAATCCATATGGAGCAGATCGAACACTCGCCGTATCTCGTCATAGCTCTGACGCATCCCGTCGCCTGGCCCTTGTGCCTGCCCGATCAGTTCCGCCGACTTTTCTATCTCCTCGTCCGAAGCCTGTATATGCTTAAAACACTCATGGGAAAAAGGCGCCGCGTACACGGCCTCCACCTGAAACCGCTCCGGGGACTTTAACGCCCACGCGATCGCAAACTGATCGTCAACCTCGTTCTTCGCGTCCGTGTCGATGACAAGGCGAAGCCTGCCCGCATGTATCTGTAACCGTTTTTTTCTCTCCTCATTATTCATCCTGCTTTTCCTTTCTACCCTTTGACTCCGCCGCTTGTGATTCCCTGCACAAAATACTTCTGGAATGGCAGGAAAATCAAGATCGGGATCAGCGCCGACACGGTGGACGCGGCGTAGATGTAGCCCCAGTGGATCACATTCTGTTCCTTAAAATTTGCGACCGCGACGGTCACGACCTTAACTTCATCCGCCCGAGCCGCCAACAACGGCCAAAGGTAATCGTTCCACTGGTTTACGAACACCATAAGCCCCGCCGTAATCAAAATCGGCTTGGACAGCGGAAGGACAATCCTCGAAAAGGATGTCCACCACCCTCCCCCGTCGATCTCCACCGATTCCAGAAGCGCCCTCGGCGTCTCGCTGAAAAACTGAACGAAGAGAAAAAGCACCAGTCCGTTGGCAAGCGCGGGCAGCACCAGACCTGCGTAGGTATTGATCAGACCCATGGAATTTACAAGCGAGTAAAGCGGAAGCGCGATCGCCTCTCCCGGAATCATAAAGGTCAGCAAAAACAGCGCAAACAACTGCTTCTTGAACTTAAAGTCATAAAAGGAAAAGGCAAACGCCGCCAGCGAACAGATGGCAATCGTTCCGGGTATGATCAGCGCAATCATAATCAGCGTGTTCTTCAAATAACGGCCAAAGTGATATTCCGTGAAAATAGCCGCGTAGTTCTCCCATGTCCAGTCGATCGGGACAATGGTATGCCAGTTAAAAGGCATCATATTTTCAAACAACTCATTGTCCGTCCTGAAGGAGGACAGCAGCGGGTAAATAATCGGGAACAGGGAAATGAGCAGCACTATGACAAGCAGAATGTATATTCCTGTCTTTCCCAATAATTTTTTGTCAGAGTTCTTCACCTTACACACCTCCTATTCTTCCTGGTTAGTCAGCTTGAACTGGAAAAATACGATGATCAGAATCAAAACCACAAGCACGCAGGTCGTGGCCGCTCCCTTCTCATAGCTTCCATATTTGAACGCCTGCTTGTACGCCTCATACATAAGCACATTTGTGGAATCGCTTGGCCCGCCGCTCGTGATGAGCTGGGTAGGCGCGAAAAGCAGAATATTGATGCTCGTATCCGCCACCATAACAAACAGCGTCGTTTTCTTGACAAGCGGAATCGTGATGTTCCACAAGGTTTGAAGCGCGTTCGCCCCGTCGATCTTTGCCGCCTCGTACACGCTTGTATCGATGCCTTTTAGCCCCGCAAGGTAGAACATCATCCAGTATCCGCACCCCTTCCAGGTGCTCAGGGCCACAATGCACCAAAGTGCCTGATTCGCATCCGTAAAAAATCCCTGCGCCTCCATACCGAACAGACTTTTGATGAAACTGTTGGCAAGACCGTTGTTCACCGACAGCATCAGGCTCCAGCAAATCGCCGCAACCGGCATGGAAATAGTGACCGGCAGGTAATAGAGACTTCTGAATGTCCCCACTCCTTTGACCGTCTTATTTACCAAAAGCGCCATAAAAAACGAGAGCACGATCTGAAGCGGCGTCATGACAATATTCATTTTGACCGTCACCCACAGGGAATGCCAGAAAGCTTTGTTGGAAAACAGAATCTCAAACGTCCGAAGCGACCAGTTTCCCTTATAGTGGAACCCCTGAATAAAGCAGTAAAACAGCGGATATATCTTAAAGATAAGCACAAACCCCAGTGCCGGCAGCAACAGACAGTAGGGAAGCGCCTGTTTTCTCCATTTCAACTGTGCAGTCATCAATTACACCTCCTCCATAAAACCTTTGGCGACACTTTTCGGAGAATGCCGTTTTTCAGGCATTCTCCGGTGCAAAACATAGAAGTTCTTTGCGAAGCGGCCTTTGCCGCAAGCAATTAGTACTTCTTTTTGCACAATTATTCATTGTACTCGCCAAGGGCCGAATCAATCTGGTCAACCGTGCTTCCCAGCGCATCGTCGATATTTGCGCCGTTGCGCACGTCCTCCCACATCGTGGAAAGCGCCGCCGAATACTCGTTAAACGCAGGCGTCACCGCGCGCACGCAGGCCGTATGTTCCGCCTCATATTTGGCGATCTCCAATACCGGGTTTTTCTTTGTCAGCTCATCGCTGTAGCGTTCGGCCGCATTCGGTCCCATGCCGCTGATCGGCAGGAAAATATCGTTTCCTTCCCCATAAGTCATATAGTTTACAAATTTCCCGGCTTCCTCCTTGTTTTTGGAAAAAGCGCTCACACCCAGAGCCCAGTTTCCGCAGCCCGTAGCCACCTCGCTCTCATGTCCCTCAAAGCACGGCTGGTATGTCCATCCGAAATCATCCTCCGTCAGATCCGCATCCAGACAGAAGGTGTACGAATCCGCCGTCATCCATTCGAAAATGCATTTTCCCGCGTAGAAATTGTTATATGTTTCCAGACCGGAAACACCCCTGGAAAATATGCCTTCCTCCACCAATCCCTGATACCATGTGATGGCTTCCTTCCACTGCGCCGAATCGATAACGCCCTTTACCGTCTTTCCGTCATCACTTATATTCTTACCACCCATACTGTTTGCAAGCAGATTCATCTGATAGACGGAGCTCACCTGGCCGATTTCGATTCCGTAAAGCCCTTTACTCCCGTCCGGGTCAAGCGCCTCCACCGCCTCCCTGGCAATCTTTGTCAGTTCCTCCCAGGTTATTCTGTTTTCTCCGGTATACTGGCTAAAATCCACTTCAACGCCCGCCTCTTTCAACAGGTTTTTATTGTAGTAGAGCACCGTAGAGCTGTCGCCAAGCGGCGCGGCATAGAACTCCCCGTTCACGGTGCCCTGCTTGAGAAGCTCCGGTGAAAAGCACTTCTTCTCCTCCTCCGTAAAATAGGTTGTCAAAGGTTCCAGATAACCTCTGCTGACATATGCCGAAGTGTTCGGTCCGTCCGCCATGATGAGATCATACTCGTCAGACCCCGAACTCAAAACGACCTCCAGCGTGTCCCCGATGTTCTCGTATGCCGTCTGCTCGATCTCGACATGAACGCCTGTCTCCTCCTCGTACTTTTTGGCCGCCTCCGCAAACGCCGCATCATAGTGTGTCAGGATTTTCAGGGTCTTTCCTCCCTCCACGCTCTGACCTTCCTGGCTCTCTTCCTTTCCTCCGCATCCTGTCAGCACAGCCGATGCCAGGCTCATGCCAACCAGCATGGCGATCATCCGTCTCTTCATCTGTCTCTCCTCCTTTAGAATGGTTCATGTTCCAACATTATCTTCTCACTTTGTGCGTTTTATATGCGAAACATGTTTAGTAAATTAGTTTCCTTGTGTAACTTATACCACACATTGACATCCAATGCAATCTTTTTTTACAAAAAAAAGCGGAACCAGTCCCGCTTTTTTATCATTAAAGTATTTGCCCTACAAAAAAGCAGGCATTTTTCCGCCTGCTTCGCATCTCACAGTATATTCGTGACACAGATACAAACGTATCGGCAAAACGCTCACAGTCTGGCAAGCGTCTCAAACGTCCCGTTGATGTTGATCCGTCCATATCCCCAACGTCTGTCAGGATAGACGATATCGCCGGGGCGGTCCGCGCCCTGTATCAGGTAGCTCTTTGTACCTCTGCTCTCCACCGAGTAAGCGTTCCCCTCGACCACGGCCCACTCCAGAAACTGCGCCACACATCCGGCGGCCAAAGCCGCGGCCATACTCGCCCCGTCCGTCTTGCCAAGAACAGTCGGTATTCCGACCCCGGGAGCCGCCAGATCGGGCTTGATACAGCCGCTTCTGCTAAAGCCTCTGCCCGACGACGCATACCACCCGTCCGAGTAGCTGTCATAAGCGGAAACCGTAATCACCTGGGAGGCGTTTGCCGGCTCTGTCAAGGTCACATCCGGGCTCGGCTCCAAAAAGGTAACGCTCCGTTCCAGAAAGGCTTCAATGGGCAGCCACATGTGATACTTCCCCTGGCCCCTCATTCCCCTCGCATCCGCCGTAACCGACACGGTCCAAATGCCCGGCGTCGGATTTATAAACCGCATGAAGACAAGTGGATCCCCCGAATCCTTCTCCACCAGCACTATGCCGATCTGAATCCGCGTCCGCTCAAAAATAAATGAAATTTCTTTGTTGACTCCGTTTCTGAACTCAATGACAGGGGAAACTTCTCCCCCAGGCGAACGGATTAAGACAGCGTAAGCGTCCGGGAGGCTTCCCCATATCTCCGCGCAAAATCCCTTCATCGGCTCCGATACGCGGATTTCCACGTTGCCCGGGATAACGCTCTCATAGTGGTGCTCTTTGTCTCCTTCATTGCCTCCGCCCACCACAACGGCCCGGCTTCTGCGCTCCGCCACAATATTCAAATACGTATCCAGGGAGGATGTGCCGTCGTGGCTGCCCATATTGGTGCCAAGCCCGATCACAATCACAACCGGTCTGCTGAAAGCCACCGCCATACGCTGCAAATACTTGACGCCCTCCATGATATCGTTTTCCTGGAAGGCCTCCGCCTGGTCATCGATGAGATAGTAATCTCTCAGATAGGTCTTTGCACCCTTCAATTTGACAACCGCAATATCCGCCAAGGGCGCGGCTCCCCGAAATGTCAGCCCCTGATTCAGGACGCTTCCCGCCGCCGCGGAAGCCATCCTTGTTCCGTGGCCATTAACATCAATGCTTGGCACAATCGACTCCGGCTCCGGAGAGTTAAGCGCCCTGTCGATATCCGCCCGATGGTACTCCGTGCCGTATTCAAAACCCACAGGCGGCTCCCCCGTCTGTATGGTCTGATCCCAAATAGAGACTATGCGGGTGCTCCCGTCCTCCCGCCTGAAAACATCCTCCTGATACCTGATCCCTGTATCTATAAAACCTATGATAACGCCGCTCCCTTGAAGCGCAAGCGGCGGACTCTGTACCCGCAGATTCCCCATCGCCGCAAGCGGCGAGGAGTCAAACACATTCTCCCCTGTCTGCGTCAGTCCGTACAGCTTAGGAATACTTGAATAGCCGTAATATCCCATGGAAATCGGCGCAACCTGACTGCGTCTCACACTGGCCACCCCGAACCCCGCATCAATGGCATGATAGCAGTATTCTAAATCCACATCTTCCAAAATCTGCTCAATCGTGTCATAATCCGCGATCACATCAATAAAATCTTCCGATAAAATCATTTCCCTGCAGGTCAAGCTTTCTTTCTTCGCGTACAAATAAGTGCCGTATTATACGCCCTTTCCACCCAATACGCCTTACCGTATTCTATGCACGGTTCAAAGACCTGACACCTTTTTGGCAAAGACGGGCGTTTCTTCCCCTGCGTCCCGTTTACCGGTCAGCTATACTTCGGGAGAATCCTGCACCACCCTCAATCGATCCGGGTGCTCCGCGCTTCTGCTGCGGATATCGATAATCGGTCCGCCGTTTCCCTCAATATACTCTCTGGTGATGGTTACGCGGCCGATATTGTCGTCCTTCGGAACTTCGTACATAATATCTAACATAAACTCTTCGATAATGGCGCGAAGCGCTCTGGCCCCCGTCTCCTTATCCATGGCTTTATCCGCTATGGCCTCAAGGGCTCCCTCGTCAAACAAAAGCTCCACCTCGTCGAGCTCCAAAAGCTTCTGGTATTGTTTTAAGATCGCGTTTCTGGGTTCTTTCAAAATCTGCACCATCATCTCCCGGCTTAATCCCTCCAGCGTAAAGATCACCGGAAGGCGGCCGATAAACTCCGGAATCATGCCGAATTTCCTGATATCCTCCACGGTCACACGGCGCAGGATGTTCTTCTCTTTGTCGTACTTATCCTTAAGCTCAGCGTTGTAGCCGATGGATGTCTTTTTATTGAGCCGCTGCTTGATAATCTCGTCCAGATCCGGGAAAGCGCCGCCGCAGATAAACAGGATATTCCTCGTATTCACCGTGGCGAGAGGCACCATGGCGTTTTTGGAATTTGCACCCACAGGCACCTCCACCTCCGCTCCCTCCAAAAGCTTTAACATGCCCTGCTGTACGGATTCGCCGCTCACGTCCCTGGAATTGGTGTTCTTTTTCTTGGCGATCTTGTCAATCTCGTCGATAAAGATAATGCCTCTCTCCGCCCGCTCGACGTCGTTGTCCGCCGCCGCGAGGAGCTTTGATACGACGCTCTCGATATCGTCGCCGATATAGCCCGCCTCCGTGAGAGACGTAGCGTCCGCAATCGCTAACGGCACGTCCAGAAGCTTCGCCAGCGTCTTTACAAGATAAGTCTTGCCGCAGCCGGTAGGCCCGATCATCAGCATGTTTGACTTCTCAATCTCGATCTCGTCCAAGGTGCCGGTCGCCACCCTCTTATAGTGATTGTAAACCGCCACGGACATGACCTTTTTGGCATGTTCCTGGCCCACCACATACTCGTCCAACTTCTGCTTGATCTTGTGGGGAGGCATAATATTGCGGATGTCAATCTCCGCGGAAGCTTTCTTCTTTTTCTTCGGCTTCTGCTTGTTCGGGATACCGCCGTCCCCTTTTAAATCCGCCAGATTCACAAAACTGATATTGGGAAAACCTCCTTTTCCCGTATTCAGATCGCTCATATTGGTGTTGTTTAAAAGCCCCTGATAGTCAAACTGGCTGACCGTATCCATCGTCCTGTGCATACAGTCGTCGCAGACGCAGATATTGTTCGGGAGCTTAAACATCTTCCCCGCCTTGCTCTCGGGCCTGCGACAGATAAAGCAGACATCCTCGTAATCGCTCCCGGAACCGTCATCCTTTTTACTTCCCGTATCGGAATCCTTCTTCTCAAGCTCCGTCTCTTCGTATTTATCGTCTCTGTGATCGTCCATACTCTCCTCCGTCCTGCCCGCCGGCACTGGTCTGCGGGGATATTATTTCATCATTATACCCAAAAGTCATTGATTCATCAAGTGCCTGCTCTGTTGGGCCGTGTAAAAATCCCCGGCAGGCGGGTCCATACGATACCGTCCTGCCGGGGATTTTTCTCCGCCATATTCGCTGCATTTCTTTTACTTATTCGTTCACCTTATTGCCAAGCGTCAACTGTCTGGTTACCTCCTCGTAGCCGGCCACCGTCATGGTCATCACCTTGACGTCCACGGTATCGCCCTTGGCATAAAATTCCAGTTCCTTTTGCAGCTCCTCCATCGAAGCGATCTTGTCGCCGCCAAACTCCGTGATGATATCTCCCTTCTTCAGCCCCGCCGCCTGCGCTGCCGTGTTTGGATAAACCTGCGCGATATATACGCCTTCCGGCATACCGTATGCCTGGGAAACCTCCTCGGTCACACTGATTCCCGAAATGCCAAGATATCCTCTTTCCTCCTCGGCTACCTTGCTCTTTGTCTCCTTGAGCATCAGCTCCGCAATGATCGGACTTGCAGCCGAGATCGGGATCGCGTAGCCCATGCCCTCCACTGCGCTGCCGCCAATTTTATTGGAGTTTATGCCGATTACCTCGCCTTTTATATTTAAGAGCGCGCCGCCGGAATTTCCGGGATTGATGGCCGCGTCGGTCTGTATAAAGGTGCCCTCGACATTGTCTCCGCCGTACCCGTTGCTTGCGGACAGGCTTATGCTTCTGTTGAGCGCGCTGATCACTCCCGTTGTGACGGACTGACCGTATCCGAGGGAGTTGCCGATGGCGATAGCGGGTTCTCCCACCTCCAGCGCGTCGGAATCGCCCAGCGTAGCCACCTCAATTGCCTCCAGGGTAGAATCCGACAGAGCTGTTACCGGCACCGCTATGACCGCCAGATCCATCTTCGCGTCCTGCCCCTTGATGAACGCTTCCGCCTCGCTGCCCTCGTTAAACAGGACGGTCAGCTTGTCGGTGTCTTCCACCACATGGTAATTGGACACAATCAAAAGCTCCGCATCATTTAGTCCCACGATAATGCCGGAACCGCTGGCATCCGCCTCGCTGCTCATATCCTGTCCGAAGAAGGACATCGTTTCCGTGTAGTGATTGTTTACCGCCACGATAGACGGCATCACGTTCTTCACAACGTCCGTCACATCGGTGACCACCGTCGTTAAGGAGTCCGACTGTTTGATCTTTGCTCCATCAAGCCCGAGCGGCTCCTGCGACTGTGTTTCAATCTCAGTCTCAGCCATCGGGGAACCCTCCGTTTCCTCCGGCGCCGCACTGCCGCGATCCGTCATCCCTGTAACCACCTCCACGGCATACAACCCAAGCCCCGCAAAGAGCCCGAAGAACAATCCGAGGGAAACCACCACCAGCGCCTTTTTAAAATAGCCTCCCGGTTTCTTCTCCCTGCGCTTTTTCTCCTTCTTCTGCTCCGGCTGCATGTAGCTGTTCGGATAGCTGTTTCCGTACTGGTAGCTTCCCGCGCTGCTCTGATAAGCGTTGTGGTTTCCGTAAGAATTTTGCGAGGCGTTCTGCCCGTAAACGCTCTCCGTCTGGTTTGCTGTATTCCGATAGGATCGGTAATCGATCCCCGACTGCCCGTAATCGCCGCCCTGCCGTGCCCCTGACTGCTCCGAACCCGTAGTGTTCGCACCGTTGTTTGTAAAATCATTTGGATAATTGTTGTCGTACATAATCCCGCTCCCTTCCGTAAAAATATCAGGCATCCGCCCTTTCATTTCCCCTCGCTGATTATGTCCTAAGTATATCTGCCATTTGTGTTTAAATTGTGTTTAAAATATTTAAAATTTGTGTTTCCCGCTCAACCAGAACAGGATCTTCCAAATAAATCTTACCCACACAAAATCCGCGGACGAACAAGTTCGTCCTGGAGAATGCCCGTATTTGGGGCATTCTCCTGTGTGAGACGGTTCTTGGCGTCCCGTCCTATGGCGGGATGTCTTTAGAAACTCTTCTCACTCTAATCACCATGTCACAGCTCTGCTGTGACTCAAATCCGAGTGAAAAACGCCTGTTTTTGGCGTTTTTCGGCGTGAAACGGTTTCTTGGCGTCCCGTCCTATGGCGGGACGTCTTTAGAAACTCTTTTCACGCTATTCCACTGTCACCGACTTCGCCAGATTCCTCGGCTTATCCACATCGCACCCTTTCCCCACGGCCACATAATACCCGAAAAGCTGCAGCGGGATAATGGCAAGCGAATTGGCAAAATAAGGGTTCGTCTCGGGAATATAGATCACGTAGTCCGCCGCTTTCTCAATCTCCTTGTTCTCCTCGCATGTCACCGCCAGAAGAAACGCCCCTCTCGCTTTCACCTCCACCATATTGCTGATGGTCTTTGCGTAAAGCGCCGGCTGGGTTGACACGGCAGCCACAAGCGTTCCCTCCTCAATCAGGGAGATCGTGCCATGCTTTAGCTCCCCGGCCGCATAAGCCTCCGAGTGGATATAGGAAATCTCCTTCAGTTTCAGGGATCCCTCCAGGGAGATGGCGTAATCGATGCCCCGGCCGATAAAGAAAACATCCTTGGCGCCGATATAGCGGTTGGCAAATCTCTGTATTTTATTTTTATTGTGCAAAAGAAGCTCAATCTGGTCCGGCAGACACCTCAGATCGCCCAAAAGCGACGCGTATGTCATATCGTCGATTTTCCCACGTACACGTCCCAGTTTGATAGCCAGAAGATAGAGCGCCACAAGCTGGGCGCTGTAAGCCTTTGTGGTGGCAACCGCGATTTCAGGCCCCGCCCAGGTATACATCACATTGTCCGCCTCCCTGGCGATGGAACTTCCCACCACATTGACGATGCCAAGCACCGGAAATCCTCTCTTCCTGGATTCCCTCAGCGCCGCCAAAGTGTCCGCCGTCTCGCCGGACTGGCTGATCACAATCACCATCGCGCCCTCCTCGAGAATGGGATCGCGGTAGCGGAACTCCGAGGCAAGATCCACCTCCACAGGGATGCGCGAAAGCCCCTCGATCGCGTACTTGCCCGTCACGCCCGCGTGATAGGCCGAACCGCAGGCCACGATGTGGATTTTCTTCACCGCGCGCAGCTCCTCGTCGCTCATATTGAGCTCTTCAATGACGATATCGTTGTCCTTGATGCGTGGCATGATCGTGTCCGTCACGGTCTTTGGCTGCTCGTACATCTCCTTTAACATAAAGTGCTCATAGCCCGCTTTCTCGGCCGCGCTGGCATCCCAATCGATAAAGACAGGCTCCTTCGTCGTCTCTTCCTCGTCCACCGAGTAAAAATGCATGTGATCCGCCCGCAGACGCACCACCTCCTGATTGTCCACATAATACACCTTTCTGGTATATTTCAGTATCGCCGGCACATCCGAAGCGATGAAACATCCGTCCTCGTTCTGTCCCACGATCAGGGGCGAATCCTTTCTGGCCGCAAAGATCTGGTCGGGGCAGTCCGCAAAGAGAATACCGAGCGCGTAAGAACCCTCCACGCGATGCAGCACCTTCGTGACAGCCTCCAACGGATTGCCCTTGTAATAATAGTCCAGAAGATGCGCCACAACCTCCGTGTCTGTCTCCGACACGAATTTATAGCCTCTCTCCGTGAGCATCCTGCGAAGCTGCAAATAGTTTTCGATAATTCCGTTATGTACCACGGTAATCGTCTCCGCCTCATTAAAATGGGGATGCGCATTGCTGCTGCTCGGCACCCCGTGAGTGGCCCAGCGCGTATGCCCGATGCCGCAGATTCCCTGCATCGTTTCGCCGCCATGGGTCAGATTCTCCAAAACCTTTAGTCTTCCCACCGATTTCGTGATGTTGATTTTTCCGTCTCCGTCGTAGACAGCCATGCCCGCCGAGTCATATCCCCGGTACTCCAGTTTGGACAAACCGTCCAAAATAATGGGCGCCGCCTGCTTTGTTCCGATATATCCTACAATCCCGCACATTTAGCCTTACCTCCTGATATTCATTCAGAGAATGTCTCTTTCGCCGCGTCACCAATATTCCCTGTTCGATGACATCGCCTTCACAAACCTGCCCGGCAGCCTTCGATACCGTTTCCCGCAAAAATATCCCGCATACTTAAAGCCGCTCTGTATAATAACATATGGTATTTGACTCCACATTCTCTTTTCCCTCAAATGCTTCACCATATTCTTTACCAGCCGGATCCCCTCCGACTCCGACGGGCAGGCCGCAAACACCTCCGGGTGATCCGCCTGCGAGACGCCCAGGTCAAAATTCCTGCGAAACTGCTGCTTACAAGTATAGCTATGGGAATGGATCACCTTTGCCTGCGCCGCATAGGCGATGCCATAGCCCGCTTTTACCGCCCCGGCGGCATAAATCATATCTTCATTGAAAATTGCCTTGTTGGGAAATCCACCCAGCGCGTCGAATACCTCTCTCCTGTAAGCCGCGCACACGTTTGAGCAAAAAAAGGTCTTGATCCCCAGCTTCGGTATATCCTCCCTGGTCTTTACGCAGGATTTCTCCGGGTAATTAAACTGCCTCGTATACCGTTCAATCTCG
The DNA here is from genome assembly GCA_910587095.1 of uncultured Lachnospiraceae bacterium. GTDB lineage: Bacteria > Bacillota > Clostridia > Lachnospirales > Lachnospiraceae > UBA3282. The sequence goes on from CAJUMJ010000001.1 coordinate 37,625, forward strand.
CTGCTGTCCTTGCGGGGAAGCTGCCTGGCATAGGCTACGGCCACCTTCTCCCCACGGAGCGCGAAAAGCAGCCGCTCGATCAGATACTCGTCCGCCGGAATGGCGTCCTGGGTCATCATGACAAACACATCCGCGTCCGACAGCCGCACCCCCTGATTTCTCGTACGCCCGTGGTCAAATTCCCTCTTTGACAGATGCTTTACTGTTATATTATGATACGTCCTCTTCAGTACAGTACCGTAAATCAACCTGTCAAAATATTTTTGCTCCGTATTCATGATTATAATACGGTTCACGGGAACCGTCTGCGCCCGCAGCGCCTCAACCAACGTCATAAACCTGTCGTCAGGCTTGTAGACGGGAATGATTACATCCACTGTCTCCAACTCGCTCGCCCTCCATCCGTTTTCTTTAATCGAGCAGGAAAGAGCCGTCTTCCCCTGCTCGCCGCGCATCTCATGCGCCGCTTTGGCGGCCTGCTTCCTCCTCGTATGGCTGTGCATACAAACGCCGCAAGGGGCCTGCCGTAACAAGCCCCTTTGCTCTTATTTGTTCATATATCCGTTTGTCTCTTCATAAATCTTCTCACTGCACTTCTTCACCGTCTCGGACGGCTCATAGTCGTCCGCGTTGAAAAGGAACTTGTGCAGCCACTTTACATTCTCCTCCAGACTGAGCGGAATGACGCAGGAACCTTTGGAACCGATCGTGCCTGTCGCCCGCATATCCTCCTGCGGGAATCCGGATGTCTCCGAGATATAATAAGTCCCGACATTGCCCAGCATATCGATGATCTCCGACAGATCCAGCGAAGTGTATACCTCCTCAAACACGGAGTTTGCCGTCTCTGTCAGTTTCGGAAGGGACGCTTTCTTTGCCTGATCCGCCACGGCGGTGAGTACCTCTCTTTGTCTCTCGGCACGCTTGAAATCATCTCCGGCCGTGTATCGGATACGGCAGTAGCCCGTAGCCTGTAAGCCGTCCAGGAGCTGGTAGCCCGTCTCCTTCACCGGCGTATATTCTCTCTTCAAATCCTCGGCGATACACAACTGATAGTTGTTCAGATGGCTGATCTCCGAATCGTCCACATCAATGTTCACGCCGCCCAGCGCGTCGATTGTATCTGTCAGGCCGGCAAAACCTACCGTGACGAAATCCGTAATGTTCATGTCCAGATTCATATTCAGCATATTGATCGCCTGTTCAGGACCGCCTTTTGCGTAAGCCGCGTTACATTTATTGTAAGAATCGTTGCTCAGGTTCAGGTATGTGTCGCGGTAAACGGAAACCAGCTTACATTCCCCGGTGTCCTGATTGATGGAAGCGATCATAATCGTATCGCTTCTCGTATTTTTCGTCAGCGCCCCTGTCGTCGAGTCTACCCCGAACAGGGCTATATTCCGATATCCCTTCATCGTCGTCTCCTGCGCCTCCTGCACAGTTTCGTTGATGATGATATCCTTCTCCTTAAGCTCCACCTTGCCGCTCTTCGTACCGGAGAGCACCATGTAAAGCACCATCACCGCAATAATAAGAATAATAATCTCTATAATAAAGAGAATAATGCGCCTGCGCTGTTTTCTTGCCTTAGCTTTCTTTCCGCTCTTTTTCTTTCCGGTACTCTTTCTCCCGGAGGAGTTTGGCCCTTTCCCGGAAGGTTTCTTCCTGGGCCTTACTTCGTCCTCGTCATATTCGTCCGTATATCTCTTTGCCATACTCTGTACTCCCTCGGTTTCTCATTCGCGCTTTCACGCTGATTTCTAAAAAGCCGCTTTTATTTTGTCACACTTTGTCCAAAAATGCAAGCTTTTATGGATATCTCATAAGGCTGAACGTAACACAACTCGCAAAATCGCATACAGAGCGATTTTACCCGCGAAATAGTGCAAGTCTGAACTGTTACAATTATACTCTATCCTACCGTAATTGCAACACAAATCCGGTTTCTTCCGAAAGTCTTTCACAATTCTTAAGAATTTAGTATTTCTTCTAATAGGCATTTTTATTGATAAATCCTTTGAAAATCGTAAGAAACATAATCTTTACGTCAAAAGACATCGTCCAGTTTTCAATATAAAAGATATCAAATTCAATCCGCCTCTTGATGGAGGTGTCTCCCCGATAGCCGTTGATCTGCGCCCAGCCTGTAAGTCCCGGCCTGACCTGATGCTTGACCATATAGCGGGGGATTTCTTCCTTAAACTGCTCCACAAAATGCGGACGCTCCGGCCTTGGCCCCACCACGCTCATATCTCCCTTTAAAATATTGAAAAGCTGCGGCAGCTCGTCTATGCTTGTCCTGCGCAAAAACTTTCCGACCTTTGTAACCCTGGGATCGTTTTTGGTTGTCCACCCCTTCTCCTCGGAGGATGGCTTTTGTACTTCCATCGTGCGGAACTTGTACATACGGAAAGGCTTGTTGTGAAGCCCGATCCGCTCCTGCTTGAAGATAACGGGGCCTCTCGAACTGCATCTGACGGCTATCGCCGCAATCAGCATGACGGGCGACGCCACCACAAGTCCCACCAGGGAGGCCGCAATATCCACCAGCCGCTTCATACACCAGTTCAGCGTGTTTGTCAGCGGCACATAGCGTATGTTAATCACCGGCAATCCCATCAGGTCTTCCGTGTACGGCCTGCTTGGGAACAGACTGTTGTAATCCGGGATGAATTTCGTGTGCACGCCGGACTTCTCGCACAGATCAACGATATGCTCCAGATTGTCGTAATCCTTCAATGATAAGGTAATGGCAATTTCGTCAAGCTTATTTTCGGGAAGAATATAGAGAAGATTTTCGATGCATCCCACTACCTTGACACCCTTGTAGAGCGTGCCCGCAGGCACGTGATCGTCAAGAATCCCCCTCACCACATACCCCCACTGCGGATTCGCGTTGATACGCTTGATATACTCCTCCGTTGCACGGGAATAGCCAACCAGCAAAATATATTTCAGATTGTAGCCCTTTTCGCGGAAATACTGTAGAAGTATCCGTATGACGGAGCGGCACAGCGTGGTCAGGATAATGTTAATACAGTAGAACATGGCCATCATCGACCGGGAAAAGTGAATCTGCGCGACCAGATACCAGCCGGCCATCAGCACCACCATGCCGACCGTGTTCGCCTGGAAGATATTCAGAATTTCATATCTGTGCACCGTAGCCCTCTTTGGGGTATACAGATTAAAGGCGTAATACAAGACAAGATATCCCGGCACGATCACATACAGCATCTCAAAATACGTGCGTACAGGAAGAGCACCGACATTAATGTCGATGTCCGAAAACGGGCTGGCAAATTTCAGATACCAGGCTGTCGTATAGGAGACTGCGACGATCACGGCATCCAACACGATGTGCAGTCTGTTAAAATATTTCTGGTTATCTTTTATCATGATCGGTTTACGCTCTGTGCATTATTCCATACTAACTGCCATGATTCCGCTATGCGGAATCTCAAAATCCGCGGACGAGTAAACTCGTCCTGGAGAATGCCGTATTTTGGGCATTCTCCTGCGTGAAACGGAGTTGCAAAGAAACTCTTTTCACGCTAACCGCCATGTCACAGCCCTGCTGTGACTCAAAATCCACGGACGAACAAGTTCGCCCCGGAGAATGCCGTATTTCAGGCATTCTCCTGCGTGAAACGGAGTTGCAACGCAACTCCTAGAGTTTCTTGGCGTCCCGTCCTATGGCGGGACGTCTTTAGAAACTCTTTTCACGCTAATAGTGTGCGCAATAATTATTTCTATTCTACAATAACCGCCGGAAAAAAACAACCTACAGCCAAAAACGATACCATATGTTGCGCCACAGCTCCCATTGTATCCGTGTGCAGGCAGGCAGACGGGACATCGAAAAACGCACCTTTTGGCCTTTTCCCTTGCCCGCGCATAGCCGGACCCCCCGCATGATCCCCTTCCTCCAGCTTTTACCCAATCCCTTTTTTGTGTAAAAAAGCTGCTTTGCCAGAAAACCTGCCAGAAGAAACGGAAAATTTAACAAAAGCTGCAAAAAGGGCATATTTTTATATGCCAGATATACGCTGTTCCTGGCCGTGAGTTCGGCCTTAAAGGCATTGTAGCGGGAGCCGGAAGAAGCGCTTCCCGCGTGATACGCTACCGCCTCCGGCACGTAAAGATTGCGGTAACCGTGTATTCTGGCGCGATATCCCAAATCCACATCTTCCAGATAAGCAAAATGATTCTCGTCAAACAGCCCCGTCTTTTCCAAAAGCTTCCTGCGGTAAATGCAGGCGCCGCCGCAGGCGGAAAAAATTTCCCTCGACTTGCCGTAATTTTCTCTTTTACGGTCTTTTCCGGCGGCAAAAGCCCAACCTAACGCACAATAGTAATCCCCGGCGTCGTCAATCAGCTCCGGCTTATGCATATTTACCATCTGCGCCGCCCCGGAAAAAATATCTTCTTCCCCGTCCAGAGCCGTCTCCAACGCGCGCACAAACCCGGGTTCCACTGTGGTATCGTTGTTTAATAAAATAACATATGTTGTATCGCTTGCCTCTATCCCCCGGTTTACCGCGCGGCAAAAGCCGTAGTTCTTATCGAAGACCGTCATCCGTACCCACGGAAAGCCGTCCCGTACAAGTTCCCTGCTGCCGTCCACGGAACCGTTGTCCACCACAAGCACCCGGGCCGGCTCTCCTTCCAGCGATCTCAGGCAGTTCCCGATATGCGCTATCCCGTTGTAGTTTGGAATGATTATGGTGGATCGAACCTGGGACATTTCCGTACCCGTTTCCTTTTTCCGTGACATCGCTTCCTCCCTGTCTGCCGCTCACATCCTGACGGTGAGCGCCGGGTCCCACACAACCAGATAGCCCGCACTTCTCACCGCCTCGCCAAAAGCCATGCTAAGCTTCCGATAGCCCGCCTCGTCGCAGCTAAGCCCGGTCACATCCGCAACCCTGATTTCCTTTTTCTCCCGTCCGGCCCCGACGCGGATATTTCTCTCCCGGTAAGCCCGCCCGGTCACAAGCCTGAAAAGAGGCCAAAGCTCCTCCCTCACCCGCATACAGCGAATGTCAACCGCCGCGCAGTCCTGCACGAGCACCGCCTTGTGCGTGCTGCCGCCGGTAAAGTGCATGGGAAGCCCCTGGAACAGACATCCGCCGCTCTCGTCATATGCTCCCGCGAAGATCCGTCCGCGGCGGTCCAAAATCCGGCCTCCCGTCACGCCGACTTCCCTCCTGACGCTCAGAAGATCAGGTTCGTAAACAATACGGTAAAACCCAAGATGCAGACTGTGTTCCACCTGCGCGGCAAAGCCCCTGCCCGCGCAGAAATCCGCCAGCGCGCGCCGCCCCGCCTCGTAGGCATAAGTTTTGCTCGCCGTATTCGACGCGGTGGAGTCCGGGTGGGAGCGCCAGTGATAGAGCACCCGCGGAATATGGCAGATACGTGTTACTTCCGGTATAAGCGCCCCGTCCTGCCACAGACTGTCCACCACCCGAAGCACCAGATCATAATCCTGCGCCCCGTCATAGTCTCCCCGCAGTTTCAGTTTCTTCATCAGCTTCGCTTCCACTGCTAAAAAGTGGCAGATATAGTTGTTTGACAATATTAAATCCAAGTTGAATTTTTGCTTTTTATGTGCATTTACAAGGGTTTTCGCCTCCTCGTCGTACTTGTCCTCATCAGAGTACAGCAGTGCAGGCGCGCGGCCTTCCTGTTCGGCATTTCGCACATAAAATGCCATGTAATATAGTGCATCAGGTGTTATGAAATCATCGTGATCAAGAAGAGCAATGTAATTTCCTTTCGCCTGCTCGATCCCCGCGTTGGTGTTCTCCGCTATGCCGCGGTTCCCGGACAGCCTGCTGTAGCGAATCCTTAAATCTCCCGTCTCCAGAATGATCTGCCGCACCGCGCGCTCCACCGCGTCGCTCTCTCCCGCGTCCACGATAATAAGCTCCCACCGCTCATAGCTCTGCGCCCGTACGGAAGCGATCATCTCCCGCAAATGCTCCTCTTTCGTCTCGTAAGCCGGCGTGACGATACTGAACAGATATGGCCAGTCCTTAGACTCCTCCCGCTGTCCCGAAAGCTCCTCCTTCGCCGGAGCGCTATACCGGTAGGCGTCCTCACGCTCTGCCTTCACACGCTCCGCCATCGCCCATAGCGTATTCACCGGCCCGTTCTTTTTCAGGTAATTTATGGTTTTTCTCGCATTGTCAAGCTTCAGAATCCGGTTTTCCAACTTGAATCCTCCAATTTATTGCCATTTTTTCCTGTCAGATAATACATGCAATCGGGGCCGCCTTCAAAAATCCGGCAGCCCCATTTTATTGTCTCCTAAATATTTTTCTTAAGCTCCTCGGTCAGCCGATCCAGTCTCGCCTGCGCGTCCTCCAGGCTTGTGCCCTTCACGCCCATGTAGAACTTGATCTTAGGCTCCGTGCCGGAGGGTCTTGCACAGCACCAGGAGTCGTTCGTCAGGTCAAAGTAGAGAACGTTGGACTCAGGCAGCCCTGTCTCTCCCTCCTCGCCGGTTTCCAGGTTCAAGGTCTTTCCGGTTGCGTAATCCCTGAATTCCTTCACCGTAAGTTCGCCGAAGCTCTTTGGCGGCTCCTTGCGCAGTCTGTCCATCAGCTCCTCGATCTCCCGCGCGCCGTCGATGCCCTTCATGGTGATGGAGTACTGGCTCTCCTTGAAGTAACCGTATTTCTCATAGAGGTTGATCATCTGATCCCACACGGTTATACCCTGCTTCTTGCACCACGCAGCCATCTCGCACAGGCACATCACGGCCACGATAGCGTCCTTGTCTCTCGCGTGTGTGCCCGCGAGACACCCGTAGCTCTCCTCCAGGCCAAACACGTAGTTGTTTGAACCGTTCTGCTCAAAGAGCTTGATCTGCTCGCCGATATACTTAAAGCCGGTCAGAACTTCAATAAATTTCACTTTGTAATCGTCGGAGATAGCCCGCGCCATGTTGGTGGTCACGATGGTGGTCACCAGAGCCGGATTCTCCGGCATCTTCTCTGTCGCCGCACGCTCTCTCAGAATATATTCCGCAATCAGCATACCTGACATGTTGCCCGTGAAAGGCACATACTCGCCGGACTTCGTATCAAGCGCATAGATGCCGAGTCTGTCCGCATCGGGATCGGTAGCCAATACAATATCCGCGTTTTTCTCCTTCGCCAGCTTGAGAGCAAGTGTAAACGCCTTGGGATCCTCGGGATTCGGATAATCCAGAGTCGTGAAATCGGGATCGGGCATCTCCTGTTCAGGCACCACATACACATTCTTGAAGCCCAGTTCGGAGAGGATTCTTCTCACCGGCACATTGCCTGTGCCGTTGAACGGAGAGTAGACGATCTTCATATCTTCCGCCATCTCCTCAATGATCTCAGGATGGATGATCTGCTTTTTCAGCTCAACCATGTACTTGTCATCGATCTCCTTACCGATCACCTCATACAGGCCGGCTTTCTTCGCCTCCTCCTTGTCCATGGTCTTCACGGTATGGTAGTCGGTCACGTTGTTGACTTCCGTGATGATCTCCTGATCCCTGGGAGCCGCAACCTGGGCGCCGTCCTCCCAATAGCACTTGTAGCCGTTGTACTCCGGCGGATTGTGGCTGGCCGTGATCACGATGCCGGAAATACAGCCGAGCTCACGGAGCGCAAAAGATAATTCAGGCGTAGGGCGAAGCGCGTCGAACACATAGGCCTTGATGCCGTTAGCCGCAAGGCACAAAGCCGCCTCATCCGCAAACTCGGGGGACATTCTTCTGGAATCGTAAGCGATCGCAACGCCCTTCTTTTCGCCGCCCTGCTTCTTTATGTAATTGGCAAGTCCCTGGGTCGCCTTGCGCACCGTGTAGATGTTCATACGGTTCGTACCCGCGCCGATCACACCGCGGAGTCCGCCCGTGCCGAAGGCAAGCTCCTTGTAAAAGCGGTCCTCAATCTCCTTCTCGTCGTTTCTGATCGCCAGAAGCTCCTGCTTCGTCGCCTCGTCGAAGTAAGAATCCTCCAGCCAAAATTCAAACTGCTCTTTGTAACCCATTATAAAGCCCTCCTTATTATATAATAACACTCGATACTAAAAGTGTTCTGTCCGAATTATTTCCCTTTCCCTTAAAATGATTATAGTAAAAGCGGCTGCTTCGGTCAAGGTATTTCAGGACTCCGATCCCCCTCCTTCTAGTTTTAGCGTGAAATCGCTCCGATCCAGAGAAAAATTCGGATTGTAGTATGGATCCCCCTTTTCCAGAAGCTCCTTCCATCGCTGCCTGAACAGCTCGCATTCCTTCTCGTAGCGCTCGGCGTTCGCTCCCGACTGGTCCGTTCCCCTCGAAGCCGACTCGTAATGATAGAGCTCCGCAAACGGCGTAAACACATTCACCCGCCCCGTCTTCCAGGCTCTGATACACAGATCCACGTCGTTGAGCGCGACGGCGAGCTTCTCGTCCAACCCTCCAAGCTCCTCATAGAGCGATTTTCTCATCATCAGGCAGGCTCCTGTCACCGCCATTACGTTTTGGGCGTAGCAGAGTCTTCCCATATATCCCAGGTTCTGCTGATCCACGCGGTAATGGCTGTGCCCCGCCGTCCTGTGCGCACCGAGCCCCAGCACGACGCCCGCATGCTGTATCGTGTTGTCCTCATAGTAGAGCTTCGCTCCCACGGCGCCCACGTCCTTTCTCTGGGCGTACATCAAAAGTTCCTCGATCCAGTCCGGCGTGATCACCTGCGTGTCGTTGTTTAAGAGAACTATATACCCGCCCTTAGCACGGGAGACACCGAGGTTATTGACCCGGGAATAGTTAAATTCCCCCTTATATGTGAGAACTCTGACATTCGGATTCTCCTGCAGCTTTCTGTAGTAAGCAAAAACCTCCGCGTCCGTGCTGTTGTTCTCCACCACAAGGATCTCGTAATTGTCGTAGGTGCTCCGGTCCAGAATGGAAGAGACGCATCGTTTCAAGTCTTCCAGATGATCCCTGTTCGGAATTACGATGGACACACCGGGGGTTCCCAAAATCTCATACTTGATCTGAAAGATCGTCTCAAACGCCCTTGTGGAGAGAATCTCAAAGTTTTTAAAGCCCTGCTGCTTAAGGTGCGCCGCCACCGCCCCCCTGGCCGCCTCGATGGCGTAGCTCTTCGCGCTGATATCCGAGGCAACGCTCCCCGCGTGGGATCTCCAATAATAGAGGAGCTTCGGCACGTGCACCACACACTTTGCCCGGGAAGTGAGTCTGAGAATCATATCGTGGTCCTGGCTGCCGTCAAATTCCGGGCGAAACAGTTCGGTACCGTCCAAAAGCCTTCTGGCAAAGGCGCTGAAATGGCAGATATAATTGTTGGCCCGCAGATTGTCCGGCGCATAGTCCGGCTTAAAATGCAGAGTGATCATATCGTCTATGGTGCCGTTGCCCTTAAACGTGGCCTCGTCGCAGTAGATGTAGTCCGCGCCCTTCTCGCAGATCACCTTCGCGTACTCGAAAAGTACGCACGGATGCAGCACGTCGTCATGGTCAAAGAGAGCGATATAGTTTCCCGAGGACATATCCAGACAGGCGTTGGTATTTCCCGATATCCCCTCGTTTTTCGGAAGCTTTTTATACAAAATACGGCAGTAGAGACTGCTGCTTGGGCGCAAATACTGTTTGTCCTTCTGCATGTACTCCCTGCAAATCTCCTCCACATAAGCGTGCTCCGCGTCAGATCCGTCCGCCAGGCAAAGTTCCCATCCCTCGTAGGTCTGGTCCATGACGGACTCGATCGCCTGCCGCAAAAACTTTTCCGGCGTATTGTAAAGAGGCATGAGAATGCTGAACTTCACCGGCCTCTCAAATTTGTGCAGACGCTGTCTCGCCGCCTCCTCGATCACGGGAAAGCTGGCAGTGCCATGCTGCGTCATGGCCTTCCGCTCTATCCTCTTTGAATTTAACTTTCGGGCAATCCCACGGATATTCCCGTAGCGGCCAAGACGTTGCTTCGTCCGGGTCATCCAGTGAAACAGCATACGCAAAGGTTTTGCCGACCGCCAGAGCAGGCTGTCTTTGATTTTGTCAAGCTTCTCCTGCGTCCTGGCTCTGTTGTTCTCCGCCACCGCCAGTTTTTTCTGAAGGGAACGCCCACGCTTCTTTTCCCTGTTGTAAGCGTCCCTGTAAAAACGAAGCGCCTCCGCCTCCGTCATCCCTTTTCGTTCCATATGTTTCCTTTCCTAACGCCTATACTTAAAATCCGGCTGCGCTCACACCTTCACCGTTTTGTCGGACCAGGCAGCCAACACAATCCCGGCGTTTTCTCCTGCCGCCTTTCTCTCCGCCAGCATACCGATCCGGTACTCTCCCGGCTCGAGCTTTTCCCGCCGCAGACGCAGCACGAAGCCAGCCAGACCGATATTTTTCTCCTCGGGCAGAATATTTTCCACATCCACCCGGTTCCAGTCCGCCGGAACCGCCAGGTAGCCCGCCCCGTCCGACTTTTGCAAGATCACTTCGCGCTCGAAAGCCGCGTTGTCCGCTCCGGGAACATAGCTCCAGCCCATAATCCAGATAATATCCGGCTCCTCCTCCAAAATCTTGTGCTGTGGCTCCGCCCTGTCCACCGTCAGCTTCATCGCATCCTGTACCGCTTTCTTCACGGTCCTTTTCAGGACGGATTTCTGTACCGCAACCGCCTCCTGGGTATGAAGCGCATCCTCGTGGGGAAGTTTATAATTGCACCCATAATGCGAGGCGTTATCGATCAGATTCTTATGATAGAAAGGGTCCTGCCCGCGGAATACCGCATGTCCCCTGTAAAGTTTCTCCTTATCCTCGAGAAGTCTCTTCCACTTTTCGTCGTTTTGCTCGTCCAGTCCCCGGCTTAAGGATTCGTAGTGATAGAGAATCGCGTCGTTTCTCTGTACGTTCAGATACCCCGCCTCCAAAAGCTTAAAGCAGAAATCCACATCGTTATAGGCCACAGGCAGATTCTCATCCAGGCCCCCCACTTCCTCGTATTTCTTCCGGGATACCATGAGACAGGCGCCCGTAACAGCCACCACATTGTAGGTAACCCGGTTCCTGCCGTAGTAGTAATCCTCCACGTCGGGGAAGGTGATCAGTTTATGCGATGGACCGATCTTCAGATTCGTAATCCCCGCGTGCTGAATGTTTTCCGAACCCGCGTACCACAGCTTTGCCCCCACGGCGCCCACATGGGACTGCATCGCCTGTCCGGTCATACGTCCCAGCCAGCTTCCTTCTATGACTTCCATGTCGTCGTTCATCAAAAGGATCAGGTCGCCTCTGGCTCTCTTCTCCCCAAGATTACACATTTTCGAAAAATGAAAAGGCATCGGCTCATAAATGTAAGTAAAACCGTAAGTCCTCTGCAGCGCCTCTATTTTCTCCCTGTTCTCCTCGCTGCTCCCGTTGTCCACCACAATCCATTCGTAAAACCGGTACTGGGTCCGTTCCCGGAAAGACCGCAGGCATTTCTCAAGCGCTTCCGGGTGGTCCTTTGACGGAATAATCACCGAAACCATGCGGTGCGGCGCAATCGCTGTATTCTCACTGCCGGACCTCGTACATCTCTCGCTGCCGGAGACGGAAGTGTCGTAGAGCAAATGGTAAATATCCGGGTCGGCTCCCTGGACAAATATCCCTCGAAGTCCTCTCCGCAAAAGAGTGTCCTCCTTGAGCGTCACATATTGCGCGGAGGCTCCCGTCAAAAAGCGTCCCTCGGCAAGCTCCCTTCTCAGGCTCTCCTGCACCATGGCAAATCGCTCTCTCTCGGATCCGGAACCCGCCTGTCCTGTTCCCGTGCTCCTTAGCGGCGTATATCTTCTGTGATAGAGCACCGACTCCAGATGCCCGACGGCCTCCTGCATCTTCCAGAAATTTCCGCCGGTAAGTTCTATGATCCGCTCCTCCAGACGCAGACAAATCTCATAAAATCCCAAGTCCGGGTTCTTCATACTCACCATCCGAAAGCTCATACCCTCCAGCACGCTGAGGCGCATCGCCAGAAAATGCCCCCAATACTGGAACGCCAAAAGCGTATCCGGGGAGTAGACAGGCTTAAACCACGGCTCCATCCGCTTCGTCAGATCTTCCCAGTAAAAATCCTCGTCCGCGTAGGCAAGAAGACATGCGCTGTTCTCCTCAAAGAAGGACTTTACTCTCGATAAAGTATCGGGCGACAGCATACCTGTTCCGTAGGTCAGGATACAGACGTCCGTCCCTGGCACCTCTATCTCCTGTAGTCCCTGCACCGGAATCGGTTCCTCATTCGTATCGTCTGTTATTTTATCTTCACACGCCTGTATCCATTGCAGATAGGGGTTTTTCTGCAACCAGAGCTCATCCTCATAAGCGCTTTGCCGCTCCGGCGACGCCTCGGCCTGAATCAGACTCTCGTCCGCCAAGGCAGTTCCCGTCATCTTGCAAACCGCCCTCTGCAAGGGAGCGGTTGCCTTGGACGCAAACCTGTAAAGCGGATTGGCCCGGATCCGGTTCAGATTGTCCTGCACCAGCGCCTGCCTTCTCTCCGCGTCGGCGATATACCCGGCCGTCTGCGTATTCTTTTTTCGCTCTTCCTCATAGGCCGCCATATAGTAAGCTGCCCAGTCGAAACGCATCCTCTGTCCTTTCATCAGCTAAACAAACCCCTTTTCTGCAAATGTTTAACGGTTTCCGCCGGCATCCTGGTCACCTCCATGGCCGCCTCAAGCCGGTTTTCCTCCCCGCCTGGCAAGCCCCATAGGGAAAGGGTAATATTCGGATCCTCTGTGGGAAAAGCATACACATCCTCCCCGATCCGAAAGCCGTTCATCTGTATCTGTTTCCCCTTCAGGGAAATCTTCTCTCCGTTCCAGCCGATTCTGCGAATATAGATCACACACGCATGACTGCACGGATCAATCCGTACGGCGCTTCTTCCGCGGGGAATCTTCACGGAAAGCTCCACCGTTCCATCATCGGTACGCCAAATCTGTTCTCCATCCTCCTCCGGAAAGAAGGACTGCTCTTCCCGGAATCCCTTTCCCGTATCTTCGTAAACCTGAATACGGTCATCGGCGGCTTTCCTCCCCTGCCCCTCGCAAAAATCCGAAAGGGTATAAACCGGCTGGCCGATGGCATCTCTGATCTCCGCCATGGAAAGCCGTTTGCCCGTCACATATTTCTGGAACTTCATCTCCTGTCTGCGATACTGTTCCGCCTCGGAAGGGCCTATTTTTAGCTTATCTATTATTAAATCAGGATTTAATCCATTTCTTTTTTCATCCTCCAACAGATAACAGTAAATCGCCCGAAAGGCAATCTCCCTCGTCTCCACAACCCTCTCAAAGCTCCACTCACAGTCGATTATATTCCAGACGTTATCTAATTTGTAACAACCGTTATCATCCAGCCCGATAATGATATTTTCAAAGATTAAGTCGTAATCCGTGATATCTGTCTCCTCCCCGAAAGATATCCTTCTCAGATACTCGTCGAAGAGGTTGTGGAAGCCTTCCAGATCGTTTTCATATAGTCGCTCGTCCAGGATTTCCGCAAGCGTCTTTCCTTCCAAAAATTCAATCGTGATATAAGGTATGCCTTCCGCCGTCCTCTCCAGCCTGCACTCATTGACGGAAAGCATACTCCCCCGATACCGCCCGGCCAGCTTCCCGTACGCGGAAGCGGTGGCTTCTATATGGGCGTTTGCCGCTTTCGATAGCGGGTGTTTCTCTATTATGCTGCCGGTTCCCGTCGCCCTCTGCAAGGTCTTGATCTGAAAGTCCTCCTTTCTGTCGTTGGAATACTTCACATATTCCTCAGATAGAGAGGGACCGAGAATCAACATATAGGAATTGGAAAAGAGCGGAAACTGCCCCTCCTTCAAAATTGTGTCGAAGACTCGCTTCTCGTCAAATAGCTGTAGTCTGTCCCTGTCAAAATTGCGCATGTTATTCGACAATTCCCCTCGCTTGGGAAGTCTCCTGTCGGAATATAGCGTCGTCATAAACTTATAGTCCGGGTAAGGATAATACATCTGCATTTCCGAAAAGCCGCAGCTCTTTGCTATGGAAAGAAGGCCATCTCTCGTAAAGGTTCTGACTACGCCGCCCTCCGGGTAATCCTCAATTCCGCCAAAATAGGTGCCAAGGTGATCCTCCCTGCATCCCGCCCAATACTTTAATCCAAATTTATTTTCTATGGCAATAGCGATATGTCCGCCTGTTTTCAGGTGTTTCTTAATGGTACACAGGAAATCTTCAAAAGGCGTTTCTGACCCGATATAAGCCTGGGCATACTCGAAAACCCCAATCAGGCAGATGAAATCGTAATCCGTGGGAAGATCCGGCTCCACATCCTGAAAGTTTCCCACATGGATCGTCACGTTGTCCGCCTCCATGTGCCGGTAGGCATTGATCATGCTACGCTTTTTGGAAAGTTCCACACAGGTTACTTCCCCGGCTCTCCTGGAAAGAGCACCCGTTATCGCACCGCAGCCCGATCCCACTTCCAGCACCCTCATGGCCCGGTTAATCGGCAGCCACTCCACAATATTCTCCCGCAGTGGGGAGAGATGGTAGAGAATCTCCCAGCGCTTCCTCTCCTCTATGATTCCGGGAAATTCCACAGCCGAATAATTTCTCGCAATTTCTAACAATTCGTTCTCCACATCCCCGTCACAGTACAGGTCCTCACCCGGATAATAAGTTAAATCAAGCTTTATTTTTCCAATTTCCTCTTTCTTTTCTTCCGTCATACCCCATCCCTTCCCTCCGTAATCGCCTCTCAGCCAGCAGACACGTTTTCCTGCCAATTTTTCTTTTATCCAAAAACTTCGCCAAAATACTACTTTTATACCATTTGTTATTCTATTTTCTTCATAAAATAGCACATTGTTTTTAATTCGTCCAAATACCCCGTGCTCACTTCTGCCTCTTTTATCTGTTAAATCATGGTTATATTTCCTTTTTAATCCTTTTTCGCAGCAAGCGCGTTTTTCTGCTTATATATCGCCGTTCCACTCTTTTTTATCTATACACAGGTGCCGCTTACGATAAACCAAGCCATTCATTACACTTGCTATTTAACTGTCACCTTCGAATTCATATCATAAAATCCAACCGTATTCTTCTCCGAAATCACCGTCATATTCAGCACATCATACAGCCTGTGATACACGGTGAAATTATCCTCCTCGTATCCGGTCACCCCCAAAGACAGCAGGTAATCGCCTCCCTGCAAATTCATCTCCTGGGTAAAACTGATTTCTTTTATCTCTCCCGCCTTCACAGACTCCAAAAACGCTTTCTCGAACATCGTATTGGTGCCTGTGATCTCCGTTCCGCGCACGTTTTTGATGGTAAAGGCAAAAATAGGGGCGCTGATATCCTCCGCCATCTCCACACGCATATGGATGGTGAAATCGCTTCCCTTGATGATGGTGGAGGTCTTCGTTCCCTTCTCGTCCATGATATAGTATTCCGTAATCCGCGCTTTTTTAGAACCGTATTCCAAAAGCTCCGGATTCTCGGAAATACCGCTTTTTTTCTCCTTCAATTTGCTGCCGTCCACGCCCTTGGCCGCCATTGCGCGAAGCTCCTCGTCCTCCAAAAGGCGTATGCCCTCATTCTCGCTCTCTGCCTCCGGAGGCGTGTACTGACCGACCAACACCTGCTTGTAAGTGTCTATCATCTGCTTGGGAGAGCCTTCCCCCAGCTTGACGCCCTGGTTTAAAAGCACCACGCGGTCACAGTACTTGCTGATGCTGCTCAGATCATGGCTGACAAAAACGATAGTCTTCCCCATCTCCTTAAATTCTTCAAATTTATGATAACACTTTGCCTGAAAAAAAACATCCCCGACAGAGAGCGCCTCATCCACAATGAGGATTTCCGGGTCTATATTGATGGCTACCGCGAAAGCCAGCCGCACGAACATGCCGCTGGAATATGTTTTTGCCGGCTGGTAAACGTAATCGCCGATATCCGCAAACGCCAGAATCTCATCCAGTTTCTGGTCGATTTCCTTTTTGGAAAAGCCGATCATAGTGCCGTTCAAATAAATATTTTCTATGCCGTTGTATTCCATATTGAAGCCGGCGCCCAGCTCCAGCAACGCCGAGATTCGCCCGTTTACTGTAATACTACCCGCCGTCGGAGACAAAACACCTGTTATTATCTTCAAAATCGTCGATTTGCCCGAGCCGTTGGTGCCGATAATACCCACACATTCACCCTGCCTGATGGTCATATTGACCCCCTTTAAGGCACAGTGCTCGCTGTGATGCTTTCCTCTTCCGATATGGAGCGCCTCTCTCAGGCGATCCGATGGCTTGTCGTAGAGCTTATATACTTTTTCCAGATCTTTGACTTCAATCGCGATACTGTTTTCCATATCATTATCCATACTTTTTCCTTATCACATTTTTTATATACCCCGCATTGCCGCAGCTCGATTTCGCTTCGCTTCATCTCGCTCGCAGGCTCTCGCCTTATCGGAATATTTTCCCTACCCCGCATTGCCGCAGCTCGATTTCGCTTCGCTCATCTCGCTCGCAGGCTCTCGCCTTATCGGAATATTTTCCCTACCCCGCATTGCCGCAGCTCGATTTCGCTTCGCTTCATCTCGCTCGCAGGCTCTCGCCTTATCGGAATATTTTCCCTGCCCCGCATTGCCGCAGCTCGATTTCGCTTCGCTCATCTCGCTCGCAGGCTGTCGCCCTATCGGAATATGTACAGACAATCGTCCTCGTGCAAGCACGGTCCGTTTGTCTGTACATATTCCGGCAATGCTCATAGCACATCCGCAAAATGACTTCTTAGTCTTCTGAACACCAGTGTTCCTATGCAGAACATACTGATTGTGAAGATCCAAAAATAGGTGGAGGAATAGAAATGTTCCCAAAACCACTCTTCCTCGAAGATTGCGCTGCGGTATCCGTTGACGATGTATACAAGCGGATTCAATTTAAAAAGCGTCTTCATATTGTCGGTTGGCAGCATTTTGATATTCCACATAATGGGAGTCGCCCACATGCCGATCTGAAGGGCGATGCTGATCACCTGCTGTAAATCCCTGATAAAGACGACAAGGGCGCTCGTCAGATAGCTCAGCGCCAACACAAACAAAAAGAGACAAAAACTGTAGTAGAGAAGCTGCACTGTATAAATCCTCGGCGTATAGCCGTAGCCGATCGCCACAATAAGAAGGATACCCATAAAAAACAGATGGATAAAGGTGGCGGCAATGACCTTAATAATGGGCAGGATACTTATATTAAAGACTACTTTCTTGACCAGATAGGTGTACTCTACAAGCGCCATCGTCCCCTGTGAGATCGCTTCCGAAAAGTAAAACCAGGGCACCAGGCCCGCCATCAGGTACAGCACGTAAGGCGGCGCCTCGCCGTCCGCCGCCACAAATTCCACTCTCGCCTGGAATACCTTGTCGAACACGATCCAATACATAAGCACCGTGACCACCGGCTGGGCCATCGCCCACAGGATTCCCAGATAGGAACCTGCATATCGCTTTTTGAAGTCATTTTTTGCCAGTTTCCAGATCAGCATCCTGCTCTGAAAAAGCTCCAGAGGGATGGTCACGATCCTATCATAATAAATGGTAAATATAATGCAGGTAAAAGTGATCAGCACACAACCGCTGACCTTCTTCATCCGCTCCGTCACCTGATCGGCCAGGGGATTGTGATGGGAAATCAGCACAAAAGCCAAAAGCAAGCCAAGCCCCCAAAATATACCAATCGCCGCGGACTTGGGAAAACCCTTCTTCCCGGCCTTCATCAACGATACCTCCTGGTGAACGCCGAAAGCCCTTCCCACTTTTTATCTTTCTCAGACATTACGGGGGCCATTCCCTCCGGGATCGGCCATTCCACCCCGATTTCCGGATCGCTGTAGAGAATACCGCCCTCGTCGTTCGGATGATAAAAATCGGTGCACTTGTAGGCAAACTCCGCATAATCCGACAGCACGAGGAAACCGTGCGCAAAATTCTTCGGAATAAAGAACTGTTTTTTGTTCTCCGCCGACAAGGTAACTCCATACCACTTACCATAAGTTTCGGAACCCGGGCGCAAATCCACCGCCACGTCGAAAACCTCTCCCGCAATCACACGCACCAGCTTGTCCTGCGGAAACTGAATCTGGAAATGTAACCCGCGCAGCACGCCTTTCGTGGAAGCCGACTGGTTATCCTGGACAAAAACCTGGTCGATCCCCGCCTCCTTATATGCCTCATAGTGATAGGTTTCCATAAAATAACCCCTGTTATCTCCGAACACCGCCGGGGTAATCACCTTAAGTCCTTCAATTTCACATGTCTCCACCGTTATTTTTCCCATTGTCATTCGTTCCTTTCCCACAATTATTATTACTTTTCACGCTAACCAACATTTTGCCGCTGCACGGCAACACAAATCAGTGCGGAGAATGCCGTATTTCAGGCATTCTCCTACGCGAGACTTAGAACTTCTTAGTGAAGCAGCCTCTGCTGCTGAACTTTAGAAGTTCTTCTCGCGTTTTTCACGCTAATCGCCTGTCGGTACGTTTCCGCTGTCGCCGTTTACAACGCCGGAGTACCCTGCCGCACCTTTGGCATGATTGATCGAAGTATCTATATTCATATAACACAAGTTCAGATCCACATTGGTGGATATACCGTCCACGGTTCCTTTGGAAGTGTACTGCCACATATGATAATATTCATCGTAGGTGGGTGTCTGCGCATATTCCGCAAGCCACACACGATAATCCGACAGTCTTGTCATATCCAGTTCATCGTTTAGCCAGTTGCGGGAAGCGTACACACCCGTCTCGTAGCCGGCCGCCTCTATGGTCTGTAAAAACGCCCTGTGCGCCTGGGTACGATCGTCTCTGGAAAGTCCGTCGGCGCGTCCTCTTCCGCCCGTGCTCTCGCTATCCAGGAACACGGGATAATCCACATCATACTCCTCGATCAGCCTGATTACCATGGAAGCTTCCTCCACAGCCTCCACCTCGTCCCTCGCCTGGGTGAAGAAGTAGACGCCCACAGGAATGCCGGCCTCGATGGCTCCCTCTATGTTTTCCTTATATCTCGGATCGATGACAAGCGCTCCCGTGGAAGCACCCCGGTAACCGCAACGGATAATGGCAAATTCAATGCCCGCCTCCTTCACGGCCTCCCAGTCAATCTCCTGATTCCACTTGGAAACATCGATGCCGAGCTTCGCGCTGCCGTTGTCAAACTGCAGCTCCATATTCTCCGTGCCGTCCGCGGCTTCCTCCGCGCCGTTGACCGCCTTGTCCTCCTTCGCCGGATCGATGTCGTCCTCAGTCAGCATCAGATACTCGATGTTGTCGATCACACGGTACTCGATATCCTGCCGCACCTGTATCGTTGTGATGGTGTTAGGCACGCGAAAGCCGTCCTTCTCGTTTAGAAAGACGCTGTACTCCCCGGAGCGCAGGCCGTCCACATAGATCACGCCGTCCTTATCGTTATCCGTGTACTCCCCGACATCCTGGATTGTCACCGTAAAGTCCGCTCCCGTAACAAGTCTGCCGACGCTGTCCACCACCATGATGCGCAGATCCTTCGCGACGGAACTCATCATCAGGGACACGTTTCTGCCGGAGTAGGATTCGATACTCTTAAATTTGACCTCCTGGTCAAAGAACGTCTCGTCCGTCAAAAAACCGGACAGGTTGTTCCCGATCTGTCCCTCGTTCACCTGCTCCTCCTGCTCCGGTTCCTCCTCCTGCACGGGCGTCTCCTCCGCCAGTCCAAGCTTTTGCTTTACCGTATCAAAATTCATGATGGCGATCACCGCAAAGACCGCCAAAAATATGACGATCATGCAGGCCATCGCCCGTCTCATCCGCTTAGAGTCCATTTGCAACCTCTACTATATACTGTCCGTACTCCGTCTTCATAAGCGGCTTTGCCAGCTCGAGAAGCTGATCCCGGGTGATAAATCCCCTCCTGTACGCGATCTCTTCGATGCAGGAAATATAAAGACCTTGTCTCTTCTGGAAAGCCGCCACAAAATCCGCCGCATCGAGAAGCGAGTCATGGCTTCCCGTATCCAGCCAGGCAAATCCGCGCCCAAGCGTCTCCACGCGCAACGACCCTCTGCGCAGATATTCGTTGTTGATACTTGTGATCTCAATTTCTCCCCGCGCGGAAGGTTTCACGTTCGCCGCAATCCCGACCACGTCATTGTCATAAAAATACAGTCCCGGCACCGCGTAATTGCTCCGCGGATGCTCCGGCTTCTCCTCTATGGAAAGGGCCACGCCGTTTTCGTCAAACTCGACTACCCCGTACTCTCTCGGATCCCTCACATAGTAACCAAAGATGGTCGCTCCGCTCTCTCTCGACGCAACCTCCCTGAGCACCTTGGAAAAACTCTGTCCGTAAAAAATATTGTCCCCCAAAACAAGGGCCACATTGTCCGCGCCGATAAAATCCGCACCGATAATAAAGGCGTCCGCAAGGCCTCTTGGCTGTTCCTGTACCGCGTACTCCATCCTGAGTCCGAGCTGTTCTCCCGTGCCGAAAAGCTCCCTGAAAACGGGAAGATCCCTGGGCGTTGAGATGATCATGATCTCCCGGATTCCCGCCAGCATCAGAATAGAGAGCGGATAATAAATCATTGGTTTGTCGTATACCGGCATAATTTGTTTTGAAACTGCTTTCGTCAGCGGATACAGCCTGGTTCCCGAACCGCCCGCAAGAATGATTCCCTTCATCGATCGTTCTCCTTCTTTCCCTACTTTAATCTGCGCTAAAAAGTCACTTCGCCGTCATGATCCACCAGGGACGCCGAGATCATACTCTCCAGACCCATCAGCTCCCCCACAAGCGCGCCTCCCTCGGAAGTCTTTACCTCTATCGCCATATTCAGTTTATCCTTCGTCAGGTTCCTCGCCTTAACCTGCTGCGTTTTGCAATACTTTGCGACAATCTCCAAAATCCGTTTCTCCGCCCCGTAATCGGATGCGTTGACTAACAGGATTACCGGCGCAGCGCTCTCCGGCATCCTCTCAAACATTAATATTATCACAGTTATGACGGTTGATGCAACCACCGCCACAACCGCAAATCCCGCGCCGCATATAATTCCCACGCTGATCGACCAGAAGAGAAAAACAAGATCCATCGGGTCCTTTATGGCGGTTCTGAATCTCACAATGGACAGCGCGCCAACCATACCAAGCGATATCACAATGTTGGACTGGATGGTCAAAATAACCGCCGCCGTGATCACCGCAAGAGCAATCAGCGAAAGATTAAAATTCCGGTTATAAAACGCGTTCCTGTTCACAAGCCTGTAAATCAGAAAGATATAGGCCGCGATCAGAACCGTAATCAGCATACATATCACAATGTGGACGAAATCGAGCTTTACGGAGGCATAGCCTTCCAGAAAAGATTTCTTGAATATATCTATAAAACTCATACCCTCACTCCTCCGTAACAATTATATTTTCTGCACAGATAGTATTTGGAAAAGCTCGTCCACCGAAGCGAGTCGAGTGAAAGCTGCTTCCTGATATAGGATGGCAGAAGCTCGTCCCACTTTACTTCAAGAATGCTCCTCCCCGCAGGCAGGATACTCCGAAACGCAATTTCCGGCCTTAAAAATCCGGCAATGTCACCCGAAGAGGCTATGCCCTCGTCAAAAGTCACTCTCACGTTGCCCGCCGCGCAGACATAGGGCGTTCTGGTGTACTCGACAATCACCACAGGCCGCAGAGCCTTGATCCGCATCCGGGCGAACATGGCCGACTGTCCGCAAAAAGCCTCCCCTTCCGGCTCCGGTATCTCGCCCTCCATCAGGCGCATACACTGATTGAGCGTAATCGGACATGACGTCTTTCTCGTCATCCCCCGCCGCTTCGCCTTACATTCCAGCGTGATCCGCCTGCTGTCGCAGTTGTAAAACCGGATGCGGAATTTTTCGCGCGGATCGACGCCGTCCTCGTTCTCGTAAAAGCAGTCGTCCCCGGGACTGTCAAAATAGAGGCTGCGGATCAGGTATGTCCCGTCCGCCCCGGCATGAGCATCCCTCTCCAACGCTCCCTGCGCGCGAAGCTGCAACACTTCTCTCTCCATGCCGTCTATCAGATATTTATACTCATGTCTGTATTCCGACCTGTTTTCCACATTACCGAAGACACCCATCCGCGATATAAGCCTCCCCTTCCGTCTTTACCTTCTCCTCCACCGCGTTTACGTTGCACACGCAGCGGTACATATAAAGCCCGGAGGCCGCAAAGATGCCTTTCTGGCCCGCCACCACCGAGAGCACGCCGCCGTCGATCTCTATGACGCCTCTGTCATCCGCTCCCTGTTTCACCGTGTAAAGCCCGTGTCCCTCGCTCTGTACATCCACGGATGCGTCCTTTAACAAAATACCGTCGTTGCCTCTTATGCCGTCGCCCCTGGCGTGTACTTCCACGCTGCCGGAAAGCAGCTTAAGCCGGTCTTTGCTGCGGATGCCGTCTTCGTAGTACCCGTAGACACGAAGCGTGCCGTCGCCGTTTATTGTGAGATCGCACGCGCTGAAAAGACAAGCCGGGCACTCCTCGTAGTCCGAATAATCGGTTCCGTCCTTCAGCGTGTTCCCCGTTCCCGACACCAACGTCACAATCACCTTGGAAGCCTCCTCGATCCGTATGGCCGGTCCCTGTCCAGACGAAATCTCCACATCCTCCAGATACAGATGCACCAGCTCGTCCTCCTGCGCGTCCACGACAACCTGTCCCTCCAGGCTGCCGGAAAGCCAAACGTCGCCGCCCTCGGCTACGACGATTTTCCCCTTATGATCATCCAGATTGATGTGACTTGTCTCCTCCTCATCGTCCGGCATGGTCTTGCTGTCCTGCTTTGTTCTCCGGTCACGATTTTGCCGCTCCGTCTGCCAGTCTGCAGCCTGTCCCGTCTGCTCCTGCACCGGTTCGCTTCCCGCACAGGCTGACAGAAACAGAGCCGTGCACAAAATCACCGCCACGCCTATGCTTTTGCGCCTTTTTCTCTCCGCCCTGCCGCTCTTCATCATACCTCTGCTCTTCCCGCTTTTGCACGTTTCCTTTTAAAAAGCTTCCCCGAAAGACGTTTTGCCACGCCGAGTCCTGCAGCCGCCAAAAGCGCCAGGACGGAATAACGGAACACAAAACTGATATCGTAGACAGAATAGTACACTTCTTCCCCGAGATACCGCGCGGAAAAGCTCACGGTGCGGACTCCCTTCATGACATAGAGGGCGGCGTACGAAAGGCACACGATCACAAGATCGTTGACAAGCCACCCCGCTGCCGCCTTGCAAAGATCCTTCCACCCGTCAATTTCCTGCCCGCCTTCAATCTGCCAGGTTAAGATCCCCGGCACAAGCAATAATAACAAAACGACACAGACCACTCTCTTTCTCCTTTTCCAAAGCCTACGGTTCTTCCGGCGCAAAGACCGCCCGCAGACAGACGCCTTTTCTTGTCACATCCGCCTCGATCACCGTCTCCTCTGACTCGCAGTCGCCCTGCCAGCCAACAAACCGGTATCCCTCGGCGGGTACTGCCATGACAGTCACCGGATAATCGGTAAAATAACTTCCTTTCCACACGCCATCCTCAAAATCGGGAGCAATGGTGTTTAATAAAACCGTGCCGCCCGCTTCACCCAAAGGCGCGCCACTATATGACACATCTGTCACACACGCTGTCTCCAGTGTGATTTCACCCACTTCACCGGACAATCCAAGCGCCTTAGCAAAATAAGGCACAATCATGTCGGCTCTTTTTTCATAAAACTCATCAATGACCGCAATGTTATCCCAAAAGGTATCCTTCGTATACTCCCCGCCGTTAAACCGGTGATAAGTTTTCACCATGGGCTTTTCATAGATTTCCGCCATCTCATATAGTTTATCATGAACCTGTGCATACGCAAAGTTTTTATTTATCATATCCATAAAAGTGAGGCTAAACTGCTTTTTAAAAGTCCCGCTCTCAATCAGGTTTGACATGAGCGGCGTGGTCAGCGGACTTCCGAACCAATGGTTCTCCTCCAAAAAGGGATCGGAAGCGTAAGTTCCCATGCCGGTGTCGTAAATGCCCGTGGACTCGTCGGTGTCGTACATACCCCAGCGCCATCTGCCGTCCGCGAAAGGCGCCCCGGTGCCGGCCTCTCTCGTGCGCCAGCAGCAAATATTGTTCAAAGGCCAGTCCACGTTCCCGATATAGATTTCAAAGCAGTAATGGTCGATAAAGCTCTGAATATCCATCATCCTGCCGATTTCCTCATATGCCCCCGGCTCGGAGAGATCCTCCTTTTGCGCGAAAGACACAAGCGACTGATACAGCGAAAAGTCTTCCTCCTCACCGACGGAAACCCGGCTGTCCTGTTTCACCATAACCACTTTGTCCTTGTCAATCCCGTACTTTTCCTCAAAGTACGTATCGCTGAATCGGGTCTGCAAATTATATACGCCCCAAAATTCCCCGTTTAAAAACACCACGCAAGGCTCTCCCGGCTGGGTTTCCAGCGCTCTGTCCGCTACAAGAGACTGGTTGAACACATCCCTCAGCATGGTCACATTGGTATCGATGGAACCGGAGGTTCTTAGCATCTTCGCGTCAAATCCGAGCGGATCCTCCCCGTACTCGCTTCTGGCATAAAAATTAAAACCCTTCTGCCGAAGGTTTCTGGATGAGCCGCCCCGGGTTCTGACCCCGATCCGCTCCTCCCCCAAAACCGTCTTGTCCTTGTCGAAAAGAATGGCTGTGACCATCCTCTCCTTCATCCGATCCGGGTGCGTGTAGTTTGCGGCAAAGGAGCGCCAGACTACGCTCCCGTATTTCCAGTAAAGCCCTTGTTCCCGATACGCCTCGTACTCCCGGTAGTTCCTGTAATTTTCAAACCACTCCTCATAATCGTCGCCAAGCATATAGATGCCCCGGTCCTCGGAAAAAAAGTCGGCGGGATCTCCCGTCAGAGACAAAACTTTCAAGCCGTCATATCCTTCTTTTTCTTCAAAGCCCACAAAGTAGACCGCTGTCCCGACCTCGCTGACCGCTCCTGCCTCGTCCACACTGACCGCTTTCACCACCGTCGCCTTGTCGATCCACTGCTGCGGAACGTAATCCCCGTCCCGCGAGACGCCCTCTATGGCAGCATATATATTCTCCCTCGCGCTGCCGTCTTCTATGACGACAGCCTCCTCGTAAAGCATCGACTCCGCCGTCGGCTCGGAACCGTCCAGCGTATAGTAAATCCGCTCTCCTTCTCCCGCCGACAAAGTAAGCGAAAAAGGCGCTTCGTAAAAACCGCTCCCGGCGGAAAAGGCAGGCGGCTCCAACGTGGGCTGCACATACCTGTCAAGTCCCTCGTTGCTCTCTCCGGGCGTCCCGTTTTTGACAACGCTCCAGCCATCCGTACCGTCCGGGAGTCTCGCGTAGGACACGTCCGTGTCGAGAGAAGGGAGTTTTACCTGATCGACTGTATGCCCGCCGCTGTCCGAAAGCGTCAGAGTTTCCCCGCTTTCATTCAATCTGAAACCCAAATAATAACAGCTTTCTCCCGTCTCCTCGTCGACCTCTTCCCCCGCGTCCCCGCTCGCAAAAAGCAGCAGGTAAGAGCGGGGCGCAATCGTCATCTCACCAAGACGACTCTCTTCGCCAGGCTCCTCCTGGTCCGTCAAATACCAGCCCTTAAGAGGAACAGACGTAAAGGAAGGGTTATAAAGCTCGATATAATCGCTGTTTTCGCCATCCTGATCCAGCGCCAGCGTCAGATTCGAAGAGCACACCTCGTTGATTACAATATGGCGCTTCGCGTAATCATCATAAAAAAGTCCGGCAAGCAGGATGATCCACAGGCCGGTAACCGCGAGTATGCCGACCCGTCCGTCTGCCCGCCGCGCGCCGGCATGCCCGCCGCCGGCAAGCAGGGCCAAAACAAACGAGAAGCCGTATGCTCCCACAAAACAGGAAACATACAGCAACACGTAAGGATTATTTTTTACCGAAAACGGCACATCACCGAAAAGCGCGTACAACACGCCAAAAGTCCCGACAAGGATCAGAAACGCAAAACAGAGGGTGTCCGCCACAAGTCTTGCCGGAACACTCTTCTCCCCGTTCCCGTAGCGCGCATACGCCGGCAGGAAACCCGGTATGATAAACAAAATAATACCCGCTATAAACTGACCCATGCCATGTCCCCGCAGTCATCC
Organism: uncultured Lachnospiraceae bacterium; assembly: GCA_910587095.1. Lineage (GTDB taxonomy): Bacteria > Bacillota > Clostridia > Lachnospirales > Lachnospiraceae > UBA3282. The sequence goes on from CAJUMJ010000001.1 coordinate 63,826, forward strand.
CGGTGATGTCCTGTCATGAAAACACCGTCACTTCGACCGGTACATCTCCTCGTAATATTTCTGGTAATCGCCGCTTGTCACATTCTTCATCCAGTCCTCATGGGCAAAATACCACTCGATGGTGCGCCGGATTCCCTCTTTGAACATCGTCTCCGGCTCCCAGCCGATCTCCTCTCTGATCTTGTCCGGCGCGATCGCATAACGTCTGTCATGCCCCTTGCGATCCTCCACATAGGTGATCAGCTCCTCCGTCAGATGAGCTCTCCTGGGATCCGACTCCGGAAGCGACTCACGCAACGTCTCGATGATCGTCTTTACAATTTCAATGTTCTGTTTCTCATTGTGGCCGCCCACATTGTAAGTCTCAAACAGTCTGCCCTTCTCCTGCACCATATCGATGGCCTTGGCGTGATCCTCCACGTACAGCCAGTCACGCACATTTTTGCCGTCCCCGTAGACAGGCAGCTTCTTTCCCTGCAGCGCATTGTTAATCATCAGGGGGATCAGCTTTTCCGGGAACTGATAGGGGCCGTAGTTATTGGAACAGTTGGTGATATTCGCCGGGAAACGGTAAGTATCCATATAGGACTTCACCAGCATGTCCGCCCCCGCTTTGCTTGCGGAATAAGGGCTGTGTGGCGCGTAGGGCGTAGTCTCATAGAAATATCCGCCGTCATCCGAAAGAGAGCCGTACACCTCGTCGGTTGAAACATGCAGAAATCGCTTTCCCTCCCGGAAACTGCCATCGGGAAGTTCCCAGGCCGCTTTCGCGCAGTTTAACATCACCGCCGTGCCGTACACGTTGGTCTTCACAAACACCTCCGGCTCCTTGATGCTTCTGTCCACGTGAGACTCCGCCGCGAAATGAACCACCCTGTCAATATCATTTTCCGCAAAAATCTTCCCGATCGCCTCTTTATCACAGATATCCGCCTTGATGAAAGTGTAGTTCTCCCTGTCTTCCACCTCTTTCAGATTTTCCGGATTGCCCGCGTAGGTCAATGCATCCACATTGATGATACGGATTTCGTCGCCGTACTTTTTAAACATATAATGAATGTAGTTGGAACCGATAAAGCCCGCGCCCCCTGTCACAAGATACGTCCTCATAATCTACCTCCCTGTCGTTTTTTGGTTTCTACCGCCTAACCACCATCTCAAAATCCACGGACGAACAAGTTCGTCCCGGAGAATGCCCGTATTTTGGGCATTCTCCTGAGTGAGAAGGAGTTGAACGCAACTCCTAGAGTTTCTTGGCGTCCCGTCCTATGGCGGGACGTCTTTAGAAACTCTTCTCACACTATTATCCCACAATATGGCGTGAAAAAACAAGTTTAATAGTTCACGTAGCTGATATTCATGTCAACCTTCGTGCTGATTCCGCTGACCTTTCCCGTGGAGGAATACTGCCAGAGGTCGTAGCGAGTCGCCGTGTATGTGGGCGCGCTGGCATACTGCGCCAGCCAAAGTTTGTAGTTCGTGAGGCTCGCCGTATTGATCTTCTCGGTAAACCAGGTTTTGTTGGCGTAAACGCCCGCCGGGATGCCGGAATTTTGTACCGTCTGGCAGAAAGTCTTGCAGACCGCCGTCCTGACGTCACGGCTGATGCCGTCAGCCCTGCCGCCGCTCGCCTCCACATCGAGGAAAAGCGGATAGTTCAGCCCGTACCCTTTCACCAGATCGATAGCCATGGAAGCCTCCTCCACGGCCTCCACCTCGTTGACCGCCTGACTGTAAAAATAGGCACCCACCTTAAGCCCTGCCGCCTTCGCGCCCTTGATATTGCTTCGGAACTTGGGATCCTCCACCAGCACGCCCGTAGAGTAACCCCGGTAGCCGCAGCGGATAATCACATAGGAAACACCGGAATTTTTCACCGCGTTCCAGTCGATATTGCCGTTGTGCTTTGACACGTCGATACCCATGGTACCGGAACTTTTAGCAAGTTTGCCATCGCTGCCAAAGCTATATTTCGCGCCCTGGATGACTTGGTCGCCCGTCACGTAATTGCCGTCTTTCTTATAATAATACAAATGTCCGTCGATGGTCTGCCATCCGGTATATTTGTATGCGGTAGACGCCTTTACCTTTTTATAGAAAGTATCCCGTTCCTTGTAATCCTTGTAGGTCGCCTCAATATAATCCCCGTCGGCATTCTTAAAATAGAGCTGATTGCCATCCTTGTCCTTCAGTTTCGTGCTCTCGTCCACCGAGACGGCGTCTTTTACCACCTTAATCTTGTAGGACTCCTCAATGTTTGGTTCATCCCCCGGATTTTTGCAGACCGCGCGGATCTTCACCTTACCTTCGGCAACGCCCGTCACCTCGCCTTTTTCGTCCACTTTAGCGATCTTCTCGTCGTCGCTGCTCCACTCCACCTTGCCGTCCTTCGGCTCCGTCTGCGCAGTCAGGGTCACTTTTTTCCCTACCGCCACCTCATCTTTGCCGCTGATAGTCAGCTTCGTGTACACGCCCGGCTTGTTCTCGTCCTTATCTTTATCTTCGTCCTTGTCTTTATCCTCGTCCTTGTCCTCGTCTTTGTCCTTATCCTCGTCTTTATCCTTATTATCGTCGTCCTGATCCTTATTATCCTCAGAATCCTTGTCGGAATCCTTATCTTCGGCGCTCTTTACCTCCACGGGACAATTAAATTCCTGAATCATGCTTCCAACCGTCACGCGCGCCGTAATCGTTGTATTTCCAGGAGCGACAGCCGTGACCGTACCGTCCTTCACGGTAGCGACAGCCGAGTCCCCGCTGCTCCACTCCACCGAGTATTCCACGTCATTGCTGACGGACACCTTCAAGGAATCGCTGCCTCCCTTTTCGAGGGAAAGGCTGTCCTTGTTGATGGAAACTTTCGCGTTCTCGTACGGGTCGTCTCCTTCCTCCGCCATCTTTCTGAAAGCGCTGCTCACCTTCCACGGATCCACGATTTTTTCCGCAGGCACTTTTTCGAAATCGGATGTCTCCTCCCCGATCGGGGTTTTGGTGGACTCCACCCACTCCACGGTATCCTTCAAAGCCGATTCCACTGCCGCTTTCTGCTGAGGCGCTTCCTCCTTGGCCACATTGATTTCCGCCTCGGTCTTCACTTCGTCCGCCACATCTACCTTCTGATAGGCGATTTTGTCCGTCACCTTAATGCTGCTGCTCTTTGAGGGCAGCTTGTATTTTCCGGCCGCGTCCCCGGAAAGAGGGAGAAGCTTCACCTCATAGCTTCCCGCCGCGACGTTCGTCTGATAGATCACACCGTCCTTGTCTTCGTCCTTCAAGCTAAAACTCTTTGCCCCGGAAACCTCCACCTCAAAAGGCACGCCGCCAATCAGCTTCCCCGTTCCCTTGTTGACAAACTTAATCTTTAAATCGGAAAGAATCGAAGTCAAATGGAGTTCTATCTCCACCTCCGCTTTCTCGTCCTGCTCTTCCGTCTCCTCCTCCTGCTCTTCCTCTTCCGGATCTTCTTCCTCCACGTCGATCATACTGCCCAGCTTCGCGGACTCCGCAGCAGCCAAAAGACCGCTTTCCCCGATCACGGAAATACCCTCGATCTCCTCGCCCACGCTGGCGAAAGCCTCCACCTGTTTCTCCGTCGTCTTCGCACGCGCATAGACGGCTCCCGTGACAATCGCACCCGCAAGCACCAACACGCCAAGAATCGCAACCGCTACATCCAGGCCGCTCATCTCTCCGATAAAATATCTCAGGCGAGCAGCAAATCCGTCATCATCGTCGTACTCCTCGTCCTCATAGTACCCGTATTCCTCTTCGTCCTCGTATTCCTCATCATCCTCGTACTCTTCGTCCCCGTAATCCTCGTCTTTCTCGTAATCCCCGTCCTCGTATTCTTCGTCTTCTTCGTAATCCCCGTCCTCGTATTCTTCGTCTTCTTCGTAATCCTCATCCTCGTATTCTTCGTCTTCTTCGTAATCCTCGTCCTCGTATTCTTCGTCTTCTTCGTAATCCTCGTCCTCGTATTCTTCGTCTTCTTCGTAATCCTCGTCCTCGTATTCTTCGTCTTCTTCGTAATCCTC
>CAJUMJ010000002.1 GCA_910587095.1 uncultured Lachnospiraceae bacterium
CTTAATTTGGCTCAATCTTTATGACGATCAAATAGCTTGCCAATGTTGGTGCAGGCAATCTGCTAATACGTGGCACACAAAGCTAAAATCAGGCGCATCTAATCTGCATGGAGCTGGTGCATCTAATTTGCAGGACAACATCTAATATTATTTCTTTGATATCATCAGACAGGTTTCTTGGTTCATTCTCTAATCGTTTTTCCAACATTTCTTTAATGTAATCTTTCCAACATTTCACTTCGTATCGCTTATGAAATAACTCGGATATTTCTTCTGGAAGTAAAGCGTTTATTTCATCTGGTATATTGCGCTCATCATGTTTCATTACATACTGGTATTTTTCTTTCAAAACATTAATCGTACCTATATAGGTGTCTTTTGTTTTTGTATCAAGATTATATGAGGTACTAATAACATTTTGAAAAGTTTCTATTGCCCCCCGAATTAGATTTTTGTTATAATAGCGTCTCTTTTGTACACCAATCTCATAAATGACAGAACGAAACAGTATGCGCTCCAATGGTTGAAAGATTGATAATGTGCCTGAAAATTCCCCAAAGTAATTATAATCGTCTAAACCATATTCAATAAGAGCCATTGCGACTTTTCCCTGTCGTTCCTCTGGCAACTCTTTTAAAATATCAAGAGTTGAAGCATAAAACAAAAAGGCTTTCTTTTCGACTTGTCTGGGCATTCTCTCACCTCCTCTTTTTCGATACTTGTCCTTAAGAAACATGATAATAGCCATGTTTATTACATTAATATTACATGCTTTAGACAAGACAAGTATTCCATAAAATCAAAAAAATTTTTGATAAATTACAGTAATCTACTCCCAATCCATAAAAAAGAAGATTAACTGCTTGCATTAGCTTATACGCAGAAACATTTATGTCATTGGAGACTAAAAAGGCTTCAAAATGTAAATTCTCCGAAATGTCTAATCTACAAGTAAAACAAAGTGTGATTTTTGTGCATATTGCTCATCTAACCGCTATTTTCTCAACACGGCTCAACCCCAGGAAACCATTTTAAGGGTAAAAGGTATAGAAGTATACCCTTTCCCATTTCTTCACGTAAAACACCCCATGAAACGTGTTCAAGGGGTGTTGCTACATATTACATATTGAAATTTATGATTTATTTTAGTTCTATTTGTTTATTTCGTTTATTAGTTTCCAACTCTCTATTTCCTTGTTTAACTCGTCATAGTTATTTTTTGAGTAAACGCCGTCAATCATAGCCGTGCCAGAAACTACCCTTACCAGAGCTGAATGTTCTTCTCCTTCTAACGGAACATATTTAACTACATATATGTAAATTTCAGTTTTATCATTTTCCATAACTGTAGTAACAGACTTTATTTTGCAGTCACATGATGCAGACACAATATTTTTTGCCAATTTTTCACCACTACTTCCACCGAATATTGCCCCACACCCTTTAAACAAAAGAATTACTGCCAGACAAACAACAATCAAACCTATAATTGTATTCTTTCTATCTGTTTTTGCTTTTGTATTGACAGAATCGCTACTACCATTCTTATTGTTCCCCTCTGCTTCTTCTATTGGTTGCTTTATATCATTGGCAACATTCCTCGCTGACTTCGCCAAATTTACTGCTGTATCAGTCGCTTTCTTAATTGTATCTTTTACAGCTTCGCTATCTATTTTTCCAGTTGCCGATTCCTTAATGGCATTTCCAGCAGATTTAGCTGTGTTTACGGCTGAATCAGTCATTTTTTTAACAGTGTCCGTAACGCTGCCGACATTTGAGTCTGCTATTTTTCCCCCACAATAAGGACAAAATTTACTATTTGATTCTATTCGTTGCCCACAATGCATACAATACATTACTTCTCCTCCTCGTTTAAAATATTTTTCCTTTATTCAATTCCGAGCCATTTACCATTTATCTCTTGCGTTATAGTCATAGATGTCATTCTTGAGGGTACTAATTCACCATTATAATAATGTGCTAAAACAGCCATAACTAAATAGGCATTGTCTAACCTCCATATCAACAAACTATCACTAACATCTGAATACGCAATATATGGCGCGGTATCTATCCCCACTTCATTTAATATCACATTCATATCAAAATGAGAATCTTGTGGGGAAAAGCAAAAGGTAGTTATATATCCTTCTTCATTAAAACCAATCATATATATGTCATTAACTCCTTGAATAATCCCCTTTTCGTAATAACCATAATAAGTAGTTTCAGCTGCATTTGTTATTAAGGGAAAGACATTTGAAAACCGAGCCTGAAGATAATCAGTTGGCAAATCAATTCTTTCTGGAATGTTATTCAAATATGTTTCATATTCCATACCAATTAAATTTGCTGTTATTGGTACATATGGAATTTGTTCATATACTTCTGATAAACTTGCTTCTACTCGGAATTGGGTATCATCATACATTTCACCGGTGTATACAGGTACTATATTTTCAGTGAATATTCTTTCTTCTGTGTAGCCTGTATTTTTTTCAACATTCTCCATTGTCAGTTCAAGCCACGGAACAGATATTTCTTTTCCGTCACCGAAAAACTGATTTATGTATTCTCTGTATTCTGCATCATCTACAGGATTATCATAATCTATGCCTAACTCTCCGCTGATAAAATAGACAGTTCCGTTTCCGTCTATGTCTACACTGTCGGGAAAGGCTTCCCCCGAAAAGTCATTCGGCATATATGCCTTTTCCCATGCTTCTACACGCCCTGCGTCCAAAAAGCCCCCAGCGTCCCACATTCGTATATCAAATGGATTAAAGTTTACAGAGAGGCTCTCACCATATGAAATGGGTTCTTTGACAAAGCCGGTTTCATAATATACGGTATCTTCGTTAAAACTGCATAAATCTTCTAACCCTGTATTCTCTATATTTTCTGTATATATGAAATGACCGCTTGTCTCGCAAGTATCATATGGCAGATGAAGTAATAATTCTTCTTTTCCGTCCTTGTTAATATCACATATGGCGAATTGGAGCGGATTACTTTCCGGGTCACTTATGTATTTGACGATTTCTCCATTCGGCAATGTCTGCTCATTGATAAGGGTTATCAGTGAAGCCGCATAGAACGGATATTCTTTGCCTGTGATCGTATTCTTCTCCGGCTCTGGAACTGTAGATTGTGGTATATCTGTAAGTGCTTCTGTCTCTGTTGATTCCTGTGTAGCTATGTTACTTTGTACAAGGGTTTCTTCGGTCATATTTTTATCTGACCGACTTCTTACTGCAAAAAATATTCCTATTATTGCAATAAGAACCAAAGCACCGCCCACCCCTATAATCATAGCTGACTTTTTCTTAGGTGGGCTTGAATCTGCCTTTTCTACAGGCATTGTGTTTGTCACCTTTTTTCCACAATTCGGACAAAACTGCGCATCATCTGATAATTTTGCTCCACATTCTTTACAAAACATGATTTTACCTCCCATAAACGGTATTTTATAAGTCATTTTTTCTTAATGCTATACAGGCATAGATATATTATAGTGCAACAGGTGTAAATATTCAACGCTTAAAGCACATATATTTTATGCCTACTGCGCATTTTAATAATTAAAATACACAATAAGCACAGGAGGATTGCACATGATTGAGGGATTACCAGACAGGCTGAAACAAGCCCGTATGAAAATTAACCTATCACGAAAGGAAGTAGCAGAGCATTTTGACATATCTTCGTCAATCATTGCCGGATATGAAACAGGCTACCGCACACCGTCAACAGAGGTTTTAATCAAGCTGTCAGGGCTGTACCAATGCTCTCTTGATTATCTGGTGGGAAAGACAAAGGAAAATCAGATAGTGATTGATATAGACGGGCTTAACGAGGTTCAAGTATCAGCTATTCGCATAATGGTTGAAGCCATGAAGCAAAAGCATGAATAAGAGTTCATGCTTTCGTTTGAGTGTCCTCTGCTCCATGAATCTCTTTTAAAGCCCTTTCTGTAAATTCATGGATTTCATTCACTGAATATAAAAAGCACATGATACAGTCTAAAACCTGCTGTTCCGTATCTTCCCCCATTAACCCAAAATGCACTGTGTTTATGAGGTTTGACAGCTCCCTAAGCCGATTTGAGATAGTATTCATGCTTTCTATTGCGGTAGTTAATTGTTCTTCTGTGTTCATCTTCAACCCCCCTTTTCGACGAACGATTATACCACTCTTTTTGAGATTGTAATACTCTTTTTCAAGGAAATATTTAAAAACACCATTTCATGAAATGTAAGGATTTCAATGTGTTGAAGTAAGTTTCTGATTCAAAAACTGATATCAGTTCATAATAATTCATAATTGGTAACTTGATTCTCAAAATAAAAACTCTGCATGATTTCTCACGCAGAGCCTTCCATTTGATTATGAGTTTATTTGAATCCACCGCTGAATTATGTATTCCCAATCCATACCGTCCTGTAAGATACGGAGTACTGTTACAATACCATTATCATCATCTATGGTATAAAACAATAGATGATTGCTTTGAGGTTTCATGTAAATATCATATCCACGATATTTGAAGCCCGTTAATGGGTGACTGGTCGGAAATATGGCTAATTCTTCTGCCGCTTTCTTGATTCTTGAAGAAAAATTTTCAGCATATTCACGGTACTTGAAATTCTGGATTATATAGCGTTTTTTATTTTTAACATCATTTTTACCGCTTTGGGCGATAACCACCTTATACCGCTTGTTCATCTGTACCCCTTATATACTGTCAATCTCTTTCCATGCTTCTTCTATGGTCTGAACCCTGCCGTTCTCCATATCGTCAATCGCTTCGTCAAGTTTTCCGAACAGTACTTCCATAGCATCATCTATTGTATAGGAAGTCTCTGCCGTTTTTGTGGCTGTAGCTGTTGCCATGTATATCACATCCTTTCTGCTGTTATAGGTATCATACCACAAAAAGAAAGTTTTATCCATCATTATTTGGTTGATAAGATTCTGCTAACAAAACTGCTAACAGGACAGTATGATATTGTGTGATATAAGGCAAGAATAGTTGATATTTTGTGATAGTGGTATCGTTAAAGAACCTTGTATTCTCTATAACTGTGTGGTATTCTATGTTACAAAACAAGAGCAGAAAGAAGATGTGTTTTAGTACTCCTAAGCGAGGGGTCGGAGGTTCGAATCCTCTCGTGGACGCGAAAAAGCATTGAAAAACTTTGGTTTTTCAATGCTTTTTTATGCGCAGATCCGTGCGGCAAGTAGAAAGAAAGCTTTTGCTCCCCGATCACAGGCTGCAAGTTATCTGTTTTTCGGAAATAACCAGTATAGCCAAAACAGATATGGAAAGATCATCGCGGCTACCAGAGCTGTCCATCCTATACTCTGTCTGCTGATGGCCATAATAATAAATATAAACAGCATTAAGAGATAGGGCCCGTTGATAAAGCGGTAAATCCTTATTCTGTTTTTTGGAATGTCTCCTATGTTACATTCCTCGGGATGCGTCATAGTACAATGTACCGTTGCCCCGAATCGGTCAAAAACGCGCTCGGCTTTATACTCTGTACCATCGAGCTCAAAGACAGGGTACATCCCTTCTTTGATAAAAACAAGACTCTGATTATTTTCATCAGCATATTGGGACAAAGCCTCCACAAATTCCGTTGCATTCATGACCATAGTGTCCGGTTTAAAGGCAAATCCCCGCTTGCGCTGTGCAGCAGAATATCTTTTATAATCTTCAATAATAGACATAAACTTTCCCCCCTTTTCCTCCATCCGCTCCATTTTTTTGAAAATGATATCCAAGTCCAGAGATTCGGAATCTGCATCGAGCAAATCCTTGCAAACATCAATGCAGGCGTCTAATTTCTGTCGCTTTGTCTGCAATTCTCTGATATGCAGTTCCAGGACCGTTTGAAGCGGTGACTCTTTTGACAAAACCTTGTGTATCTCTTCCAGAGAAAGATCTAGTTTCCGCAGAAGTTTGATCATTTTGAGCGTATCGAGATCTTCTTCCGAATATTCCCGATAATTGTTCCCGGAATTTCTTCTCGGATGAAGCAGTTCCTTTTTTTCATAGAAACGGATATTCTGTTTCGTGATTCCTGTCAAACGCTCCAGCTCGTTGATGTTCAACGGGAAAAATACCTCCTTCCTTATTTGTTAAAGTGAGTATAAGGGGTATACTTGGTATAAGGTCAAGGGTTTTATGTCTCAAATGTAATTAAAAATCAAAATCATCGAAATTGGATCGGATCCGTGAGCGACGTCTCTGTTTGCGCTTGACACGGTTTTCTCTGCGTCTGGCTGTTCTGCCGTTGACAATCAGGGCACGCACCATAAATATGGTAATTATGACTGCGGCGAGAACCAAAACGATTATCAATACCTTTTTTATATTGATAAAGATAGTATCCTGGGAGGAATCCGTCTTTTCCTCAGTTTTTTCCACACTGATATCCGTGGCTGTCATATTCGTGTCAAATTCATAGGAAGTGGCATTGTCTGTGACAAGATTTAAATAAGCATCCCCCACATACATTCCGTTATAAGAGTATTCGATTCCAGCAACACGGTTTTCATCCGACTGACTGTAGTCGATTTCAGAATATAAATCCTGAAAGGAAACCGTATTCGGTATAATAACATAGCTGTCGGTATCAATAGAAAGAATAGGTTTAGAGCTTCCGAACACATCGTTTCCGATTTGTAAAAAACCTGTCGCCTCTATATTATATTTCTCTTCGTTTTCTGAAATATTCAATACTTGAAAGTTGTGGAAACCATAATCAAACAGCTCGACGGTATCTGTAAACTGATCAGGGGATTCCTCTTTAAAGACAACGCATACTAAGCGCATACCGTTTTGCTCTGCGCAGGTGACAAGTGTCTGACGGGAATCGTCTGTATATCCGGTCTTTCCGCCAAGAATACCGTCGTAAGGAATTTCTCCGTTGACCAGTTTATGTTTATTTTTTTTATAAAAATCGTCAGGCTGAGTGGGAGTTGCCTCAAAATGATAACGGTCAGTGTTACTGATTTTGCAAAGCATCTCATTCTTAAAAAAATAACTGGAAATCAGCGCAAGATCATAGGCGCTTGTGTAGTGTTGGGGATCATGAAGACCGTTAGTATTCATGAAATGGGTATCTTTACATCCCATCTGTTCAGCACGCTCATTCATCAATGCAACAAAATTTTCAATGGAACCGGAAATGTATTCGCCTGCGGCGTTGGCGGCTTCATTGGCGGAAGCCACCATGATTCCGTAGAGACATTCCTCCAGCGTGATGGATTCTCCGGCATCCATTCCCATTTTTGATCCGTCTGTCGGCACACTGAAAACGGCATCGTGGCTGAACTCTACCATGTCGTCTAAATTTCCTTCTTCCATTGCCAGAAGACAAGTCATTATTTTTGTCGTACTGGCCGGATAAAGTCGTTCATGTATGTTTTTTGAATAGAGAATCACGCCTGTATTGACATCCATCAGAATGGCGGCCTGGGAGCTCACCTTAGGACCGACAGGCCAGTTATCGATTTCATTGGACTGTATGGGAAGAGCTTTACGGATTTGCGCTTCCTCCTGCATTTCTTCTAAATCGGTTGCCTGCGCGTCTATAATATTGCCGCAAAAACCAAAGAAAAACAGGAAAAAAGAGAGAATCAGGCTGATCGAACGCCTGGATACAGATAAATATTTTTTATTATATAAAAGCATATAGCATAACCTTTCTATGATAATAAGTATATGATAAATGGGATAAATTATGAATAGTGTAAGACTAAACTGTTACCATCATACACTATTTTTTTCTAAAACAGTAGTAATTTCACAAAAAATACTTATTTTGGCAATTTTATGTTATACTACAGATATGCAAAAAATGAAAAATACTTGAGATGGTGATTAATTATGCGGCTACGGAACGTTACAGGATCGAGAGAAGTGATCGCAGCCTGTGATTATGTGATACATAATCCGCAGGAATGCAAGGGGAAATGGAAGGAGGTTTTTGGAAACGATCATCCGATCCGAATTGAAATCGGAATGGGAAAGGGTCGGTTCATTATGGATTTGGCGAGACTAAATCCAAATATGAATTTTGTCGGCATCGAGAAGTATTCGAGCGTACTGATTCGGGGTATACAAAAACTGGAGGCGGATCCTCTGCCAAATCTCTATTTTATACGTATGGAAGCGGAGGAAATTACGTCTGTTTTTGATACAGGTGAAGTGAATCGGATTTATTTGAATTTTTCCGATCCATGGCCGAAGGACAGACATGCAAAACGAAGACTTCCTTCCCGTGAATTTTTACAGCGGTATAATGAAATACTAATACCGGACGGAGTGATTGAATTTAAAACGGACAATCACGATCTTTTCCGGTTTGCCCTGGAGGAGTTAGAACCGGCGGGATGGCAGTTAAAACAGATGACGGAAGATCTTCATCATGACGAAGAAATGATGCGGGATAATGTCATGACAGAGTACGAGGAACGGTTTTCCTCGAAAGGAAACCCTATTTATAAATACGTGATTGCACGATAAGAAATGGAGGATGAGCTATGGAGTACAAATTTACAACAGCAAATTTTGAAGGTGAAGTATTAAATTCTGAAATCCCTGTATTGGTTGATTTCTATGCGGACTGGTGCGTTCCCTGTAAAATGATGGCGCCGGTTATTGAGGAGATGGCTTCGAAGTATGACGGAAAGATGAAGGTCGGGAAATGTAATATAGATGAAGAGGACGGCCTTGCCAGAAAATACCGTGTTATGAATATTCCCAATATGAAGATTTTTGTAAAAGGTGAAGTGGCCGGCACGATTGTGGGTGCCGTAGAACCGGGAGAGCTGGAAGAAGAAATTAAAAAAGTACTCTAATTAAGAGGTGGCTTCTTTATGCTTGTCGTACTGTTAAGCTGGATTTATATTTCTATTCTTTGCACATTGGCAGGAATCGGAATATTAAGCTTTGCCAAAAATATCAGATATTCATGGATTCATTATATTGTTGCGGGTATTGTAGCGATTACGGTATATGTTGAATTTTTCAGTATTTTTGCAAAGATAGGTTGCTTTGCCCATATAATTCTTCTGACAGGGGCGTTGTCAATCGGATATTTAAAGCGGCAGGAGATTCGCACACTTTGGAGCAAATATAGTCCTGTTTTATGTTCATGGGAAGGCTTTTTTTATATTTGTTTTATTATTTTTATAGCGTTTTTTACTTCCAGAGGAGAATTTCATACCGATACCAATATTTATCACGCGGCCGCGATCAGACTGTACGAAGAGTATGGTTTGATCAAGGGAGCCGGTAATTTGCAGCTTCACTATGCATACAACAGCTCCTATCTTGCATTTGCTTCCATATTCAGCCTAAATTGGCTCTTTGGACGTTCCCTGCATACTACTACCGGCTTTATGGAAATAATTATGTGTCTGTATGCGTTTCGTGGATTGAAGGATTTCAAACGGCATGAAGATCATGTGGCGGATATGATGAAAGTTGGTATTTTATTTTATGCACTGGTAAATACGACGCGTATCATGTCTCCGGCTACTGATTATGCGGCAATGTTTGTCGTACTGTTCGTTATAGCCGAGTGGTGTGACAATTTGCATGAAAAGGAAAATGAGACGATATTTGCTCTTTTGTCTCTCGCGGCAGTTTACGTCACAACTATAAAATTTTCCGCGTGCCTGCTTGTATTGATTGCCATTTATCCGGCTGTATGCCTGATAAAAAAGAAAAAGTGGAAAGAAATCGCAGGATATGTTTTGTGCGGTTGTGTTATTTTGGTTCCTTTTTTGATCAGAAATTATTTCATTTCAGGATGGCTTTTGTATCCATTTGACGGCATTGATATTTTTCAGGCAGAATGGAAAGTTCCGAGACAATATATGCTTGTGGATGCCAACCAGATTAAGGTGTGGGGAAGATGTCTGTATGATGTGGAAAAAACGGATTGGCCTTTGTCAAAGTGGTTTCCCATTTGGTGGAGCCATCAGGCCAGATATGAACGGATGTTTCTCGGAGGAACGGCGCTTGCCGCGGTATTGCAGTTTGTAATTGTATTGAAAAGAATCATAAAAAAACAAGAGCTTCGTTTACATATGGCAGTGCTCCATCTTGCCGTATGGGGAAATCTCATTTTATGGTTTTTTATGGCTCCTTTTATCAGATACGGACTTGCTTTTCTCTTTGCGGTTATTATGATAGCTGCCGGGGAATATTTGAATGAGAAAAAGAGTGGTTTTTACAGTATATTGACCGGGGGATTCGTATTTTGTATTTTTGTGTCAGTCAGTCCTTATTGGGATCAATATATTACAGATGCGGGCGTTTTTGTGAAGCATAGTCTGACAGATCCTTATTATATTTTGCAGAAAGATTATGATGTCTGTGAAATGGACAATTATGAGATAAACGGGAATACCGTATATTATTCAGTGGAAGGTGAAATTAACAACTACCATGTGTATCCTGCAACCTGCTATGGGTGGATGCTTGAGAGAAGTACCCTGATCGGGGACGACATAAAAGATGGATTTATGGCGAAATAAAAAAGAATAAACGTATTCCGAAAAGGGCATCAATACCTATAGAGAGATATAGGGATGATGCCCTTATTATTGTGTAGAAAATGCAGGGGGAAAAGAATGACGCGAAGTGAATTGATAGATATCCTGGTGAAAGAGAGAACACAAGGCATTTTGGAAGACGTATTGAGAAAAAATGATTCATATCAGGCGGCAATGAAAGAATATGATAAAGCTTGTGAAGAGATAGAGATAGCAGGGTTAGACGGGAAGCAAAAAGAAGCCGTTGACGAAGCGTTGTCTTCGGTGAATCATTGTATGGCGATATACGGAGCAGTTGGGTATCGGCAGGGATTGGAAGATGGGATAGAACTTGTTTTAGAGATACTGAAAGTAAAGAAATTATTTTAATTGCTTTTTAAAGAATGAATGAGTAAAATAGAAAAATGACAGAATCATGATAAATTCTTGTTCAATCTAAAATGTTAAAATGTATTGCATAAAGAAAACACCAGATTTTATTAAAACCTGATGTTTTCGTCTTTTCTAAGTCGAAGCGACAGGATTTGAGTGCATTTAAATTAACGTGATAAGTACGGCATTCTTCCGAACTGATCACCGAACAGGGGTAAAATGCCTATTCAAAGGTTATTTTGCCGTGAACGCTTTCAAATTCGGAAACATGCTTTTTCATAAGGACTTCTAATTCCCGATTGGCAGAGCGTCCGTTATAATCAGCTACAAAATGAAACTTCTTCAGTAAATCAGGATCGGTTCTTAATGTAAATTTGGCAGTATCAGTTTTCATAAGGCAACCTTCATTGACTTTATTATAATGTCAAAATGACGGCACCATATAGTATTTGTGTGGAAAGGACAGGGGGAGAGCATGACGCGAGATGAATTATTAGATATTTTGGTAAAGGAAAGGATGCAGGGCATTTTGGAAGAATCATTGAGGAACAGTGATTTATACCAAATTGCTATGAATGAACATGATAAGGCTTGTGAGGAACTAGAAGCGACAGGATTAAATGGAGAGCAAAAAGAAGTCGTTGACTACGCGCTGTCTACGGCGAATCATTGTATGGCGATATATGGATCAGCCGGGTATCGGTTGGGGCTGGATGATGGGATGGATAGTACAAAGAAAAAATAAAAAGGAAATGGGGAAGATTAGAGGAATAATTTTTCATTGCTTTTTGAAGAATAGCAAGGTACAATAAAGAAAATGATAGAATTATGATAGAATAATGATAAGGAGAAAAATTATGATTCAGATCAGACCCGTTTCAGATTTACGCAACAAATTTCCGGATATTGAAAGAATTGTAAATACTGGGGAACCTGTGTATCTTACCAAAAATGGGTACGGTGCAATGGTGGTACTCAGTTTGGATATGTATTCTAAATTAACTGATGGGGTGGAAGCGGCGTTAGATGAGGCAGACAGAATGGCAGAAGTGGACAGCAGAAGAATGAGCCATGAGGAAGTTTTTGAAAGTCTGCGGAGGAAAATAGATGCTCAATAAAAGATACAGATTGCGATATTTACCGCTTTTTTATGAGGAACTGGACGAAAAGGTGACTTATATTGCAGAGAAGCTGAAGAATCCTAAAGCGGCAAATGATTTACTGGATAAAGTGGAGGCGGCTATTTTAGAGCGTCTTCCTGTTGCGGAATCTTTTGAACCATATCACTCCATTCGGGAGCGTAAGTATACTTATTATCGTATTTATGTGGATAATTATACTATTTATTATGTTGTAATAGATGATGATCCGAAGGATTTAATTATGGAGGTACGAAGATTTCTCTATAATGGGCAAAATCAGAAGGGAATGTTATAGTACGATAGATATAGGGATTGTGGTGAAATACCGCCGCCCTTTTAAGTGATATACCATATAATCCGGCAGAAAATATACCTGTTCCTAATAAAAAGCGGGAATCAGCTAGAGCAGAGGTATTTCTTGATGCGGAGGATTTGAAGATACTTTTCTCGGAAATTCAAGGGCATGTGCTGGAAGAAATGATTATTGTTACCTTATTCTATGGTTTGAGAAGATCGGAAGCCCTTGGGTTAAGATGGAGCGCGGTGGATTTTGAGAAGCATGACGTATAGATTAATCATACTGTGATAAAGGTAAAAGAAAAGATTGCGAAAGATACCACGAAAACAGAAGCTAGTTACCGTACATATCCATTACATAATTACATCGGCAATATGTTACTTGAGATGAGAAACAGGCAGAAGAAGAATAGATTACTGTTTGGAAATGAGTATCAAGACAGTGATTATATTTTTACCTGGCAGGATGGTCGCCCGTTTTCTCCCAATTATGTAACGAAGGCTTTTAAGAAGATTGTAGGACAGAGTGAACATTTATCGTCTGATCTTACATTTCACAATTTAAGAAAAAGCTGTGTGTCCATGTTGCTAGAAGAAGGCTATAGTGTGAAGGAAATACAAGAGTGGGTAGAACATGCAGATGCGAGCACGACCATGAACATATATGTCAAGGTCAAAGAATCGAAAAAGCGGGATATCGGTGATAAGATGGGCAGAAAGTTTAGTCAGGCAATCTAAAATGTTAGAAAAGTGTTGGAAAAACAAGATATGTAAGGCAAAAAAAGAAAAACATCAGATCTTCAAGAAACCTGATGTTTTCGTCTTTTCTAAGTCGAAGCGACAGGATTTGAACCTGCGACCTCTGCGTCCCGAACGCAGCGCTCTACCAAACTGAGCCACGCTTCGATTTATGAACAACTAATATATTACAACATTTCTACAAGTATTGTCAATGTTTCTGAGAAAATTTTTTTATTTCTGCGGACAAATAGCCAAAGTCATGCTTGTATGACCTTGGCTGCTACCGCGGGGGAGAAATAAACTGAGTGAGCTATATCCGTTTTACGGATGTGAAGCAGACATATGAAGATTAGAGTTATTTATACATTTAAGGAGGAAGGCGGACATGAATTTGGATAATATAAAAATTATTTTTTTTGATATCGACGGTACGCTGATTGATATACAGAAGAAACGGATTTCGGAAAAGACGCTGAAGGCATTGACTAAATTGAAAGAGAGAAATATTATTCTCTGCCTGTCGACAGGGAGATCACCGATAACGGTGCCACATTTTGAGGGGTGGGAAGCCGATGTGTTTCTCACCTTTAACGGTTCATACTGTTATAACAGGCAGCAGGTTATCTATAAAACACCAATACCGACCGAAGATGCTAAATTGATTGTCAGAAATGCCGCATCAATAAACAGACCGGTATCGATCGCTACGACAAAAAAGCTAGCAGCTAACGGGAGAGACAAAGATCTTGTGGACTATTTTGCCCTTGCCAAACTGGAAGTGGATGTATCTGAAAAATTTGATAAGATGATAGAAGGGGAAGAAGTTTACCAGATTATGTGCGGAGGTTGTGAGAGTGAATATCCGGCGCTGCTCCGGGATGTGAAAAACGCAAAGATTACGGCCTGGTGGGACAGGGCGGTCGATATCATTCCGGCAAATGGCGGAAAAGGGATCGGGGTCGAGAAAGTGCTTGCTCATTATCATCTTCAAAAATCGGAAGCGCTTGCTTTTGGGGACGGAAATAACGATATTGATATGATTCAGACAGTAGGTGTGGGCGTCGCGATGGCAAATGCGTCAGATTCACTGAAAGCGGTGGCCGATGATATATGCGGAAGTGTCGCGGATGACGGGATTTATCATTACTGTGTCGAACATGGTCTGATCGTTGAGTAGATAAGAACGGGGGCTTTTATGCCCCCGCGCCTACCATATAAGCCATAAAAGTATAGCTGTCCTGTGCATCTGTCAGAAAAAGATCCAGCCAGAATTCATTGGGATTGATCATGCGTATCATCTGTAACGCCTCTTTGTTCTGTTTCAAGTCACAAAACATTTCATTTGGAAGCTGTAAAAATACGCAGCCGCGGCAGTTTTCCACCATCTTGATAAATTTATCCGTGTTTTTAATTCTTCTGATATTGATCTTATACATAATCATCTCTCCTTCCTGATTTGATGAAAATTTTATGTTTCTCTTTTTTTCTTTGTTATCTTGTGATATGATTATATCACTCAAAAAATAATAAATGGTAGAAATAAATAGGCAAAATATATGATTAAATTGCCAAAAATAGAATTTATAAGCTAATTAAATTCGCAAGCCTGGCAGAAATGGAGAATGACTATGATATATCCATGCAGTGTGCAGACAAACATACAGGGAGAGGAACTGAGGGAGCATGGGACTCGGCTTTTTCCGGTGGCTTGCTATATGGATCAGCTTCCTCCGGATGAAATTCCATGGCATTGGCACAATGAGCTGGAACTTGGCCTGGTTGTGGCTGGTTCGATGACGGTAGAGATCGGTTCCGCGAGACAAAAAATTGCTTGCGGAGAGGGCTTTTTTATAAACAGCAATGTGCTGCATTCTGCAAATTCAATGGAAGGGGCGTGCTGTGAACTTCATTCTATCGTATTTCATCCGCTTGCAGTCAGCGGCAGTATGGATAATATTATCTGGCAGAAATATGTGAAGCCCCTTATAGAAAATCAAGGAAGTCCCGGTTTTTGCCTGAAGCCGGAAACAGAGTGGAACAGAAAGATACTGGATAGTATTGCCGTGGTCTGGCAGTTAGCGGAGCAGGAAGAGTATGGTTACGAAATGTATATTCATAATGAGCTTTCAAAAATGATCGCTTTGCTTTCAGAGAATCAGTCCACCGCAAACAAAAAGATTTTTGGTAAAGAGCAGAGGGACAATGCCAGAATTAAGGAGATGCTGACTTTTATCCAGGCAAACTATGATAAAGAATTGTTGATAGAGGATATTGCCGCTGCCTGCGCTGTCAGTGTGAGAGAATGTATCCGATGTTTTCGGGCGACTATCGCCACGACGCCGATTGCCTATTTAAAATCTTATCGTCTCCAACAGGCGGCTTTGAAACTACAGCTCTCCACAGAAAAAATTTCTGTTATTGCACAAAGCTGCGGTTTTCAGGAGATGAGCTATTTTTCCAAGTCTTTTAAGGAAGTATACGGCTGTACGCCTTCGGAATACAGAGCCGGGAAACAGGGGATTGAACCGGATGCGGGTGCGGATTCATTAAAAGAATTGGAAGAGAAGTTTTAAAGTCCGAAATAAAGTAAAAAAGGAATTGTATGTGAAAGAATTTCCCGCTATACTTACCTTAATATATTTTATCACTTATCTTTGCGGTTTAAAAACAGGGAAAGAAAGGACACTGTCATATGTTGAAAAAAAATGAGAAAAGCAATGATAAAAAAAGGGAGAAGGAGATAGATAAGCTGATAAAAAAGCTGACTCTAGACGAAAAAATTTCCATGATCCATGGAGCGTCTCTATTCCGTTCCGGGGCGGTAGAGCGACTTGGGATTCCTGCGGTCGAAACTTCGGACGGGCCGATGGGGACGCGCGCGGAGTTTATGAATGATCGTTGGATTCCCTCAGGAAATCAGGATGATATGGTGTCTTATCTGCCAAGCAACAGTGCGCTTGCTTCCACCTGGAATACAGAGCTTGCCCGCGAAATGGGGCATGTGCTTGGTGCGGAGGCAAGAGGGCGCGGCAAGGATGTGATTTTAGCGCCTGGTATTAATATTAAGAGAGATCCTCTCTGTGGCAGGAACTTTGAGTATATGAGCGAGGACCCGGTTCTCACGGCGGCGTTTGCAGTACCTTTTATACAAGGTGTACAGGAAAATGACGTGGCTGCTTGCGTCAAGCATTTTGTGGCTAATGTTCAGGAGACAGACCGGCAGATGGTGGATGAGCGGATTGATGACCGGACGCTCTATGAAATCTATCTGCCTGCATTTAAGGCGGCGGTACAGGATGCGGGCGTTTACTCTATCATGGGAGCTTATAACAAAATCAACGGTTTCCACTGTTGTGAGAATAAAAGGCTGTTGGATGAAATTCTGAGAGAAGAATGGGGATTTGACGGTGTGGTTATTAGCGACTGGGGAGGCGTACATAAAACAAAGGAAGCGGCAGAATGTTCTATGGATTTGGAAATGTCGATCTTTCCGGATTTTGATGACTATAAATTTGCCAATCCATTAAAAGAATCAATTGAAAAAGGCGAGATTTCCCTCGATGTGGTAGACGCCAAGGTGAGAAATCTCCTGCGCATGATGTATCGATTGAAAATGATCGGGGCAAAGAAGGATTCCCGCAAGGCGGGCGCGTACAATCTGCCGGAACACCGAAAAGCCATTCTTCGTACGGCACAGGAATCCATAATTTTATTGAAAAACGACAAAAACACACTGCCTTTGGATGCAAAAAAAATAAAAAAGATAGTGGTTATCGGTGCAAACGCGGCGACTCTCCATTCCAATGGCGGCGGCAGCGCGGAGATAAAGGCGCTCTATGAGATTTGCCCGCTGGCGGGACTCAAGATGTATCTTGGAGGAAATACGAAGGTAGAATATGTACAGGGGTATTATGTGCCTGAAAAGAAAGCAAACGGGAGTGAAAATTGGCAGGCCGCAAGCGTAAGCGAGGACAGAGATCCGAATCTTGGAAGGGCTGTCCGGGATGAAGCGCATGAAGACGAGAATTATCGCAGGGGAAATGAGGAGCGGCTTGCGAAGCTGGAACAGGAAAAGAAAGAGGTTCATGAGAAAAACGAAAAACTGTTTGCACAGGCATTGGAGGCCGCAAAGACCGCGGATGCCGTTATCTTTGTGGGCGGCCTGAATCATGAGTTCGATGTCGAAGGTTTTGACCGGCCTGATATGAAACTTCCATATGAACAGGATTTATTGATTGAGGCGCTTTTAAAAGTAAGAAAAGATACGATACTGACTTTTGTGGGCGGTTCTCCTGTGGAAATGCCTTGGCGGGAGCAGGCGCAGGCGATATTGTGGACTTATTACGCGGGCATGGAAACAGGTAATGCGCTGGCAAAAATTATCTTTGGCAATGTGAGCCCTTCCGGAAAACTGGCGGAGACTTTTCCCGCAAAATATGAGGATTGTGCTACTGCGAAAAACGGACAGTTTGGCGCATGGGACACCATTTCTTTAGAGGAGGGGGCGTATTTTGGATACCGACATTTTGACAGACAGAGGATCGCTCCGGCTTTTTGCTTTGGCCATGGCCTTTCTTACACCGAGTTCGAGTACAGCGGCCTCACGCTGAAAGCGGAAAAAGGTAAAAATATAAAATTGACCTTTACGGTCAAAAATATCGGAAAGAGGGCAGGAGCGGAAATTGCGCAAGTTTATATTGCTCCCATTGCGGCAAAGGAGAACAGACCCGATAAAGAATTAAAGGCTTTTGCCAAGGTGGAGCTTGGCGCGGGGCGTTCGGGCAAAGTCTGCCTTGTTTTAAAACAGAAAGATTTCGCCTGTTTTGACGAGCAGTTGCATAAATTTATCACAAATGCGGGCGATTACGAGATTTTGGTAGCGGCGTCCTGTGAGGATATCAGACTGCGGGGTATTGCGACGTTAAGCTGACATGTAATATGGCATTACAATCGGAATTTCTTTTTGTATGTTGAATAACAATTCATCCCGATGTACAAGCTATGACTGATGACAAGTCAAATGCAGGAAAGGGATGAAAGAATGGATTATAATACGTTACCTGTCGGCCTCGGGCTGGCATTTGCAAACAATCGAGCAGCTATGGATCGTTTTGTGGATATGACAGACGACGAGAAAAAGGAATTTGTGGAGAGAAGCCGTGGTGTGCTGTCAAAGAAGGAAATGGACAGTCTTGTAAACTCTCTTGCGGAAGATGAGGAGCCGGATCTTCATCTCGAAAATGTAAATCAAATTTTTAAAGGCCCGGGCATCGGATAAGCCCTGGCCTTAATGTGAGAAGTACTTCTAATCACTCGCAGCAAAGGCTGCTTCGCGAAGAAGTACTAAGTCTCACACAGGAGAATACCCAAAATACGGGCATTCTCTGCACTGAGTTGAGACATGGAGGCTAGAGTGAGGAATTTCATGCGGATACAGTTGCCAGAGAAAGTGCATAAAATTATAGAAACCTTGGAAACGGCAGGGTATGAAGCCTATGCGGTAGGCGGCTGTGTCCGGGATTCCATTCTTGGAAGAAAGCCTGATGATTGGGATATCACTACTTCGGCAAAACCGGGGGAAATCAAGAATCTTTTTCCGAGAACCGTGGATACAGGTATTAAGCATGGAACTGTGACGGTATTGCTTGCGGGGGAAGGATTTGAGGTGACCACTTACCGGATTGACGGTGAGTATGAGGACGGCCGGCATCCGAATGAAGTGACCTTTACCGCGAATTTGAGAGAGGATTTGAGGCGGCGGGATTTTACGATAAACGCCATGGCCTACAATGATCGGAGCGGTCTGGTAGATATTTACGGCGGGATTTCGGATATGGAAAATCAGGTGATTCGCTGTGTGGGAAATGCCGGGGAGCGCTTTGGAGAGGATGCCCTTCGTATGTTGCGCGCGGTGCGTTTTTCCGCACAGCTCGGCTATAGGATCGATGAGATTACCGGCGAGGCGATAAAAAAACTTGCTTTCAATCTGCAAAAAATCAGTGCGGAGCGGATTCAGACGGAGCTTGTGAAGCTGGCGACGTCTCCTCACCCCGATTATCTTCGGATTGCATACGAGCTTGGCATTACGGCACAGGTTTTGCCGGAGTTTGATCTTTGTATGGAGACGCCACAGAGACACAAGCACCACTGTTATAATGTGGGAGAACATATTCTTCATTCCATGCTGGGGGTACAGCCTGACAAGGTACTGCGCCTTGGAATGCTTTTCCATGATATCGGAAAACCGCAGACATTGACCGTTGACCCGGACGGGACGACCCATAACAAAAAACATCCTTTTGAGGGAGAAAAGATCACAAGAAAGGCGATGCGTCGTCTTAAGTTCGATAATGATACCATCGATCAGGTGACAAAGTTGGTGTTGTACCATGATTATGATATCGCCCCAACACAGGCGGGCGTGCGCCGTGCCATGAATCGTATGGGAGAAAATATTTTCGCCATGATATTTACGGTAAGGCGCGCGGATATTAGTGCGCAGAGCGATTATATGCGTGAGGAAAAGCTCGCGAAGGTGGCCTACATAGAAAAACTGTATCAGGAGATATTAACCCGAAGAGATGCGGTTACTTTGAAAGATCTGGCTGTCTCGGGAAGCGATCTGATTGCGGAGGGAATGCAGCCTGGCAGGGAGATCGGGGAAACCCTCGCCGCGCTTTTAGATAAGGTGTTAGAAGATCCTGATCTCAATACAAGAGAGATTCTTTTGAAGTTATCTAAAGAATTGTAATGAAAATCCCTTGCGGTTCATAAGATGTAACAGTCAGAGCCAGGCAGGGGGTATTTACGTGAATGATAGAGCTGTCAGTTTATTGGAACAATATGAGATAGAGGTGCGTCGTACCTGGAAGGGACGCGGGGCAATTCTATGTGAATCGGACCGAGGTCTGCTTATTATGAAGGAATACAGCGGTCCGGTGGAAAAAGTGGGATTTCAGGAGTTGCTGTTAAACCATATCCGGGAGAGCGGAGTCGTGCGTGCGGAAACGATTTTGCGGACAAGAGAGGATGAGTTGATTGTCCGGGATCAGGATCGGTCTGCCTATATTGTAAAGACCTACTGTGAGGGTCGCGAATGTGATCACCGGAATATGCAGGAGTGCTGTCTGGCGATTCATACGCTGGCGCGCCTTCATGGAGTCTGTGATCTTTCGGGAAGCGGGATATTGGAGGGACAGCCCGTTTTTCATATCGAGAACGAGTATGAGAAGCATAACCGTGAACTGAAAAAGGTTCGCAAATTTCTGCGGGAAAAGAGTCAGAAGACGGATTTTGAAATTTATTTGATGAGACATTATGACTATTTTATGGATATTGCCTTGCAAATTACGGGGGAATTGAGTTATTATGCCTATGAGGAGAATCCGTCGGCGTTCTCCGTTGTATGTCATGGCGATTACCAGTATCATAATATCATACAGACTGAAAACGGCAATGTGCTTGTCAATTTTGAGAAATGTATCAGGGATTATCCTGTCAGGGATTTATATTTGTTTATGCGTAAGATTTTGGAAAAAAATAACTGGTCGCAGACGCTTGGAGATATGCTTCTTGCGGAGTATAATAAAATCAAGCCTTTGGGAGAACAGGATTACAGGCAGCTTTACTACCGCTTTGCCTATCCGGAGAAGTTCTGGAAGATTGTAAATTTTTACTATAACAGCGGCAAAGCCTGGATTCCCGGAAGAAATATGGAGAAAATTGAAAAATTATATGCGCAGGAGAGAGAAAAGCAGTTCTTTTTAAAGAGTGTGTTCCCGTCCTGTGTATCATAAGATGTAAGTTTTTCCAAATACAATAAATTGGTTCCCGGCATAAGATGCTTCGGAATGGAGGTAAAAATGATTAGGATGCACAGAAGAATTTCCAGAACGGTTACGGCGTTGTCGTTGTTTGCGCTTGTCTTGACCGGCTGTACTTCAGAGGCGAACAATATTGGAAACGCGATGGAGAAGGGTGAAAAGACAAATGTAGTGGATACCGGTTTTACGCTGTCTACGGTTGGGAGTTTTGATTCGGCAGATACAGCGGTGGTTCTTTCCACTGATTTGAATAATAAAGCGGTATCCCTTATCAATATGGATACGGGAAAACAGTATACCCTTTATTATGACGGAACGACCTATGTGCAGGATAAGTATGACAGTCCCATGACGATCTCCCAGATCGAAGCGGGGGACGTGGTGGATGTCACTTTCCTGAAAGGAAAGAAAAAACTTGCTAGTATTAAGCTTTCTCCCGATGCGTGGGTGTATGACAGCGTTGACAACTATGATCTGGTCGGAGCTAACAGGACCGCCAGCATTGGTTCCCAAACGTACTCTCTGCCGGACGGCGTGGTAGTTTTATCGGAGGGACATCGTGTGGAGACAGGGGAGGTTGTGTCTCAGGATGTGGTTACCATTTCAGGCATTGACCATGAGATTTACAGTGTCAGTGTCGACAGAGGTCACGGGTATCTGCGTTTGAAAAATGACCAGCCTCTTTTGGGCGGCTGGATTGAGGTTGGAAACAGGGTTATTCGCCAGATTAAGGAGGACATGCTTCTGGTCGTGCCTGAGGGAAGTTATCAGGTGGTGCTCAGCAATAAAAACGTTGGTTGTGTTAAGGATGTGACCATTGAACGTGACAAGGAAGTAGTGCTTGACGTGAGCGATCTGGAGGTGGCGGAGGATGCCACCGGGAAGATTCTCTTTTCGGTTACGCCGGAAACCGCTAAAGTCAGTGTGGACGGCAAACCGGTGGATATCAGTAAGGTGGTGGAACTGCCATATGGTATCCACCAGGTGCAGGCGCAGGCGAGCGGTTACGATACCTTGACAAGGCATATACAGGTTGGTTCCGAGTATGCCACTATTTCCTTTAAATTGGAGGAAACCCGCAAGACAGATGACAACAGAAATTCCGTGAGCGATAATTCCACGTCGCGGATTCCCTGGAAAGATACGCTGGATACCGTTGAGCCTAAATCAAGCGTCAGCGATAATACGCTCTCGTCGATCAGTGCGAATGCGCTTAACCCTTCCAGCAGCAATAAAGTGTATATTGACTCTCCAAAGGGAGTGGAAGTATATTTGGACGGCAATTATGTGGGATTGTCTCCCGTTCGGTTTACAAAAGATCCGGGCAGACATGAAATTACCCTGAAAAAGACCGGCTATAAGACAAAAACTTACACCATTTATTTGGATAATTCGAAAAAGGACGAGACTTTTTCTTTCTCGGCTCTGGAAAAGGAGAGTTCCTCCGATAAGGATGAGGATAAGGACAATACGACTACCTCAAAATCGACAGGGGAAGCGCCGCTGCCGTCCGGGAAGGTGAGCTTTACGGTTACGCCGTCAGAAGCCAAGGATAAGATTACCAAATGTACCGTGGACGGAAAAGATGTAAATATAAATGAAGCGTTGGAATTGAAGTATGGTTCGCATGTTATATATATAGAAGCGGAAGGTTATCATAAATTTAGTCAGAGCTTTGAATTAAATTCGGAAGAGAGAGATCCTGTCCCTTGTGAGCTGGAAGAAAAACACTTTGATAACGGGGAAGATGAAAAAGATCCCGATGAAGATAATGAAGATAAGGATGATGAAGGCAAGGACGATGAAGATAAGGTAGATCCAGAAAATCCAGACAATCCTTCCGGAGGCAACACAGGAGAGCCACCTAGTCCGGATGGAGAAGTTGATAACTCAAATGGGGGCAATAGTGGGAGTACGGGTTCTGAAACCGAATCGAACGGTAAAGAAACCGACGTCGAAACAGAAAATGGCAACAATGAGGGCGAAGAAGGTTCACAAGGGAGTAACGAAAATGTTACCGGAACAGAACCTGATGATTCCACAGAGCTGACGACGGAAACCGTCACAGTGAACCAGCAATCCCATCCGATCCGCAATTTCTTTAAATCATTATTTAAATAACTGTACATAATACATAACAAAGAGACAGCGCCTGAAATGGAGATATACATCCTTATTTGGGCGCTGAGTTGTTTTTAAAATTGTAATGATATAGTAATGAAAATAATTGAATTTTGCATTACAATGATTTATAATAAATAAAAAAGGAGTATTTATTATGGCACAGGTAGTAAATGTGAATTTTCGCATGGACGCAGATTTAAAAAAGAATATGGAGCAGGCATGTTCTGAACTGGGTATGTCGATGACGACAGCGTTCACTATTTTTGCAAAAAAAGTGAGCCGAGAAAAAAGAATTCCGTTTGATGTCAGTGTTGATCCGTTTTATTCTGAAAGCAATATGCGTTATTTGAAGAAAATTGCACAAGATATTGCACAGGGGAGAGCCCATTTTGCGGAACGTGAATTATCGGAGATGGAGGAATAATACAGCTGCTGTGGGAGGACAGAGCCTGGGATGACTATCTTTATTGGCAAACACAGGACAAAAGAACGTTGAAGAAAATTATTTATGTAATTTCATGTCGAGGACACTATTGATTAGCTGGTGACTATATAAAAAGGAGCGCACATGTCTGAAAAACAATACACATACGAAGAATTTCTGAAAATTATAGCTGCCCTGCGCGGTGAGAATGGCTGTCCCTGGGACAGGGTGCAGACGCACGACAGTTTAAAACCTTGCATGATGGAAGAGGCGGCGGAACTGCTCGCCTCCATCCGCATTTTTGACCGGACAGGAAACCCTGAAAACATGATTGAGGAGTTGGGCGACGTTCTTTTGCAGGTAGTCATGCATGCTCAGATTGCCTCTGAGGAGGGTCTTTTCACTATGGAGGACGTGGTGAACGAGGTGAGCCATAAGATGGTGCGGCGCCATCCCCATGTTTTTGGCACAGGGAATGCGGACACTCCGGATGAGGTGTTGGTGAACTGGGAGGAGATTAAAAAAGAAGAAAAGAAAGGCAAAGACTGGATCGAATCACCCTTAAGGGAAATTCCGAGAGAACTTCCGGCTTTAACCAGAGCGGCTAAGGTTTTGAAAAAGATAGATAAACTTTATGGTAAGAGCAGTACATATGAGGAGGATACAGCGGCTATATGTGAATTGGCGGCGGCTTTGCAGGGTTGTGATTTTCGGGAGGAAAATCAGAAAGTCGAAATAATTTTATCAGACCTTCTCATGCGCATCAGCGATGTGGCCAGAATTACAAAAATCTCCCAGGAGCAGATATTGACAGATAAAATAGATGATTTAATTGAGAATTATGAATATTTGTCCGATAACGGGAAATAATAAAATAGGTTATAAACTACATAACAAAAGAAGTATTGCCGAACCGGTAAAGTCGAATGGAAAACATTTTTATCTGCGAAATAATAACAGGACAGAGAGCAAGAAAAAGCCGTAAAAATGGCATTTTTGCTTGACAAGCCATATAAAAGCAGATATAAATATGTATAGACAGTTTCAGAGAGAGACATCTATATTAATGAAAACTCATATAAGGGAGGAGTTCAAATGAACAAAACAGAGTTAGTAGCAGCAATGGCTGATCAGGCAGGATTATCTAAAAAAGATGCGGAGAAAGCTTTAAAGGCATTTACCGATGTGGTTACTGATGAGTTGAAAAAAGACGGTAAGGTACAGTTAGTTGGTTTTGGTACTTTTGAGGTTTCCAAGAGAGCGGCAAGAGAAGGTAGAAATCCCCAGAGCGGTGAGGTTATGAAGATTGCGGCATCCAGAGCTCCTAAGTTTAAGGCTGGCAAGGCTTTGAAGGATATGCTTAACGATTAATTGAATTTTAACCAGATTATCGAAGCCTGTGTGCACTGCATACAGGCTTTATCTATGTATACACGGAGTATAGGAGAATAAGATTGAAAATTAAAATTTTCAATCGCGAGATTTGTGCCTGCGCGTTGCCTGACACAAACTCGTTATGCGCAAAGAGCAGCGCAGAAATGGAGAAAACAATGCGACTGGACAAATATCTGAAAGTGTCAAGGTTGATTAAACGCCGCACGGTGGCAAATGAAGCCTGTGATGCCGGCAGGGTTTTTATCAATGATAAGCCCGCAAAGGCTTCCGCCAATGTAAAGGCCGGGGATGTTATTGCCATACAGTTTGGAAATAAAGAAGTGAAAGTGGAAGTGCTTGACGTACAGGAGACTGTGCGAAAGGAGGAGGCGAAAGAGCTTTTCCGTTATCTCACATAATAATATTAAGAAAGGCATATTCCCGCATAATCAGACATACATTGAATCAGTACCATAATTCCGATACGCAGCGGGCCGGACAGTCGTGACGGTTTGCAATCGAAGACTTGGTTACAGGAGGGCGTGTATGGAAGATTTGAATAACGGCGGCAAGAGGCCGCATAAGCTGATGCTTACAGGCAGAAGAACCTGCGCTTTAACGGGTGTAAACGATGTGCTTTCCTTTGATGTAAATGAAATATTGCTGGAGACGGAACAGGGAATGCTGATGATAAGGGGTGGTGAGCTGCATGTCAGCAGACTTTCCCTTGATAAAGGAGAGGTGGATATCGACGGGCGGATCGACAGCTTTACTTACTCGGAAACTGCAGGATACGGGGCCAAGGGCGAATCTCTGCTGGCAAGATTGTTTAAGTGAGATTGGGAGATGGGTAGAATATGAGCCAGGAGATCGTGCAGGAGCTTACCTTTTTCACACACTCTGCCTTTATGGGTCTGATTATCACCTTTGCGTATGATTGGATCAGGGTGCTTCGCAAGCTTTTTAAGCATGGGACAGCTTTGGTATCTGTGGAGGACTTTTTTTTCTGGCTGATCTGCGGGATTGGCGTTTTCTATATGCTGTATAAGGAAAACGACGGTACTCTCAGATGGTTTGCCGTGCTGGGAGCTACCTTGGGAATGTTTCTTTATAAAATGCTTGTCAGAGATGCATTTGTAGATGTTATGTCAACATGCATACACAAGATCATGTGGTTGATTTTTCGCGTCCTACAAGTTGTGCTAAAACCCCTGAAATGCTTGATTTTTGCGGCAAAAACGTTTGTTCTTCATGCGAAAAATAAATTGAAAAAATGTAAAGAATTTATTAAAAAACGGTTGACGGCCTTAAAGAAAACAATTAGAATGATTTTATGTAAACGCTAGATCATCATATTATATGATACAGCGAAAATCATGAAAAGAGGTAAGTTTTAAGGCATGGCAAGGAAAGCAGCATATCGTAAAGGGCGTCAGAACAGACTGGCCATGCTTTTAGTTACCACCGTAGTGTTGATGATGGCGCTTGTGGTTACCTTTAAGAGTGTGGAATTGCGTCAAAAGCGTCAGATTTATATGGAAAAAGAAGAAGCGCTTTTGCAGGAAATCGAGGCGGAGAAAGCGAGAACCGACGAGATTGAGGAATATGGAAAGTATACGCAGACTAAGAAATTCGTTGAGGAAGTTGCGAAGGAGAAGCTTGGTCTGGTGTACGAAGGCGAGATTATCTTTAAAGATGAAAAGTAGACAGATTTTAGCAAAGCCTGAGATCTGTCTTTTTATTTACAGTTCAGCCAGACCGAATATGAAAGACGAATCGTGCTTGCACGAATTTGGCATTCATATGAAGGTCTGAGGGAACGCCGAGTTATGAGCAAAAAAAGCTGGGAAGCAGCGGGAAGCGCGAAAGCGCGATTTTGCGAATGGCGTGAGCTGAACGAAAAAAAAGCCAGACCGAATATGAAAGACGAATCGTGCTTGCACGAATGAAATGAGTATGTCATGATTTTGAGACATAAACTGCATAAAGTTTTCATATATATGTGTAAGGCGGGCTTTATTGGCTATTTTCGCCCGTTTGGACAGGTGATGTCATTATATGGAGGCGAAATGTGATGAGAAGACAGGCAGCAGGGGTAAAAGAGGAAAGCAGAATAGAAGGGATATCGGAGTACGGCAGACAAAGGCTGTTGAACTATGCGGAATCTTTTCATGATCTGGCGGATTTGTTTGAGGAAAAGGAGGAGGACAAGCCCGTCCCGGAGGAGCAGGGTGAGAGGCAGGAATATCTTTACAGAAGGCGTTTGCAGGAGAGTCGGGGGCTTTTGGCAGAGCATTTAAAGGAGATGGCGCATATTATGGCGACGGTAGCCCGGGAAACCTGCCAGTATCATCCTTTGGGAGAGCGGCGTTTTAAACAGATTGCGGCGTTATTAAAAGATTCCGGAATTTTGCTCAGGGAGTTTCTGGAACTGGAACATGAGGACGGACATCGGGAAATCAGTCTGACCATGCGACAGGCGGGTGCAAAACGCACCCATTTCGGAGAACCGGAACATATTTCAACGGAAGATGTTGCGGATTATCTTTCGGTGGCTATGAACCGGAGATTGTGTGTGGCGAAAAATACCCCTGCTTATCTCGCCGTGGATTTTCACACCTATTATTTTCTGGAGGAACCGCCTTATCATCTGCTCACTGGTTTTGCCAGGGCGGTGAAGGAGGCGGAAAAGGTGTCGGGGGACAGTTATTCTTTTTTTGAGGCCGATACCGGACGGCTTTTGGTTCTTCTTTCGGACGGCGTAGGGTCGGGGGAAACGGCTTGTCGTGAATCCGGTCGTGTGATTGATATGATGGAACGGTTGATAGAGGCAGGTTTTGGCAAAGAATCGGCGGTACAGATGGTGAATGGGGCTATGGCGGCAGCAGGGCAGGAACAGGTCATGTCCACTCTGGATGTCTGCGATATCGATCTTTATACAGGAAGCTGTGAATTTGTGAAAGTGGGAGCCGCCTGTACTTATATTAAGAGAGGGCAGCTTGTGGACAGGCTTTCTTCCAGAAATCTTCCACTGGGCGTATTTTGGCAGATAACGCCGGAAATTCACAGCCGGATGCTGCAGAGCGGAGACTACGTGATTATGTTATCGGATGGTGTATCGGATGCGTTTTCGGATGGTGTCGGAGAGGAGATTTTGACGGAGGTTATCGGTAAGATAGAATACAGCAATCCGGGAGAGATAGCGAATCAGCTTTTGGCCTATGCGTTAAGACAGAGCCGTGGACGGATTCGTGACGATATGACGGTGCTTGTGACGGGTATATGGGATCAGGAAGAAACGACCTGAAAAAGCGGCAGAGGACGAAGGATGAAGGACAAAATTTATGAAAAGGTAAAAAGATATGTGGGTTTTCACCAAATGATCAATCCGGGAGACTACGTGGTTGCAGGTATTTCCGGCGGTGCAGACTCGGTTTGTATGCTTTATCTGCTGATGCGGTTAAAAGAGGAACTGCCCTTTC
The DNA here is from genome assembly GCA_910587095.1 of uncultured Lachnospiraceae bacterium. Taxonomy (GTDB): domain Bacteria; phylum Bacillota; class Clostridia; order Lachnospirales; family Lachnospiraceae; genus UBA3282. The sequence continues at coordinate 28,358 of CAJUMJ010000002.1, forward strand.
GCCTGGCGGTGGTGCATGTCAATCATGGCCTCCGTGAGGAGGCTTGGGAGGACGCCGCTTTTGTGGAAGAGCTATGTCAAAAGTGGGAGCTTCCGTTTTTCCTGCAGGAAGTTGATATGCAAGGCTATGCGCAGGAGAATAAGTTGTCATGCGAGGAGGCGGGAAGGCTTCTCCGGTATCAGGCTTTTGCCAAGGTTCTTGAAAAGACGGAAGCGAAGGAGACGGGAAAGATCGCCGTGGCCCACAACCAGGATGACAGGGCGGAAACTATGCTTTTCCACATGTTTCGGGGAAGTGGCCTAAAAGGAATGGGGTCTATTCGTCCGGTCAGGGAATCTGTCATTCGGCCTCTTTTGTGCCTGGAACGTGTAGAGATTGAGGCTTATCTGAGGGAAAAAGGGTTGACCTGGCAGGAGGATGCCACCAATGCGGGGGATGTTTACGCCCGCAATCGGATCAGACATCACATCCTTTCCTATGCCAGAGAGGAGATTTGCGGCAAAGCGGTATCCCATATGGGGGAACTGGCGGACAATCTGGCGGAAACCGAAGCTTATCTGCAGAGGGAGACAAACAGACTATACGACCGTTACGTGGAAGAAAATCCTGAAAAAGAGATTGACGGAATCGGAGAGTCGAACGTTGCCAAAGGAGCGGATCATATAGCCGGAGCAATCAAAATACGGCTTGCCGGATTTAAGGAAGAAGATACCGTGATGAGAAAGCGGGTGTTTCTTCGTGCCCTGGAGAGGCTCACTCCCTATCGGAAGGATATTACCGCAAGACACTTGGAAGCGTTGATGGAGCTTATCGAGAAAGATGGCAGTAAGGAGCTTTTTCTTCCCTATGGAATCAAAGCGCTTAAGACGTATGATAATCTTCTCCTGAGACAAACGGCGGCTGAAGCGCAAAAAGAGGCGGGTAATGCAGATAAATCAGCAGATTTTTTGAATGGCTTTCCGGAGATTGCTGTCAAGGTGGCCCAGTACCCGTCCGGTTCCCCCCTGACGATTGCTGTTCCTCATACAGGGAGAATGGTTTTTGTTCTGTGGGGAACGGATTTCCTGCAGTCGGCGCCCTCTTTTTTCGAAAAGAAACAAAATATTGTTGAAAACAGATATACGGAATGGTTTGATTATGATAAAATAACTACGTCTTTATTACTGCGAACGAGGAGGCCGGGAGATTATTTTGCGATTGACGATGATCTCCACACGCAGACTTTAAAGCAGTATATGATCAATAAAAAGATTCCAAAAGTGAAGCGAAGCGAAATGTACTTGCTGGCGGACGGTTCCCATATTCTGTGGATACCGGGATACCGGGCAAGCAGGCAGTACAAAGTGGAAAAAAGTACGAGACGTATTCTGGAGGTACGTCTAAAAGGAGGAGACAATGGCGGAACGAATAGAGGTTTTGTTGACTGAAAAAGAGGTTGATAAACGGATTCAGGAAATCGGGGATCAGATTTCCAGAGATTATGCCGGAAAATCGGTGCATCTGGTGTGTGTTTTAAAGGGAGGCAGTTTTTTTATGTGTGAACTTGCCAAGCGCATTACGGTGCCGGTGTCCATTGATTTTATGTCGGTTTCCAGCTATGGGGGAGACACCAAATCAAGCGGTGTGGTCAGGATTGTGAAGGATCTCGATGAATCCTTAAAAGATAAGCACGTGATTGTGATTGAAGATATCGTGGATTCCGGGCGGACGCTCAGTTATCTGCTTGACATGCTGCAAAGCAGAGGTCCCCAGGATGTGAAGCTATGCACCCTTTTAGATAAGCCGGAGAGACGGGTGGTGGAAGTAAAGGTAGACTACAAAGGATTTGAAATTCCGGATGAGTTTGTAGTAGGTTATGGGCTTGATTATGATCAAAAATACCGCAATCTGCCTTATATCGGCATGGTAAAATTTGATTAGTCTGAATGACGGATTTTGGAGTAGAGGAATAATTGCATGAACAAAAGTGGTAGAAGCATTTATCTGTATTTTGTAGTGATTGTCTGCCTGTTGCTGTTTACTGTCTGGGTTGGTACTTTGCGGGTGCCGACCAGCGGGTACACGCGGGGCGAATTTGAACGGCAAATGGCGAATAATGAAGTTGCGGTGGTGACAATTTGCCCGAATAAGGATACGCCTACAGGCTCCTTAAAGGTAATTCTTCGAAACGGCGAGGAGAAGACGCTCTATGTTACGGATGTGACGGAGATGGAGAGCGTCGTCAGAGATCAGGGTATCGACTACGCGGTGGAGAATGTGCCGGAGGAGAGCTGGTTTTTAAACAGTGTGCTGCCGATTTTGATTGTGGTGGTGGTTTGCGTTTTCTTCTTCGTGATGATGAATTCACAGAATGCCGGCGGTGGTGGCGGCAAGATGATGAACTTTGGCAAAAGCCGTGCCAGGCTTACCATGGGCGGAGAAAATAAGATTACTCTGAATGAGGTGGCGGGTCTTAAAGAGGAGAAGGAAGAACTTGAAGAGATCGTAGAATTTCTCAAAGAGCCGGGAAAATTTACAAAAGTCGGCGCGAGGATTCCCAAGGGCGTGCTTTTGGAGGGTGCTCCGGGTACAGGTAAAACGTTGCTTGCCAAGGCCATTGCCGGTGAGGCGAATGTGCCGTTTTTCAGCATTTCCGGTTCCGATTTCGTGGAGATGTTTGTGGGTGTGGGTGCTTCCCGTGTGCGTGATATGTTTGCGGAGGCAAAACGTCACGCTCCCTGTATTATTTTTATCGATGAGATCGATGCGGTGGCAAGGCGCCGTGGAACCGGTATGGGTGGCGGACACGACGAGAGAGAACAGACTTTAAACCAGCTTTTGGTGGAGATGGACGGGTTTGGCGTAAATGAAGGAATCATTGTAATGGCTGCCACAAACCGTGTGGATATTTTGGATCCCGCTATTTTGCGTCCGGGACGTTTTGACAGAAAGATTACCGTAGCTTCCCCGGATGTGCGTGGAAGAGAAGATATTTTAAATGTGCACGCCAAAAATAAACCCCTTGGCGATGACGTAAATCTGGAGCAGATTGCCCAGACCACAGCCGGTTTTACGGGAGCGGATCTGGAAAATCTTTTAAATGAGGCGGCAATCAACGCGGCCATGGATAAGAGGGCTTTTGTGCGGCAGGAGGACATCAAGAGGGCGTTTATTAAGGTGGGGATCGGCGCTGAGAAGAAGAGCCGTATCATTTCGGAGAAAGAAAAGAGGATCACCGCATACCACGAGGCGGGCCATGCCATTTTATTCCATGTACTGCCTGATGTCGGACCGGTTTATACGGTGTCTATCATTCCCACGGGACTTGGGGCAGCAGGCTACACGATGCCGCTTCCCGAGAAGGATGAAATGTTCCTGACAAGAGGTAAGATGCTGGAGGATATCATGGTGTCTTTGGGAGGCAGGATCGCTGAGGAGATTATCTTTGACGATATCACTACAGGGGCGTCCAGCGATATCAAGAAAGCGACTCACACGGCCCGCAGGATGGTGACCAGATATGGTATGTCGAGCAATATTGGCGTGATTAATTATGACGACGATGACGATGAGGTGTTTATCGGCAGGGATCTGGCTCACGCGAAGAACCACAGTGAATTGGTGTCGGGCGAAATCGACAGGGAAGTGAAGACGATTATCGATGAATGTTATCAGAAAGCCCGGGATATTATTATGAAGCATGAGGATGTGCTTCATAAATGCGCAAAGATTCTTCTCGAAAAGGAAAAGATAGGCCGTGCGGAGTTTGAGTCACTCTTTGATACCTTTTATCCGCAGCCGGAAGAACTGGGTGAAAAGCTGTGATTGTATAAAATGCACAAATTCAGATATTGAAAATTGTAATATTTGTGAATCCTTGGTATTGTAGACAGGCAGGGGGTATGCTAATATACTACTTGTAACCCCCCAATACATTATATAGTTTTTGCTATACCCCATAAGAAAGAAATACCTTCTCTAAAAAAGACAGTTTAACCGCTGTCTTTTTTACTTTTACGGATTTGTGTGTAAAAGGAGTTTAATTCTTCTCGAATTGTGGGTTGAATATCCAGTATATATACGCTAAAATAGCTATATATCGCTTCATTTTTAAAGAAAGGCTGATTATGGATATCAATCAATTTCAGAAGGCAGAAAAGAATCAGCAGTATCTCGCAGGTATGCGCCCTGTATTTAACAGAAAAGCCTTGTTTACGGATATGACCGAAGATTATGTTTCTCCGCCGGAGCCAAGCGCTTACGGGGAAGTTACCATACGTTTTCGTTCAAAGAAGAATAATATTGACAAGGTATTTTTTGTATATAAGGGCGAGAAGCATCTCATGTTTAAAACCGAATCGGATGCTCATTTTGATTTCTACTCGCATACGGTTCAGTTGGAGAATGAAAAACTGAGCTATTACTTTGAGGTACATGCTGGAAAACTTTCCTGTTTTTACGACAGGCGGGGTGTTACCAAGGATATTAACGAGTATTATTTTTTCCATGTAATTCCGGGCTTCAAGACGCCTGATTGGGCTAAGGGAGCCGTGTTTTACCAGATTTATGTGGATCGTTTCTACAACGGGGATCCGTCCAACGACGTGCTGACCAATGAGTATCAGTACATCGGGGACAAGACAGTCCGGGTGGAAGACTGGAATAAATACCCGGCGCCTATGGGTGTGAGGGAGTTTTACGGCGGTGATTTGCAGGGAGTCCTTGATAAGATGGATTACCTGCAGGAGCTTGGCGTGGATGTGATTTATTTTAATCCGCTGTTTGTATCGCCTTCCAATCATAAGTATGACATTCAGGACTATGACTATATAGATCCCCATTTTGGAAAAATTGTGGATGATAAGGGAGAGCTGTTAGACCAGGGGCAGACGGAAAATCGTTTTGCAACCCGGTACATCAACCGTATTTCCAATAAGGACAATTTAGAGGCCAGCAACGAGCTTTTTATCGAAGTGGTGAAGGAAGCGCACAGAAGAGGTATGAAAGTCATATTGGACGGTGTGTTCAATCATTGCGGTTCCTTCAATAAATGGCTGGACAGAGAGCGTATTTACGAAAATGCTCCAGGTTATGAGAAAGGTGCCTATATAGACAAGGAGAGTCCCTATCACGATTATTTTCACTTCCATGACGAGAACAGATTTCCTTATAACGGCTCCTATGACGGCTGGTGGGGACATGACACTCTGCCTAAGCTGAATTATGAAAATTCGAGACACCTTTTGGATTATGTGCTTTATATTGGAAGAAAATGGGTATCTGCACCTTACAATGTGGATGGATGGCGTCTGGACGTGGCGGCGGATCTTGGCCACAGCCCGGAATTTAATCATTTCTTCTGGCAGGAATTTCGGAAAACAGTTAAGACGGCGAATCCCAATGCAATTATTCTTGCCGAGCATTACGGGAGCCCAAGAGACTGGCTGCAAGGGCAGGAATGGGATACGGTTATGAATTACGACGCTTTTATGGAGCCTGTAACCTGGTTTTTGACAGGCATGCAAAAGCACAGCGACGACTACCGGGAGGATATGCGTGGCAACGCCGACAGCTTTTGGGGCGCTATGAGACATCACTGCGCTGATTTTACCATGCCTTCTCTTCTTGTAGCTATGAATGAATTGTCAAACCACGATCACTCCCGGTTTCTCACCAGGACGAATCACAGAGTCGGGCGGACAAATACCCTGGGTCCTCATGCGGCGAACGAGGGTATTAACAAAGCGGTTTTGCGGGAGGCAGTGGTGATTCAGATGACCTGGCCCGGAGCGCCTACGATCTACTATGGAGACGAGGCGGGCGTCTGTGGATTTACCGACCCTGATAACAGACGGACTTATCCATGGGGGCATGAGGATCAGGAACTGATTGCTTTCCATAAGGAGATTATACGCATTCATAAATCGCATAAAGAATTTCTGACAGGTTCCCTGGAATATTTGGAGTCTGATTACAATGTGATCGGTTACGGCAGATTTAACAGGGAAGGTCAGTCGGTGATTCTCGTCAACAACAACGATTATGAAATCACGAAAGAGCTTTCCGTGTGGTATTTTGGTATTCCGAAGGAATGTGCGCTCAATCGGTTGATTTTGACATCGATGGAAGGTTTCACCGTAGAGCCGAAGGAGTACCCTGTAATTTCAGGCAAGATAAAGGTGACGCTTCCCCCCACGTCAGCCATTATTTTGCGACATGAAAGTCACCCGGAGCGAAGTTTTTTACAGTTTGAAGAGTAGATGGTGCGGCCATGAAGATACTGAAGGGGATTTTAACGGGCATAGGAGTTTTGACGGTTTTAATGTGTGCGCTGATCCTGCTATCGTCCGTTAATCCGGGGATCACAAGAACTCTTTCTTCCCTGGCATCGGGGAACGGGCTTCCTTCCAAAGAGGAGGAAGAGCCGGAAGAGGAGCGGGGCGGTCAGGACTCATTTGTCGGACAGCATGAGGACAATTTTCCCGATATGCTGTCACAGACGGAGGAAGAACCGGAAATAAGCCCGGAAGAAAATGCAGAGGAAGAGCCGGAGACGGATGCGGGAGAGGACTCGGAAGAGACTTCCGGGGAGAGAGTGCAGCGTCAGCCGGAGGAACCGGAAAGAGAGACTTCCGGGGATGTGTCCGGCGATCAGCCTGTCAGAGGAACGAACGGTTATGAGGTGCCGGAGGAATCCGGCGTAAAGGTTCCCGAGGCAGTCAGCGGAAAGTCCGGCTATCAGCCCATTACGGAAAAATCGGAGCAGCTTCCCGATGCGGAGGGTGGAGAGTACACCAGTAATCTTGGCTATGGTGAAACGGGAGACGGCCTTGCCTTTGACGCGGTACTTTATCCGTACTACCAAATGCTCGACGCGAAGGGACAGCATCTTTACAGACAGATTTTTGCCAATGCAACGGTTTTAAACGAAGCTTTTGTGCCTATTGAGGCCGTGCCGGTAGCGGAACTGAAAAATGTGATTATGGCGGTTTACAACGATCATCCCGAACTCTTTTGGCTTAATACCGTGTTTACCTGCAAGTATGACCAGAATAAAATCTGCGCTGAGCTTGCGCTGGAGTTTAATTTGACGAAGGAGGAGCTTGCCGAAGCTTCTTCGGAATTTTATAACGAGGCCAACGCCATTTTGACGCGGTTGCAAAATTTGAGCGATTACGAGAAAGAGATACGGCTGCACGATATTTTGATTGAGAAAATCGAGTATGTAAAGGGTGCGGACAAGAATCAGAGTGCTTACAGCGCGTTGGTGGAGGGAAAAAGCGTGTGTGCGGGTTACGCCAGGGCTTATCAGTATTTGATGCAAAGACTAGGGATTCCTTGTTATTATTGCACTGGGTACGCGGGGCAGGATCACGCCTGGAATATTGTTTGGCTGGACGACGGTTTTTATAATGTGGATGTGACCTGGGATGACACCGAGGGCGGTGAGTACGATTATTTTAACAAGACCGATGAGGAGTATGCGGATACCCATGTGCGGCGGGATCTGTCTGTGAACCTGCCAAAATGCGAGGGACGAAGATATGCGCTTCAGTGAGCAGCTTGCTTATGAGGTTCTCTGCGCGGTAGAAGAGATTCCTCCGGGAAAAGTGGCTTCTTACGGACAGATTGCAAGACTGGTGGGCAGGGAGAAAAACGCGAGGCTGGTGGGAAAGATTTTAAGCCGCGCTGAATATTTTGGAAATTATCCGTGCCACAGAGTGGTCAATCATGCCGGACGCCCTGCGCCGAACTGGCCGAAGCAGCGTGAGCTGCTTTTGGAGGAGGGCGTCGTTTTTAAAGAAAACGGTTGTGTAGATATGGGAATTTGCCGGTGGGAGTGTTGAAAGACACTCCTGTTTTGCGCGATTAGGTGCAGTCCAGAAAGTATTGTTGACGGGAGGAGAAAAATATGCTGTCATTTGAGAGTGATTATATTCAAGGAGCTCATGAGAAAATTTTGGAGCGTCTTGCCGAGACGAACAGGGAGCCGCTTTCCGGCTACGGCAATGACAAATATTGCGAGAGCGCGAAGGAGAAAATCAGGAGGGCCTGCGAATGCGAGGATGCGGATATCTTTTTCCTTGTGGGAGGCACGCAGACAAACCAGGTGGTGATCAGTTCGATGCTTAAGTCTTACGAGGGCGTGATCGCGGCCCAGACGGGACATGTCAGTGTCCACGAGGCGGGCGCTATCGAGCACAGCGGTCACAAAGTTCTCACCCTTATGGGGCATGAGGGAAAAATAGAAGTGGAGGAGCTTTCGGCGTATCTGAAAGCTTATTGGAGCGACGCAAGTTACGAACATATGGTGTTTCCCGGCATGGTTTATATTTCCCACCCCACAGAGTACGGGACATTGTATACGGAGGAGGAGCTTTCATCGATCTCGGAAGTGTGCAGAGCTTACCATATTCCGCTCTTTCTGGACGGCGCCAGGCTGGGGTATGGACTGATGAGCCGGGAGACGGATGTGACTCTCTCAAAGATTGCGCATTATTGCGACGTGTTTTATATCGGCGGCACAAAAGTGGGCGCTCTCTGTGGGGAAGCTGTGGTTTTTCCGAAAAAGAATATGCCGCCGCATTTTTTAACGATGGCGAAACAGAAGGGTGCGCTGCTTGCGAAGGGTCGGCTTCTCGGTGTGCAGTTTGATACGCTTTTTACGGACGAGCTGTACTTTCGGATCAGTGCCCATGCCATCGGGATGGCGGAGAAGGTAAAAGAGTTATTCCGGGAGAAAAACAAACGGTTTTTTATCGAATCTCCCACAAATCAGCAGTTTATTGTTTTGGAGAATGAGGAACTTACGCGCCTGAAAGAGCATGTGAGGTTTGATATTTGGGAAAAATTTGACGATACACATACTGTTGTGCGGTTTGCCACAAGCTGGGCGACCGGTGAGGAGGATGTGGAAGCTCTGCGACAACTCATACAATAGGATAATCGTTATAAAGCGGTAAAAGTGCGAAACTGCGGGAAAAACCGGAGGTTCGCACTTTTGCTGTCTTCGCCGTGTGTTTCAGGGCGCTTTTTTCTAGTTGTTCAATTCTCCAAAATCCTGTACCAGCCGAACGCCGTCCAGCCGGGAAATTTTCTCGCGCACTTTTTGGGTATCGGCATTTAAGCGGACACCGAGACGATAGTTGAAAGAATCCGCCAGCGGGTTTTCGGTAAAGGAGGAGGTCAGCTCCGCGTCCAGATAGTTGCTGCTAAAAGAGGCCCAGGCTTCGTCGCCGGATACGAAACGACAGTTGGATACACCGGGGATCCGGGAAAGTTCCTCGCCGATTCGGTCAATCTCCGTTTGGGACAGATCGCTTCGCATAAAAACTGCCAGATTTTTTTCCTGATAGATATTGTAGGCGAAAGAAGTGGAGCCACAAACGAGAATGGAAAAGGCAGCGATCATAGCGGCGGCCGGTATGGACATGCGGGTTGTGACATAGTGTTTTGCCTGAGGCATGGCGCAGCTTTTTGTCAGAGTTTCGGCCAGTTGTTCAGGCATTGTAATGGCATTTTTTATCTGTGTTATATCGTTTTTGTTCATGAAAGCTCCTTTCTGTGATAGAATTCCGTTTGGTTTAGTGTTTTCATGGATTTCCTGTTTTGTGCCTTGCGGTTTTCTTCCGGTTCGGATAAAGCTATTTTCAGGGCATCTCTGGCGCGCTGTAGACGTTTTTTGACGGCGTTTTCTGACAAGCGCAGAATTTTTGCAGTCTCCGCCACGGAATACCCTTCAAAATAATAGAGAATCAAAACGCTTTTCCATTTTGCCGGCAATGCGTAAAGCTCTTCAAGATGCGTTTGTTGCTGCGGCGTCGGCAGACATTCTTTCAGTAAATCAAGATCCGTGTAACTGTGCTTTTTGCGAAAACGCAGACAATCTATACAACAATTCGTTGTAACACGCAAGAGCCAGGCGCGCTCATGATCCGTTGTCGCGAAGGAAGGAGCTTTTTCCAGAAAACGTAACAGTACTTCCTGTAGGATATCCTGAACGTCGTGTGGATTGCCAAGAAGAAGATAAGCGCTGCGGTAAATGGCGTCTCCGTGAGTTTTAAGAAGCAAACGGACATCCGTTTCATCTTTGTGCATGGGTGTCTCCTTTCTTTTTTTTGAGGCCTCTTGTCCTATATACGAAAGCAGAATGAGATTGGTGACAAAATAATTGTGATTTTTTCACTAACTGCCATGTCACAGCTTGGCTGTGACTCAAAATCCACGGACGAACAAGTTCGTCCAGGAGAATGCCCGTATTTTAGGCATTCTCCAGAGTGAAACATAGAACTTCTCCACGAAACAGCCTCTGCTGTGAGTGGCTAGAAGTTCTTTTCACTCTATTTTACAGGAAAGAAATTTGCGTGTATACTATACATCGTTACAGAAAAATGACAGACGTTTATACAGGCTTTCGCAGCCTTTTTGCAGGCTGGAAGGTATTAATTATAGAAAAGGCAATGATTTGGCCCGGGAAAAGGTATTTTGCATGGGTGAATGATTGCAAAATGAGGTCGCTATGACGAAAGAGGAACAGATTACGGCGGAAAATGCGGTAGACAGATATGCCGACATGGTGTATCGCCTGGCGCTGTCACAGATGAAAAATAAAACCGATGCGGATGATCTTTTTCAGGAGGTATTCATCCGGCTGGTCAGCCATATTGGGGAACTTAAGTCCTGGGAGCATGTGAAAGCGTGGCTGATCCGGGTGACGGTAAACTGTGCGAAAAAACATTTTAATTTGTATTGGAATAAAAATGTGGATTTTATAGAGGACGAGGAAACGCTCAGGGGCGAGGAAGCTTATGAGCCGCCAGGGGTACATCCTGTCAGAGGAGCGGTGTCAAAGCTTCCACCCAAATATCGGCTTGCAGTGCATTTATTCTACTATGAAGAACTTTCGGTGGCGGAAATCGCGAAGCTGACCGAACAAAAAGAGGGTACTGTCAAATCACAGCTACACCGTGCAAGAGAGATGCTAAAAGACTTACTTCGGGAGGAGTCAGGATAGTATCCGGGCGAGACGAAAGAGTCTGACAGACAGGAAAAGGAAAGTATAGATTATGGCAAATCAATATGCAGATCAGTATAAAAAAGAGACAGCTCAGATACATGCGCCGATAGATTTGATTGAGAGAACCAAGGCGGCTATCCGTGAGGAGGAGAAGCGGCTTTCGCGGGAGCGTGAAGCTCAGGAAAAAGTGACTGAGACGATCTGTGAGGATGAGGAAAAATGTGCAAAAAGATATCCGGTTCGTAGATGGGCGTATCCGCTGACGGCGGCTGCAGCGCTTCTTGTTCTGGTATCCGTATCTTTGACCATGAAAGGTCTGAAGGATGACGGCCCGGAAGCAAGCGGGGCGGCCTATGAAGAATCGGCAGACGCGGGATATGCGGAAAGCGCGGTCTTAGACATTCCGGCGGAAGAAAACGGAGCCACAGATGAGATGATGGAAGAGGGCGGGGTTTTGGAAGAAACGGACGAGGCGATATTTGCGGAAGTGACGGAGGGGGCGGTATGCGCAGAACCGGCAGCAGGAGCAATGGCGGAGGCGGAATGCGAGGATGCAGAGGAAGTCGAAGCGGCAAAGGAGGCGCTTGAACGGAAAAAGGAAGCGGCGAACGTAAGCTTTGCCGATTATGCCGTTTCCGGAGATGGTATTATGATAGAAGAGGCAGAGAGAAAACCTGACTTTTGCGATTTGCCGGATACAGAGACACATGTCTATGAAGGAACAATTTTCTTAGTCAGGAAAGAGGAAAACGATTGGATAGCTTATGTGGAAACTGAGAGTAAAACGGGATATGTGCTCCGAGGGGAGGCTGAAAACCTGGAGGAGTTTTTAGAAGCCGGGCGTGAGAAACTTGCCAGGATGAGAGGGGAGGAGTGACCTCCCCTACTCCATTTCCTGTATCAGTTCAGAAAATTCTATTTTATATTCATCATATAAATTTAACTCCTTTATGGATTCTTTCACATGTCCAAGCGATGCGTTCTCGGAAAAAGCGCTGTGGGATGCAAGCAGACCGAATTCGGCAACTGCGGCCGCAAACCGGAAATCTTCGGAAGGCTTGTTTTGATAGCTTTCATATCCAACCGGATATTCCAACAACGTGCTCACATGCCCGGCGGGTTTTTTGTAGCGCAGACTGATCGTCAGCCATTCTTTTTCACAAGCCGGGGATTCCTTTTTGCCGTCATTTTTTCTCCGGTATTCTTCCTGATATTTTAAGTTGTCGATTTCTCTGTCCGTGAGGGAATTGTGTAAAGGTTCGCACAGTATGATTTCATAGAGAGCCGTCACGCTGTGCCCGGCGCCTATCTCGCCGCCGTCTTTCTGGTCATTGTCAAAATCCTCTGTCGCGAGCGCCCTGTTTTCGTATCCGAGCAGACGGTATCCGTCTACCACATCGGGATTAAATTCCGCTTGAAATTTCACATCCTTGCAGACGGTAAGGAGAGTGGCCGTCATCTCCTCCACAAGTACCTTTTTTGCTTCCCGCAGACAGTCTATGTATGCGTAATTGCCGTTTCCTTTATCCGCCAGTATCTCCATCTTGTTATCTTTGATATTACCCGTTCCGAAGCCGAGTACCGACAGGAAAATTCCCGATTCCTTCTTGCGTGTGATCAGCTTCTCAAGCTCTTCTTCGCTTGTCATGCCGATGTTCAAATCGCCGTCTGTTGCCAGAATAATGCGGTTGTTTCCGCCTTCGATAAAATTTTCTTCTGCCAGGGCATAGGCGGTTTCGATCCCTTTGCTTCCGTAGGTGCCGCCTCCCGCTTCCAGTTCGTTTAAAGCGCTTATGATCTTTTTCTTTTCGTCTCCGCGGGCTCCTTGCAGTACGATCCGGTCATTGGCGGCATAAGTCACGATGGAGACTTTGTCTTTCTTTGTGAGATTGTCCGTCAGTCCGGCAAAAGATTCCTGTAAAAGCGGCAGCTTGTCAGGTTCATCCATAGAGCCGGACACATCCAGCAAAAATACGAGATTTGACGCAGGCGCAAGGCTGTAATCGATGTCTTGTGTTTTCAGGCCGATCATCAAAAGCTCCGCCTCTTCGTTCCAGGGACAACGGCTGATTTGCGTTGTCACGCCAAAAGGTTCCATCCCTTTCGGATCATTGTATTCATATGAAAAATAGTTTATCAGCTCTTCAATCCTGACTGCGCCGTCCGGCAGGTTTTCCAGATCATATCCTTCCCGGATCAATCGGCGCATGTTACTGTAGGATGCGGTGTCAACGTCTGCGGAAAAAGTGGAGAGCGGCTGTGCCATTACAGAGAAAAAGCCTTTTTCCTCCCATTCACTGTACTCTTCGCCTCCCGGATAGATTCCGCTTTCCCCATCAAATTCGTAACACGATCCAAGATAACCGTCAGGTGTTTCCTGCCTGGCGTAAAAATCTGCAGTTTCCGTGTATGCCAGCTTTTGTTCACCCGTATTTCCGGCATCTGAACTATAGCTATCCTGTAAGATTTCCTCGCTTTCAGCGGTCTGTTTCGCATAATCATCCGTTTTTAAGGCGTCCTCTGGTTCCGACTCATTTTCAGCGGTATTTGGGATCTCTTCATATGACCCTGATTCCGTCCCGTCTGCTTCAGGAATCGTTTCCGCAGGTGTCCCTGTCGTATATTCCGCAGATTCCAATTGTGTCATGCTTTTTTCATCTTTTGCGCCGCAGCCTGTAAAAAGCAGAACCCCCGCCATACCCAAGGACAATGTTCTTTTAACATATTTTTTCATTGTATCTCCTCCCTTCATTTCCCATAGTCGTTGGCTTTATACTATTAATACCTTTTTTGGAATAAAAAGGTTGCAAAAATAAAATAAATTGACGATCGGCACAAAACAGGTGTAATGTAAATTATGAAAAATAAAATACCTGTTTTTAGGAGGATTCACTATGAAGACCAAAGTTTTTATTGACGGAAGCGAAGGGACAACAGGATTAAGAATCAACGAACGGTTTTTGAAACGTGACGATATAGAGCTGTTACATATCAGCCCGGAACTGAGAAAAGATCCAAAGAAGAGAAAGAAAATGATCAATTCGTCCGATATTACTTTTTTGTGCTTACCGGACGAGGCGGCAAGAGAATCCGTTGCTTTGGTGGAAAATAAAGACGTGGTGATAATCGACGCGTCCACGGCACACCGGACAGAGGAAGGCTGGGCGTATGGATTCCCGGAGTTGTCAGGAGAGCACAGAGAAGCCGTGAGGACGGGAAAGAGGGTAGCGGTTCCGGGATGCTACGCTACCGGCTTTATTTCGCTGGTGTATCCGCTCATAGCCGGTGGGATACTTCCGAAAGATTATCCGGTTGGTTGTTTTGCAATCTCAGGATACAGCGGAGCCGGTAAAAAAACAATTGCGGCATATGAATGTAAAGACAGACCCAAAGAGCTGTCGTCGGGAAGGGAATATGCGCTGACGCAGCAGCACAAACACTTAAAAGAAATGCAGAAGATCACAGGACTTTCGCGCACGCCGCTGTTTTCTCCGATTATTGACGACTATTACAGCGGAATGCTGGTTTCCGTACAGTTATATGCCGATATGCTGACAAAAAGAGAGACGCCCGGATCGCTGCTTGACTATTATACAGAGTATTACAAAAACAAGCGGTTTATTCAGGTAAGCTCCACAGATGATGAAATTGCGGCCAGCGGTTTTTTGGCGGGAAACGGATTGTCCGGCTGGGATGGCCTGAAGATTTATGTGACTGGAAATGAAGAGCGAATTGTTGTTTCCTCACAGTTTGACAATTTGGGAAAAGGCGCGTCCGGCGCCGCGATACAGTGCATGAACATTATTTTGGGATGCGATGAGACAAAAGGACTGGACATTTGTATATGATAGAAAAACGGCGGATCGGGCAAATTTACCCGATCCGCCACTTCCTGTTTTCCGGGCGCTTATTTCACTTCGATTCGCGCTGCTTCCTCTTTGGCAGCCAGTTCCTTTTTCGGAAATTTGACTTCCAAAATACCGTTGTTGTAGGAGGCGTCGATGTCACCGGGCTCCACATCATTTACGCGGAAGCTTCTTGAGTAGGAGCTGTAATATCTCTCTTTGCGGATGTATTTGTTTGTATCCTCGTCGTTTTTCTCCTCTTTGTGGGAAGCGGAGATGGTTAACAGGTTATCTTTCAGATCGATGCTGATATCAGACTTGTCGAAGCCAGGCAGCTCTGCCTGCAGGAGATAATTGCCGCCCTGATCGATCACATCGGTCTTGAAAGCGTCGAAGGTAGCCAGTTCGTTATTGCCCCAAAAGTTTTTGAAAGCGTCGTCAAACATCCTGTCGAAAGGATCATCGTAAAATGTAGGTTTGTAGGTACGGTTGTTAAATAATGCAGGTCTTAACATAATGATCACTCCTTTTTTATACTATGCTATCAGTATGACCGAATCATGTGTTTTGATTCATAACCGATAGTTGTTTCTGTGTTTATATATGTTATACATCATATATAACAGATAATCAATAACAGAATTATTAACTGTTTCTAAAGAGAATATAAACTATACTTTTGTCACACGATTTGCTATTATATTGTGAGAGAAAGAGGGGATTTTATGGATTTTGGAATGCCTACATTGGTTGAAAATAAAAATTTGGAGGAAAATATTTCACTCTGCAGGGAGCTGGATTTACAGTTTGTGGAGCTGAATATGAATTTTCCGATGTATCAGCTTCAGCAGTTGGAAAAGACGGATATGCTGCAAAAGCTGGTGGTTGAGAACGGGATTTATTTCACGATTCATCTGGATGAAAATTTGAATGTCTGCGATTTTAATCCTCTTGTGGCTGAGGCCTATTTGGGAACCGTGGAGAGAGCTTTGCATGTGGCGCATAAAATCGGCGCGCCTCTTTTAAATATGCATATGAATCATGGTATCAATGTGACGCTGCCAGACCGTAAGGTGCGGTTATTTAGTGAATACCGGGAAGTTTATTTGTCGGCAATGCGGAGATTTTGCAGGATGTGTGAAGATGTGGCGAAAAGCTTTGACATCAGGATATGTGTGGAAAACACGGACGGTTTTCTGGATTTTGAGACGGAAGCGATAGAGGAGCTGTTACAGAGTGATCTGTTTGCTCTGACATGGGATATCGGGCATTCCCACACATGTGGGAATGTGGATGAACCGTTCCTGATGTGTCACAAGGACAGACTGTACCATTTTCATATCCATGATGGATTAAGAGATAAGAATCATCAGACGCTTGGGACGGGGGAGATTGATTTGGCGCAGAGAATCGGTGTAGCCAGGGAGTGCGGCAGTCGTTGTGTCGTTGAGACGAAGACCATC
This sequence comes from uncultured Lachnospiraceae bacterium, assembly GCA_910587095.1. Taxonomy (GTDB): domain Bacteria; phylum Bacillota; class Clostridia; order Lachnospirales; family Lachnospiraceae; genus UBA3282. The sequence goes on from CAJUMJ010000002.1 coordinate 44,662, forward strand.
GATGCGCTTCGAAAGTCAGTGATATGGTTGAAAACCAATGGGTATATGTCTGACTGAAAAAGTCCGCACCTATAAAATAAAAACAGGGCAAACGTGAATCGTCTGCCCTGTATTTCTCTTTAAATAAAATTTTAATATATAAAGGGAGTTAACTTCTCCCTGATTTCCTCGTCATCCGAGTCATAACTGAGCTGAAGCGGTCTTGTCAGATCAAGTGCCATCACGCCGAGAATGGATTTGGCATCCACTACTCTACGGCCTTCTCCTAAGTTGAAACACGAATCAAATTTATCAATTACATCCACAAACTTCCTGATCTGATTAACATCATTGAATTTAACGCTAACCTGCTGCATAACCTCGTTCCTCCTTAATCATAATTGATAGCATGAAAGCTTAGACAAAGTTGTGATCACAAATCAATACCGATTAAAAGTAATTCCCCACACGCAGGATCCCCTGAATACACATCTTTTAGTTTGTTCTTGTATAGACGATCGTACCCCCTTTCTTCTCGAAAATATAGTTTTTACTTATCGTGAGATTATAATATCTATTGGATTTCTAAAAGTCAATGGGTAATTTTGATGAATTTATTTTAGAAAGATTGTGGATTTTGCTGGAATAATTAAAAGAATTAATTATAAAAGGGGAATAAACCATTTCGGTTTATTCCCCCAGACTGTCAAAGAACCCCTGTTATGCAGCAGCACAGCAGAGGTTCTTTTTTAAAGCAGCAATACTCATCGCGACAAAAAACTGTCGGTGAGCTGCCTTCCATTTCCACATCGCCAGTTTCTTCAGGTTCATGGCA
>CAJUMJ010000003.1 GCA_910587095.1 uncultured Lachnospiraceae bacterium
GAATCAAGGTTATAAGATCAAGCCAGCTACTGCGTAACCTTAACATTCTCAATATTCAATTTTTAAAGCAGCCACCGAAAGATGGCTTGTTTGTGATGCGATTAAGGGAATGGATACCCTCTACTTCTCATTTTCAATCTTCTCCACAAGGATACTTTCTTTCACCGTTATTCCGTCATAGTGGCCAAAAGCGCGGTATTCCCATATTCTTTCCCCGGTACAGGCGGGCAGGAATTCATTATGGAGTATAATCGGTCTGCAAATATTCATCTTTCCTCCATTCCGGTGTGATTCTGCGATCTTATACCTTTCAAAAATTGAGCCCATGCATTTGTTTTGCACAGGCCCTTTGCTATCATACTTCATATTTTCAACTTTACAAATTTACGGGGAACAGATTGCATCCCGCTCTCTTCTAAGTCCGCCTGCAAGTCACGTCCGCTTTTTTCCAAATCATATATATTCAGGCACGTGCTTTTTTCCCGACGACTCCTCTGCATCAAAGGATCTCTGTTCTCAATCCAATTTTCCTTATCTATTCCGTTATAAGCTATCTTACAAAGAATTTCATAGGCCATACGATGCCCTGCCGTTCTAACTCCGTTTCTTCATTTTTAGTATAATTTATGCAAAAATATGAACGGAGGTATTTTTGTCTGAAATAATAAATCTGCACAAACGTTCTACAGTATACTACCATTTCTAAGTGACTGTCAATCTTTTACTAATCATTTTTCTTAGAATTTGAAAATAACAGTTCATTTTCAAATTCAAAAATGAAGTTTTCACTTGTTATTATTATAACCTTTTTTGTTATGTAAATCATCTATAAAAGCATTAATTTCATTTTTTAACAATTCATATTTTAATTCACAAATGTAAATACTTTAGTTCATTAGCACAAATATATTAAATAATATATACACATTTATGAACTATTTGCAGCAATTCCATTGATTTTTTCTTCACATTCTGTTATTCTGAAAATATTAATATATACAGGTTACCACTTTTTGGGAGAATGGAGGTGGTTGATATGGTAAATGCGTATGTTCCTGAAATAGCTGTCACAAAAAAAACGGAGGTCGCTACGCCAGATACCATTAATGAATTAAATAAAATACTTTCCAAAACCGGTAAGTCTGTCCTTTATGAATTGTACCGTACGCCCAGGATCCAGCATAAAGCTTTGGCTGTCAATATCAATACCTCTCCAACCAGTCTCAGTAATCTGCTTACCAGAATAGGAACCATAGATCCTCCGCTTTTACGTGTCGAACAAGTTGGACGCTCCAAATATTATTCACTCACTAAAATCGCGGAACAATATGTAGCAAGTGAACTTATACAGAAAGAAACCTACAATATCAATACCTTTTTTTCGGTTCCCGCGAATGACTCCCTTTATGACGAGGCAAGGAGAATTCTTTATCAGTTTCAAAGTCTGGCCGGAAGCGAGTGGCTGCTCATTTTGGATGATATGCTATTCAACGACATGAATACAGATGAAGCAAAAGATGAACTTTTTACTCTTTATACACAATTCATCAATAAAATGAAGCAGATGTATGTACAAAAAGAGTCCCTTTCCATTCATAAAATATACGATGAGCTGTCCAACAGCATACTGATTGGCAGATTAGAAAACTATCTGAAAAACAGCTTAAAGGATTCTCACGCGCTGATACCGCTGTTTGATCTGGAAAAGCAGAATCCCCAAACGGCGATTGATCTTATCAATTATGCCTTTGCTGAGATGAAGCCGCAAGTCTTTGGAAAAGATGATTTATCTCTGTTTCCGGATAATGATTTACCGGTTTCCGCCGAACAGTATAATGCCATTTTACGTCGGCTGTTACTGATGGTAAATGAATTTGCAGACTATCATGGGGCAAAGCTTAAAGTGCGTAAAAACTGGGAGGAATCATTTTATACCTCAAATATTACTTTAAGTTTTATTGCCGAAAAATGCAATATAATATTTCTTGTCGAATCCAGGAAATTCCAGCAATGAAAAGACCGCCGCACTTTTTTAGGTGCAGCGGTCTTTTTATGTACAGGCACGCATAAAGAAGTCCGCTGTTTCCTCCGCGTGTTCATCAGATATTTCTCATATACTTTATTATATGCTCCCTCCTTGCTTTCCAAACTGTTTTATGGTATCTTAGAATCGAATTTAAGCAAAAATCCTTGAGAGGCATAATTTTATGAACACACTCACTTTCGGCTTTATCGGGCTCGGCCTGATCGGCGGCTCCATCGCCAAAGCGATCCGTCTCCATCTGCCTGACGCTCGCCTGATCGCATACGATATCAATTCCGCATCCCTGGATCTGGCAAAAAAGGAGCAGGTTATCGACGAGAGCTGTCCGTCCATCGACGGTTCTTTCGGGGATTGCGATTACATTTTTTTGTGCGCGCCGGTTTCCCATAACGCGGAAAATCTGCTGGCGCTAAAAGCTTTTCTTTCCCCCGGAACAATTCTCACGGATGTGGGAAGCGTCAAAACCGAAATTCACCTGCAGATAGAAAAACTGCAGCTACAGGCACAGTTTATCGGCGGACACCCTATGGCAGGCTCCGAGCGTTTCGGTTACCAAAACGCCAAAGCCTCCCTTCTGGAAAACGCGTACTATATCCTGACTCCGTCTGAGGAAGTTTCCGCAAAAAAGATAAGTTCCTACCGGACACTGGTGGAAACCATTGGTGCAATCCCTTTGACTTTATCATACAAAGAACATGATTACGTGACTGCGGCCATCTCCCACCTGCCCCATGTGATCGCGGCTTCCCTGGTGAACCTGGTCAAAAGCTGCGATTCCAAGGACGGCGTTATGAAAATGATCGCCGCGGGGGGCTTCAAAGATATCACACGAATTGCCTCCTCCTCCCCCGAAATGTGGCAGCAGATTTGTCTTACCAATGCCGAAAATATTTCCAGTCTGCTCCGCACTTACATACAATCTCTGAATGAGCTGGCAGATTACATAGATGACCGGAAAAACCTCTACAGTTTCTTTGAAACGGCGAGAGATTACAGGGAGTCCTTTATCAGCGCGCCAAGCGGCCCCATCAAGGCCGAATATGTTTTTACCGTAGACATAGCCGACAAACCCGGGGCGATCGCCGCCATCGCTTCGCTTCTCGCCATGCACGACGTGAGCATCAAAAACATCGGCATCAACCACAACAGGGAGCTTGCGGAAGGGGCTCTTAGAATCGAGTTTTACAGTCAGGACACGCTGTCCCATGCAATGGAGATTATGACGGAGCATGGTTACAAAATACACACCCGTTAAAATGCGAAACGTACTTCTGAGAGATGTCCCGCCATAGGACGGGACGCCAAGGTCATATAGGCACAACTTTGGCTCGTTGTTTGCGGGAATAAAGAAAGGCACAGGACAGGCAATTATGAAATTTCGGAAAATTAATACTTTAAAAGGGGAAGTCACGGTTCCCGGAGATAAATCCATTTCCCACCGCGCGGTGATGTTCGGCTCGCTTGCCGAGGGACTTACGGAAGTCACCAACTTTTTGCAGGGAGCGGATTGTCTCTCTACCATAGACGCTTTTCGCAAGATGGGTATTGAGATCGAGAATAACCCGGAGAAAATCCTGATTCACGGAAAAGGGCTTCACGGCCTAAAAGCGCCCTCTCTTGTACTGGATATGGGAAACAGCGGCACAACGACCAGACTGATCAGCGGTATTCTGGCAGGACAGGACTTTGAGAGCACACTCACTGGCGACGCTTCCATTCAGAAACGTCCCATGCGGCGGATCATAGAACCCCTTTCCATGATGGGCGCAAATATTGTCAGTGTAAACGGAAACGACTGTGCCCCGCTTCACATCGCAGGCTCCCCGCTGCACGGCGTCCACTATCACTCAAAAGTCGCTTCCGCGCAGGTGAAATCCGCCGTTTTGCTGGCCGGGCTCTATGCCGACGGGGAAACCCTTGTGACAGAGCCAGCCTTGAGCCGTAATCATACGGAAATCATGCTGCGCTATTTTGGCGCGGAACTGGATGCCGAGGATAAAACCGCCAGGGTACGTCCCGAACCCCGTCTTTTCGGAAGGAAAATCCATGTGCCAGGCGATATCTCCTCCGCAGCCTACTTTATCGCCGCAGGTTTGCTTGTTCCCGGTTCGGAAATCCTGATTAAAAATGTTGGCATCAATCCTACCCGGGATGGTATCTTGAAGGTCGCCCGGGAAATGGGCGGTAACATTACGCTTTTAAACGAAAATTATAACGGGGAACCGACCGCCGATTTGCTGGTAAAGCACAGCACGCTCCATGGCGTCACCATTGAGGGCGATATCATCCCCACGCTGATCGACGAACTACCCGTTATCAACATTATGGCAGCGTGTGCGGATGGCACCACCGTGATCCATGACGCCGCCGAGTTAAAAGTCAAAGAATCCAACCGTATCGATGTGATGGTGCAGTATTTGAGCGCCATGGGCTGTGATATCACGGGAACCGACGATGGCATGATTATCCGCGGCGGACAGCCTCTGCACGGTACAACGGTGGACTCCCATCTGGATCATCGCATTGCCATGAGCTTCGCCGTGGCTTCGCTTGTGGCCGACGGTGAAACGGAAATAAAGGGCAGCGATGTGGTCACCATCAGCTACCCCGATTTTTATAAGGATCTTGCGCGCCTGTGCCGGTAATATCCGTGCACAGGCTCCGTTATACGTCTTTACCGTATTATGAAAGTTTCACAAGTAATCTGTTTAAAAAATAGGAACCTACCATACATACAATGCCGGCCACACTCCCGTACCAGTTGAGCGCCGCGTCGGACTGCTGGAAATGCCTGCCCTCCACAAACTGTTTATAGTATTCGGTATAGTACGCGAGCACGTAGCAGACCGCCCCCGCTCCCATCACTCCAAGTATTCTGAAATAACCTCGGAAAATCACCATGCTCACAAAAGTAGTTACAAATCCCACCACAAAAAACAGACCCAAATGCGCCCCATAGCGTATCATTAGAGCAGTGGTGAAAATCTGATCATTTGTGGGCTGTTCAAAAATACGTCTTGCAATCCGCCCCGCCAGCCGCATCGTCACATCGGTGGAAGCCGCCCCGTTCTGGAAGGACACTACCATGACAAAATACAGCAGCATCAAAAGCGCCGCAAAGGATATGAGAATTATACTGATCTCCAAAAGAATCCTGCTCCTCCTGCGTTCTTTCATGTTCCCCGACCCCCGCTATACATTCTCTGTGCTTCTTATCCGATACCTTTAGACATCATTACGCTGCATCGCGTTATCTCCCTACGATTATAATATGCATTACCCTAAATTACAATCGCTTAGTTTCGCAGAAAATACCACCTCCGTTATGTTGTCAGACAGCTTCAGCGTCCCGGAATTTTAAGCGGCGGGCTCAAATATGCTTCATCCGGACACGGTTCTACGGGCAGACTTGACCGGTACTCATTCGGTCTTGAGGACAATATCTGCACGGCAAAACGATGGGACTGTCCGGGTTCATTCACAAACTCGGATTTTTGCCGGCGAAAAAATTCCCTCCCGGGATAAACTGATCGCCCTTGCTTTCGGGCTGCGTCTGTCCGAGGAGGAAACAATAAAACTGCTAAAAATATCCGGCAACCGGGAATTGTATGCCAGAGACGAGCGGGACGCTCTGATTCTGTTCGCCCTTTACCATAAATAATTTTATGAAAGTCCTGATATACTGCCCGCCCCGCCCATCATTCTCGTCATCTCCTCGATCCTCTCGATCGGAAACGGAGATGAAGTAAGCGGCTTCATCGCAATGGACATCAGTTTCATGGGATTGTCGTCCGCCGCAATCCGGTTCGAACTCATTTCACCGCACTGGCGGCAGCGGTGTATAATCGCCCATTCCCCGTTTTTTCTGACCCATACCGCTACAGGCTCCATATAGCCACCGCAGTCCGATGCGCGGTCGCCCGGCTCCACATCCACATGCAGGCTTGTCAGACAATTCGGACAATGGTTCCTGTGTTTACTGCCCGCGCCGTCAGATATCACCTGACGGCCGCAAACCTTACAGATAAAAGTTTCATCGCAGGCATGATTTTTGTAGTATCCCTTTTCAAATGTTTTTCTTTTATTTTCTCTATTCAATTTTGTTCCCTCCTAATCGAATCAACATTGCTCCATAGGAGGTTCCATTCGCATTTCCCTGAGAATTCTCTGTATGCTCTTTTCCGTCAGATAATATTGCAGCGCTAACTCTTTTGTCGATGTTCCTTTCCGATGCTGTTCCAAAATCTGTTCGTTTCTCAACCGCAGTGTCTCATTTACACCCGTGGACGAACCCCATCTTTTTCTGCACTCCTTTTTCCTCGGCACATAAATTGCTTCGCCGCTCACATACATCTGCAAAATCTCAAGAATATTTTCCGGCAGAATATCATCCGCACGTTTATAGCTCATAGCGGCCTCCTAATCATTTTTCTTTAGGAAACGCAATGGCTATCACAATGTAATTTCATATGTCATAGCCATCGCTATGATACCGTGGTCTTCTTCAACAAACAATTCACTCCTTTACTTTTTGGCGCTTTATCTCTTTTTACGTTCTTAATATTACATGCCTCCGTGAGAAAACGCAACCACATAAAAAGTTGTAAAAATTTTTACTCCAACAAATCATCACGAGCCTCCGACACATACTTTTCCGATCCGTCGTTTCTTATACACTGACCTTCCCCGCCAGCACGTTCTTATAATCCTCCAGATTCTTCGAAAGGAGCGTTGGCGTGTCCAGTTCATACGGGCATTTTCCCTTACACCGGTTACAATGCAGGCATGCTTCAATCTTTCCCATTTTTTCCTGCCACACCTCTCCAAGATACTCTGCTGATGGCGCACGACGAATCATCAGGGACATTCTCGCGCACATACTGATCTCAATCCCTGCCGGGCACGGCATACAGTAACCGCAGCCCCTGCAGAACTCTCCCAGCAGCTCCTTGCGGTCATTGTCAATAACCGCCTTTAATTCCTCTGTCATGGCAGGCGGATTGTCTATGTAAGAGAGAAATTCATCAAGCTCTGCCTCCCTCTGCACACCCCAAATAGGCAGCACATTGTCATACTGCGCCAAATATGCGTAAGCCGCCGCCGAATTCGTGATCAGGCCGCCGGAAAGCGCTTTCATAGCGATAAAGCCCATGTCAGCCGCCTTGCACTTTTCTACCAGTTCGATATCTTTATCCGTAGCCAGATAGCAAAACGGGAACTGCAGTGTCTCATATAACCCGCTGTCAACGGCTTCATGTGCCACCGCGAGCCGATGGTTCGTAATGCCGATATGTCTGATTTTCCCTTGTTCCCTCGCCTGTAAAGCCGCGTCGTACAGTCCGCTCTCATCCCCTGGTTTCGGGCAGAAAGCCGGGTTGTGGAACTGATAGATATCAATATAATCCGTTTTCAAATTGGTAAGGCTCGTTTCCAGGTCCTTCCAAAATCCTTCTGCGTTCTGCGCCCCCGTTTTGGTGGCGATAATCACCTTCTCCCGCATTCCCTCAAAGGCAAGCCCTGTCTTATGTTCGCTGTCCGAATACGCGCGCGCCGTATCAAAAAAAGTCATACCGTTCCCGTAAGCCTTGCGCAGAAGTTTTACCGCCTCATCGTCACTGATCCGCTGGATCGGCAACGCGCCGAACGCGTTCTTATTCGTCTCAATCTCCGTCTTCCCCAACCTGACTGTTATCCTGCTCATCCGCACCTCCATAGTCCATACATGTTCTTTTTCCGTATTTCTCTTTTGTCTGATCCACTCTTTCCATTCAAAAAATCCAATGAAACCTGACAGAAATTACACGATGACCTTCTTGGGGCACTTCTCCTTGCATGTCCCGCATCCGGTACACTTCTCCTGATCAATTTTCGCATGGAAATCCTCGATTACAATCGCGTCAGCCGGGCAATTCCTCTTACAGAGCTGGCAGGCGATACAGCCCACATCGCAGGCTTTCATAGTCACCGGCCCCTTGTCCTTTGAGCTGCATGCCACTACGTGCTTCGCATCGTAAGGAATCAGCTCAATCAAATGCTTCGGGCAGGCCGCCACACACTTACCGCATGCCTTACATGCCTCCTTATCCACAACGGCCACCCCGTTTACCACATGAATGGCGTCAAAAGGGCAGACTTTCACACAGCTTCCAAAACCAAGACAGCCATAATTACAGGATTTGGGGCCGCTGTTCGGCACAAAGGCAAGCATAGCGCAATCCTCTACCCCTGTGTAATCATAATCCTCATGGGTACGCTCCTTATCGCCGCTGCACTTCACGAAAGCCACCATCCGCACGCTCTCTCCTGCCTCTACGCCCATGATCTGCGCCACCTGCGCGCCTACTTTCTCACCGCCAACAGGACAGGCGTTTGCGGGCGCCTCGCCTTTCACAATCGCGGCCGCCAGACCGGAACACCCCGCATATCCGCAGCCACCGCAGTTATTTCCCGGAAGAACGCCCAAAATGGCCTCCTCCCTCTCATCCACATCCACTTTAAACTTAATACCGGCCACGCCGAGAAACAGCCCGACGAAAAGACCGACCGCTCCCACAATCCCCGTAGCCATCAAGATTCCAGCTATATCCATACCTACCTCCATATTTTCAATTCCCGCGGAGAATGCTGCATTTTAAGCATTCTCCCATGCGAGACTTAGTACTTCTCCACAAAACAGCCTTTGCTGTGAGTGGCTAGAAATACTTCTCGCATTGTTAGAGCAATCCGGAAAATCCGCAGAATGCTATCGCCATCAGCCCTGCTGTCACCAGCACAATCGGCATCCCCTGAAAGGATTCCGGTATGTCGTTGTATTTAAGCTTCTCCCGGATTCCTGCAAGAATTACAATGGAAACCGTAAAACCGGCCGCCGTCGCAAATCCATTGACTACTCCGGTCAGTATGCCGTAGTTCTTCTGCACATTAGTTAACGCCACGCCAAGCACCGCGCAGTTGGTTGTGATCAGCGGCAGATACACACCCAGCGACTGATACAAACCCGGAATATATTTCTTTAAGAACATCTCCACAAACTGCACCAATGCCGCGATGACCAAAATAAACACAATAGTCTGCAGATAGGCGATATCGAAAGGAAGCAGGATAAACTGGTAAATCGCTCCCGCCACCGCCGACGCCAGAGTGATGACAAAGATAACCGCCACACCCATACCTGTGGCTGTCTCCGTCTTTTTTGAAACTCCCAGGAAAGGACATAAACCCAAAAACTGGCTTAACACTACATTGTTTACCAGGGAGGACGCAATCAAAATCACCAAAAGCTCTTTAACCATTCTTCTTCTCCCCCTCTCCTGCCGTCTCGTCAATCATACGCTTCGCACAACCCGTATCTCCACAATTCATACAATCGTTTCCACAGCCGGACTGGATCTTCGACATATCTTTTCCTTTTCTCTCACCGGCGATCTTCACTTTGTTCTGAATTGCCGTCAGGACTGCCAGCACGAAGAACGCGCCGGGTGCCATGATAAAAATGCTCACCGGTACGAAACTGTCCGGCATCACGTGAAGCCCGAATATCTCTCCCGCGCCCAAAAGCTCTCTCACCGCACCGATACAGGTAAGCGCCACGGAAAAACCCAGTCCCATACCGATCCCGTCAAACAGCGACGGAATCACGGGGTTTTTATAAGCATATGCCTCCGCGCGCCCGAGAATAATACAGTTTACCACAATCAGCGGAATATAGATACCGAGCGCATCATAGAGAAAGGGAATAAATCCCTGCAAAAGCAGCTCCACCATCGTCACGAAGGAGGCTATAATCACGATAAAGGCAGGGATTCTCACCTTATCCGGGATGACGTTTCTAAGCAGGGAAATAAATACGTTGCTCAGCGCCAGAACTACCATAGTGGTCAGCCCCATACCCAGCCCGTTGATCGCGGAAGTCGTCACCGCCAGCGTAGGGCACATCCCCAGCATCAGGACGAAAGTCGGATTCTCCTTTACAATACCGTTCAAAAGACGTTCTTTTACACTATTCATTTGCACTACCTCCCCCCAACACCGTCTGGAAATAGTATAAACCCGCATTAACTCCATTGGTCACTGCATTCGTGGTAATGGTTGCGCCGGAAATGGCATCGATTTGATTGTCCGCCGACGCACCGCTTTTGGTATATTCAAATTTATCTACATTTTTATCGGCAAACTGAGGCTTCAAAACTTCTTCTGCCCTCATTCCAAGCCCCGCTGTCTCGGATATGGAAAGTAAGGAAATGCCGTTCACTGTGCCGTCCGCACGGACGCCCATCGTAAACCGGATATCCCCGCCATAGCCTCCTTTTGTAGTCACTGTGATCACGTATCCAAGCACGTTTCCGGCTTCATCCTGCGCCGCCATCACTTCGTCTACGCTTTCCTGTCCGTAGCCCTCGCCGCTCCATGCGCTCTCATCCACTGCAAAAAGCTCCACCGCCTCAAAGGTCGCCGCATCCTCAAACACTTCCTGACACGCCTCCTGCTTCGCTTTCGCCTCCTGTTCGGCTATTGGGGCTTTCGTCACCTGATAAACCACCCCCAGGAGCAAACCCGCAATCAGTGTTATCGCCAAAAGAATCCCTGTATTTTTCACCATCTCTTTCATGCCTTCTCTCCTCCTTTACCAAAAGCTTTCGGAAGAGTGACCTTCTCAATCAGCGGAACTAAGAGGTTGCCGATGATAATCGCGTAAGACACTCCCTCTGCGGAGGGGCCGAAAATACGGAAAATTCCCGTCAGGATACCAAGCAAAACACCGAACACATATTGCCCCCTTTTCGTGATAGGTCTTGTCACATAGTCCGTCGCCATATAGAACGCGCCGAGCATCAGGCCGCCGCCGGAAAGATGCGCGGATATATAAGGCCAATCCAGACCGCGTCCGCCAAACAAACTCACAAAAGCAGCGAGCGTTACGATATATGTACCCGGAATCCGCAAATCGATAATGCCGAAAAGAATCAGGATACAGGCGCCGATCACAATCGCGATCATGGATGTCTCACCGATCGTCCCCGCCGTGCGTCCGATCACCATATCCAGAATATTGACCGCCTCACCGCTCTTTAAGTTCGCGAGGGGTGTCGCCCCCGTGTAGGCATCGCAGTCAAAGTTCGTCATGATGGAGGTAAAGGAAATCAGCAAAAAGCACCTTGCGCCGAGCGCCGGGTTCATGAAATTCTGCCCCAAACCGCCAAACAGCATCTTCACCACCAGAATGGCAAACACGCCGCCAACCACGCCAATCCACCAAGGCGCAGACACCGGCAGATTGAGCGCCAAAAGCAGCCCCGTCACCACCGCCGAATAATCGCCGACGGTTACTTTTTTCTTGCAAATCTTTTCAAACGCAAACTCCGTAAGCACCGTGGACGCCACCGTCACAAGGATCAGTAAAAGCGCTTTCGGCCCGAAGTTGTAAATTCCAAATCCAGCCGCAGGAAGAAGGGCGATCACCACTGTCAGCATGATACTGCTGGTAGTGGACTTCGATCTGACATGAGGATTTGACGATACTTTCAATAATTCGCTCATCTCTACAATCTATGCTCCTTTCGTCGTTCTTCTCACTTTTTTTTCTTGGCAAGCATAAGCTTACGCATGGATTTTATGTTTTGTGTCAGATGTCTCTTGGCCGGGCAGACGAAACTGCAGCAGCCGCACTCGCAGCATTCCATACCGTCATGAGCAAGAAACGTCTCCTCATCTCCATTGGCCGCGGCAACCGCCAGAAGCTTTGGCACAACACGCCCCGGGCAGACTTCCACACAGCGCCCGCAATTAATACAGGCGCTTGGCTCCATGCGCGATACCTCGTCCTCGGTAAGGCATAGAAGCGCGGAAGCCGTCTTTGTCGTAGGAACATCCAGTCCGAAAAGCGCAAATCCCATCATCGGCCCACCCGAAACCACTTTTACGGGTTCCTGTTTGAATCCCCCGGCCTCCTCCACCAGCTCATGATAGTTCGTACCAATCCGCACGATAAAATTCTGAGGATTTGCGATCGCGTCACCGGTTACCGTGACAATTCGGTTCATCAGAGGCTTTCCCTCAATCACCGCATGGTAAATCGCCACCACCGTGTCCACATTATTCACCACACACCCCGCATCTGCCGGGAGCATGGAAGAATTGATCGCCCTGCCCGTGGTCGCATATATAATCTGCCGCTCCGCACCCTGCGGATATTTGGTTTTCAGCTCCTTGACGCTGATACGCGGCTCATCCTTTGTCAGATTCTTTAGAATTTCTATGCAATCCGGTTTGTTGTCCTCAACCGCCAAGATGCCCCTGGCATTCTTAAAAAGCTGAAGTGACACCTTAAGACCACCCACCAGTTTCTCCGGCTCCTCTATCATCCTCCGGTAGTCGGACGTCAAATAAGGCTCGCACTCGGCGCAGTTCGCAATTACGTAATCTATTTTTTCGGGCTCTTTCGGAGAAAGCTTGATAAAAGTCGGAAAACCGGCTCCTCCCATACCGACGATACCGGCCTCCTTCACGCACTCAATGATCTCTTCTCTGGTCATTTCCTCGAGCGGCTTCCTCTTTGGATACTCCACTTCCTCGTAAAGGCCGTCATTCTCGACGATAATACTCATCACGCTGTCACCCGTAACCACACGCCTTGGCTCAATGGACTTCACTGTTCCAGACACCGTAGCGTAGATAGGCGCGGACACAAATCCCCCCGCCTCCGCAATCTTCTGCCCTGTCAACACTCTGTCGCCTTTTTCCACAACAGGCTTGGCAGGCGCTCCGATATGCTGGGACAACGGATAAACCAGCTCCCCTTTGGGCAGCACTGCCTTTATAGGCTTATCCTTTGACAGATCCTTTCCGTCATAGGGATGTATGCCGCCGTTAAATGTTCGTTTTGCCATACCTATAACTCTGCTCCTTTCCCTTCCTCACACTGATAAAACCATTACTATAAATATACTATTTTTCGACGAAAAAAACTACTGCTATTTCAAAAAATATGATATGATAGCCGCAGAGGAAAAACAAGCGACTGCGAAACGTCCGATGTAATCGGACGAGAAGCGCGAAAGCGCGTGTTTGCAAGTACCATCACTCGGAGGACACATATGCAAATTGTAAATCGTACCCTGGAATCTTTTACAATCAACTATCCCGTAGAGGGCATAGCACCACCGGAAAAGCTCCTGTTTGTAGATATCGAAACCACCGGCTTTACCGCGAAAAGCTCCGCTCTTTATCTGATCGGAGCAGCTTTTTTCACCGATGGCCGCTGGCAGATCAGGCAATGGTTTTGTGAAAATCCCGACGAGGAAGCCGCCATACTGGACGCTTTTTTTGACTTTATCTCCGGCTACACTCATCTGATTCATTTTAACGGGAATAATTTTGACCTGCCCTATCTCCTGCAAAAATGTGCGCAGCATAAGTTACCGCATAGTTTCGACACCTTTGAGGGAATCGACCTGTATCGGCGGCTCTCTCCCTACAAAGCCTTTCTTCACGTTCCGAACTGCAAGCTGAAAACCCTGGAAGGTCTGCTTGGGATACATCGTGAAGACCGTTTTCACGGGGGCGAGTTGATCGAAATCTACAGAAACTATGTGCATGCCCCGACTGAGGACGCCCGATTCCTTCTGCTTTTACACAACAGCGACGATATCATGGGCATGTTGCAAATCCTTCCGCTTCTGGCTTTCTGTGATCTTTTTACCGGAAATATCCAGGCAAAAAAAGTGCAGGCAAACAACTACATTGACTATCATGGTCAAGAAAAGCAGGAATTATTGATGAAGTTAGCGCTTCCCACTCCCCTGCCGTTTCCTGTTTCCAACCTGTCAAACGGATGCTATTTTAGCGGAGAAAAATCAAAAGGCATCCTTAAAGTTCCTCTGTACGAGGAGGAAATGAAATATTTCTACGCCAATTATAAAGACTACTACTATCTGCCCCAGGAGGACATTGCTCTCCATAAATCCGTGTCATCCTTTGTCGATAAATCGCACAGAATACAGGCCACCGCCGCCACCTGCTACACGCGCAAATACGGCCGATTCCTCCCTCAATGGGATATGCTGGTAGAGCCTTTCTTCAAGAGGGAGTACAAAAGCGGCGATTCCTTTTTTGAACTTACGGATGAGCGTAAAACCGACAGAGCGCTCTTTTCCCGCTATGCCCGGTATTTGCTTGGTAAAATGGCAAAAACATATTAAATTGACCTGACACATAGTAAAAAAGAGGACAACCCGATTGGAATTGTCCTCTCTTTTATGCGCAAGGGAAAAATAACTTCCCCTCTCAATTTCTACATCGGCCTCTGATAAAAGAAGGAATTCTTTCTGTCAAACCCGACATCCTTATGGTTAATAATCTGCTCCGTACTGCCGATAAACAGATAGCCGCCCGGCTTCAGACTCTTCTGGAATTTGCGGAACACTTCATCCTTTGCCTCTTCCGTAAAATAAATCAATACGTTACGGCATACAATCATATGAAAATCCGTAAGATACGTATCCTTCAAAAGATTATGTTCCTTAAATTCCACTCTGGATTTTACTTCATCGGAAATCTGGTAAGACGGGCCGATCTTCGTAAAGAATTTCTTTTTCAAATCTGCAGGCACACCAATTACACTCTTTTCCGCATATAAACCCAGCTTTGCTTTCTCGATCACCTGTTTATCCAAGTCAGTCGCATAAATCCTGATCTGGTTGAGGGGTACATGCCTTGACAACGCCATCACAAGCGAATACGGCTCGTCTCCTGTAGAGCACGCCGCACTCCAGATTTTCAGATTCTTCCCGAACCGGCTGATCAGTTCAGGTATAATCTCCTTGTCTAAAAGCTGCCACTGATCTACGTTTCTGTAAAACTCAGAGACATTGATTGTGAGATAATTGACAAATTCCTCAAACTTATCTTTGTCCTTTTTCAGCAGATCAATATACTTCTCATATCCCACAATTTTATTTTTGGAAATCAATGTGTCAATCCGACGCTTCATCTGCTTTTCTTTGTAAGCATTTAGGTCAATTTTGGTAAGGTCAAAAACTGCCTTCTTAAAGTATTCATAGTCGTACGCCATGATAGTCCACCATCCTTATTCCATTATGACATGATCAAAAGAAGAAAAGCTGCCTATTCTGCATCCTCACCCGCGATTACCGCGTCAATATCCACGGAAACGACGTCCTCGTCCGCCGCCTTCTCCGCTCTGGCTTCCGAAAGCATAGCTTTGATGCTCAGGCTGATTTTCTTGTCCGCCTCATTAAAGTCAACAACCTTTGCGGTCAATTCCTGTCCGCCCTTAAGTACGTCGGAAGGCTTGTCAATGTGCTCCTTGGATATCTGTGAAACATGAAGCAGAGCATCGATGCCGGGCTCAAGCTCGATAAACGCGCCAAAATCCGTCATACGCGCAACCTTACCGGTAACCACAGTGCCCACCGCATACTTGTCCGCCGCATTCTTCCAAGGATTCTGATCTTCAAATTTCAGGCTCAAAGCGATCTTCGTGCCGGATATATCCTTGATCAGAACTTTCATCACATCGCCGACCTTAAATACCTTCTTGGGGTTTTCCACTCTTCCCCAGGACATCTCTGAAATATGAAGCAGGCCGTCGCAACCGCCCAAATCAATGAACGCGCCGAAATCCGTCACATTCTTAACCGTACCTTCCACGGTATCGCCGATCTTGATCGTCTCAAAGAGCTTCTTCTGCATTTCAGCCTTCTCCTCGAGAATAAGCTGCTTCCTGTCGCCGATATATCTTCTTCTCTTAGGATTATACTCGCTTATTACGAACTGGATCTCCTGTCCCGCATACTTGTTCAGATCTTTCTCATAAGTATCGGATACGAGGCTCGCCGGGATAAAGATTCTAACCTCTTCCACAACGACGCTCAAGCCGCCGTCAAGAACCTGAGAAACCTTGGCCGTGAGCACTTCTCTGTTTTCGTATGCCTCCTCGATACGCTTATTGCCTCTGTCAGCCGCGAGACGTTTGTAGGTAAGGAGTACCTGACCTTCGCCGTCATTCACTTTGAGCACCTTCACTTCCATGGTATCGCCGGGCTTAGCAACGGTTGTCAAATCTACATTGGGTTCGTTTGTATATTCATTTCTCGTCAAAACGCCATCTGACTTGTATCCGATGTTGAGAATGATTTCTTCCGGCTTTACATCAATGACGGTACCTTCAACAACCTCTCCTGTGTGTATTGTTCTTAAAGATCCTTCTAACATTTGTTCAAAAGTTAATTCTGACATAATTTTGAACCTCCTCGATAATATTGTTTGGGGTCGAAGCCCCTGCTGTAATACCCACCAGTCGGACAGATTTAGGTAATGTCATATGCAAATCTTCGAGTGTCTGTATATAGTATGTTCTCTCGCACTCCTGCTTGCAAATTTCATAGAGTTTCCTTGTGTTAGAACTATGATTTCCACCTATCACTATCATTACATCAACCCGAGCCGCAAGTTCTCTGGCCTCGGCCTGTCGCACTTCCGTAGCGTTACATACAGTATTCACAACACTAGCATTATAACCTTTTTTTTCGAAAATTTCAACCACATCTTGAAATTTCTTGTAGTTAAATGTCGTTTGCGAAACAACACAAAGTGCTTCACCCTCTTTACAGGTGAAGTTTTCCGCTGTTTCCGGCGATTCTATGATATAAGTCCGGGCGCCGGACCACCCTCTGATTCCCTCCACTTCGGGATGTCCCGCATTGCCTACAATCACGATACTTTTTCCGGCCTCGCTCTCCTTCTCAACAATATTGTGGATCCGTTTGACAAAGGGGCAGGTGGCATCCACCACCTGAAACCCCAGCTTTCGAAGCTCCTCACAGACGGCTCGCTCCACCCCATGGGAGCGAATAATCACGGTTCCTCTCCTGTCAGAAGCAACCTCTCTCGCCTCCTCGATCCCCGATAACGCCCTGACGCCCCGGTTTTCCAGATCCTTTACAACCTCCTCGTTATGTATGATCGGCCCGAATGTACAGATGGGCTTTCCTTCTCTTTCCCTGTCCGCAATCTGCTCATACACCGTATCCACGGCCCGCCTCACGCCAAAGCAGAACCCAGCATGCTCCGCAAGAATCACTTCCATCGTAAAACCTCCATATTGCCGCACTTTTTAAACGTCGCAAAGGGCGATGACGGCGTCCGCCACCTCCTCAATCGTCATGTGGGAGGAATCGATAAGCACTGCGTCTTCGGCCTGTTTCAGCGGAGATATTTCCCTGGTCATATCCTGACGGTCGCGCTCCACAATATCCCTCTCTATGACGGCAAGCTCGCATGGTTCTCCTTTTTCCGTAAGCTCCCTGTAACGGCGCAGCGCTCTCTCGTGGCTGTCCGCCGTCAGATACACTTTCACCTGGGCGTCCGGCAGCACGCAGGTGCCGATATCACGCCCGTCCATCACCACATCCGTACTCGCCGCCAGCTTCTGCTGAAGCTGCGTCAGCTTTTTCCGGACACGGGGATTGGGGCTGCTGACAGAAGCCATCCGCCCAACCTCCTCTGTCCGGATATACGGATTCACGTTCTCTCCGTTTAAATACACGACCTGTTCGCCGTTCTCGTGGGCGATGGTGATATCCGCCCCCTCGCACTTTTCGTCAATCTCCTCCGTGGTCGCCCCTTCCCTCAAAAGATACAGAGCCATGGCACGGTACATCGCCCCCGTGTCTACATATATATAACCCTTTTTCGCCGCAATCCTCTTTGCAATCGTACTCTTCCCCGCTCCCGCAGGCCCGTCTATCGCTATGTTAAAAGCCATATCAATTCCGCTCCTTTCCGTTTTGCACACACTTCTTCCCAGCCAGGTATCCCGTAGACCAGGCGATCTGCAAATTAAAGCCCCCCGTCAAAGCGTCCAGATCCAACACTTCTCCTGCAAAATAAAGCCCTCTCACCAGTTTGGATTCCATCGTGGAAGGATTGACTTCCTTCACAGATATCCCGCCCTGTGTGATCACCGCCTCGTCAAATCCCCTTTTGGCCTTCACATGCATGGTAAAAGCCTTTGTCAGCTCTACAAGGCGCTGTCTTTCCTGTCTCGTAATCTCATGAACCTTTTTCCCCGGCTCAATCCCTGATCTTTCTATCATAACAGAGATCAGCTTCGACGGATAGAGGGCTCCCAACGCATTTTTGAACTGTCTGTTTGCGTTTTCCTCGAAATCCCGCAAAATTCTTTTGTCAAGCTGCTCCGCCGAGAGTGCCGGCTTTAAATCCAACGTCAAAACCGGTGTCTCTCCCGCCTTCTTCTTTCCGTAAAAGCTGCTGGCCGACAGCACGAGAGGGCCGCTCACCCCGAAATGGGTAAAGAGCATCTCCCCAAACCCCTGATAAAGTTTTTTCCTGCCGCTGCTCATGGTAAGAGAGACGTTTTTAAGAGATAACCCCTGTAATTTTTCACACCACTCTTCCAAAACCTCCATGGAAACCAAAGCCGGAGCACATTCCTTCACCGTATGACCAAGCTCACTCGCCATGCGGTAACCGTCCCCGGTGGATCCTGTTGTGCGATAGGAAAGCCCGCCAGTAGCCACAATCACCCGGCTGACAATAAGCCGGCTCCCGTCCGCAAGCCGCACGCAAGACACCTGTCCGTCCGATGCTTCCACCGCTTCCGCCTCACTGTGCAGCCGCACTTGTACTCCGTATTTTTTGAGAAGTCTCTCGAAAGCCGCCGTCACGTCCGACGCGTGATCCGAAACCGGAAATACGCGCTCTCCCCGCTCCGTTTTTAAATGACACCCGTTTTCTTCAAGAAATTTCACAAAACGCGCGTTATCAAATTCACTGAAAGCGCTATAGAGAAATTTCGGGTTACTCACAATGTTTTCAAAAAACCTGTCCCGTTCGCAGGCATTGGTCACATTACATCGTCCCTTACCCGTAATATAAAGCTTTTTTCCGAGCTTCTCATTCTTTTCCAATAAAATAACGCAGTGTCCGTTTTCTGCCGCCGCGACCGCCGCCATCATTCCCGCCGCTCCACCGCCAATTACGACTACCTGCTCCTTTTCCATATGCATCCTTTTTCTGTCATCCTGACTTTCAGACGCCACCATAATGCAGACACCTGATATTTATTCTGATTTCTTCCTGAGAGGATAGTTCAACATCGGTTCTTCATCAATAAAATTAATCTCATCATTGAGATAAACCTGATAATTGTTCCAAGCCTCCTCCAGATTTTTCAAGTTTTCCTTCACTTCCTCCGGCTGTTTTAAACACATCGCCACCACGAGCGCGTTAATCATACTCAAAGGCGCCACCAGGGAATCCACGATAGAAACCATGTCGCTCCTCGCAAACAGGTTGCAGGAGGAATACAGATTCATCGGGGAATGTACCGAATCCGTGACCGCAATCACCTTCGCGTTCCTGTCATTGGCAAACTCCATAGCCTTTAACGTCCTCATGGAATACCGCGGAAAGCTGATTCCTACAAACGCATCCTGCTCGCCGATCCGAATCATCTGTTCAAAAGTTTCCGAAACGCTTGTCGTCCGAAGAAGCACCACGTTCCCCCTTATCATATTGAGATAAAACTGCAGAAAATCCGCCAGCGGCTCACAGCTTCTGACCCCCATCAGATAAACCGTCCTCGCCTCCAGTATGATATCCACCGCCGTCTCAAAAGCCGTCGGATCAAGATTGTGTATCGTATCCTGTATCTTTTCTATATCGGCCTGCAATACCGAATTCAGGATCTCCGACTGGCTGCTCTTTCCGTATTTCGCCCCGATCTTCTGTACGGAATTGATTTTATTTTGTACCCAATATTCCAAGTCTCTCTGAAATTCGGGATAACCGTTGTAACCTATGAACATGGCATAACGAACCACAGTGGACTCGCTGACGCCCACCGTGTCTCCCAGCTTTGCGGCCGTCATAAACACCGCCTGATCGTAATGATCATAGATAAAAGCCGAGATTGCCTTCTGCCCCTTGCTCATCTTCCCGTAATATTCGTTAATCCTTGTTATGATGTCATAACGGTTTTCTATCGCCATGCCCTATTACACCTCTTGAAAAGCGTGATAGCATTCCTCCAGCAGCTTGATGGTGTCCTCCTCCTGCAAGTCGTAGTCCCCCGTCAACATCATGCAGGCCGCACCGTGAATAAATATCCACATTTTCATAAACATTCCGCTCGGATCCTTGCAGCCAAATATTTTCGCGCTGTTGATTTCCCGCACCACAGCGCCGGTTTTGCCGTTCAACATATCATAAAGACTCTTTCCATGCCGGTTTTCCGACAAAAATAACAGCCGGAACAAATTGCTTTCCTCCTGGGAAAAACGGATGTAGGCCAATCCGAGATTGACGAAAGGCGTGTTGTTGAGCTTCGGGAACTCCTGATAGTAAGCGCCGAAAAACTCTATCGCTTTCACAAACAGATCATCCCCCAGCTCCTCCATGTTTTTGTAGACACGGAAAATCGGCTGCGTGGAACAGCCGGCCCGGGCCGCCAGCGTTCTCGCGCTCACCTGACCAAACCCTTCCGCCCTCGCCATCTCAAAGGCAGCGGTCAATATGTCGTTCTTTGTGATTGTCTCTTTTCTCGCCATAAGAATGTACCTCTCTCATATCTTTTCACTAAGATCGTATGGTAACATATGTTATTATAATATATTATGTAACCTTCGTCAACCCCCTTTTCACGAAATTGCCAAAATTTACAAATTGCGATATGACAAGGCCTTTTGCCAATCCCCTGTGTTTGGCCTGGCTGCCTGCTTTGATTGGCTCCCTTGTGCAGAGCCATCCAAAATTTGCTTTCGCAAATCCTCGATGTCCGGCTTTCGCCGAACAAAAAAGCACCCTCGCGAAAGTAACCTTTCGGAAGGGTGCCTTTTTTATTATTTTGCTCTGCTAAGTTCTTAGACCGGATATACCCCGTTCTTTGTATCAGCCTGGGTCATATCGACCTTCTCCTGCTGTGCCTGGCGGTACTTGAAGAAGTCGATTGCCACCTGCGGGAACAACGCATAGGACAACACATCCTCGTCCTGCTGTTTCCACTCCTTCATCTCCGCTTCCAGACCTGCAAGCTCCGGCTCAGTGTGTCCGGTCGCCTCGGCGGAGCGGGCGGTAGAACGCTTTTCGCCGGGAATAACCTTGTCGATCACTTCCTTGCTCATAGGCTTGACCGTCTGTCCGTAATTGCCGCGGAGCAGATCCTTGAACTCACCTGTCGCCATCTTATATCTCTCGCCCATCAGTACGTTGAACACCGCCTGCGTACCGACAATCTGTGAGGACGGGGTAACCAGAGGGGGCTCACCGCAGTCCTTACGAACTCTGGGAATCTCTTCCAGCACATCCTGATATTTATCTTCTGCCTTCTGCTCTTTGAGCTGGCTTACCATATTGGACAGCATACCGCCGGGAACCTGATAGCGCAGCGTATTGATGTTGACGCCGAGCACCTTCGTGCTCATCAGGCCGGATTCGATACATTCCTCACGGTAAGGACGGAAGTAATCCGCGATTTCCGCCAGAATATTCTGGTCATATCCCGTATCATAAGGAGTACCCTTGAAGGTTTCCACCATAACCTCCGTCGCCGGCTGGGAAGTACCAAGCGCAAAAGGCGAAATCGCACAGTCGATAACATCCACACCCGCCTCCACTGCTTTCAGATATGTCATGGAAGCTACACCGGACGTATAGTGCGTGTGAAGCTGGATCGGAAGCTTTGTGCTCTCCTTAAGCGTCTTTACGAGCTCAGCCGCGCGGTAAGGAACAAGCAGACCCGCCATATCCTTGATGCAGATGGAATCCGCGCCCATTTCTTCAATCTTCTTCGCCATATCCGCCCAGTACTCTAATGTATAAGCGTCGCCAAGCGTATAGGAAAGCGCGATCTGTGACTGTCCTCTGCCTTCCTGCTTCTTAATCTTGTTGGTTGCGTCTACCGCCGCCTGGAGGTTGCGGATATCGTTGAGGCAGTCGAAAATTCTGATAACATCGATGCCGTTCGCAATGGATTTCTCAACAAACGCGTATACCACATCATCCGCATAGGGTCTGTAACCCAAAATATTCTGGCCTCTGAATAACATCTGAAGTTTTGTATTCTTAAAGCCGTCCCTTAACTTTCTCAGTCTCTCCCACGGATCCTCTTTCAGGAAACGGAGGGATGCGTCGAAGGTCGCGCCGCCCCAGCACTCTACTGCGTGGTAGCCGACTTTATCCATTTTATCTACGATCGGAAGCATTTTCTCGGTAGGCATTCTGGTCGCAATCAGAGACTGATGTGCGTCACGAAGAACGGTTTCCATGATTCCAACCGGCTTTTTAATCTGTTCTGCCATTATATTCTCATTCCTTTCTACATTGATTTAATCTCAGCCTGCCAAGGCTGCAAAAACAGCCTCGCAATCGAGCGAAACTCGATTTGTATTTAGAATACGCCGAACACTGCCATGAAAGTACCCGCCGCTACAGCCGTTCCGATAACGCCCGCCACGTTGGGGCCCATCGCATGCATCAACAGGAAGTTTGTCGGATCAGCCTCCGCTCCAACCTTCTGCGACACTCTGGCTGCCATAGGCACCGCGGAAACGCCCGCGGAACCGATCAGCGGATTTACCTTGCCCTTTGTGATAACGCACATCAGCTTTCCGAAGAGCACACCAGCCGCCGTACCGAATGCAAACGCGATCAAACCTAAGATAACGATCTTGATGGTATCCCAGTTAAGGAACGCTTCCGCGCTGGTGGTCGCGCCAACGGACGTGCCAAGGATGATAACCACGATGTACATAAGGGCGTTGGAAGCCGTATCTGTCAACTGTCTTACCACGCCGCTCTCTCTGAACAGGTTACCCAGCATCAGCATACCTACGAGGGGCGCTGTGGTGGGAAGGATCAGAGATACAACAACCGTAACCACAATCGGGAACAGGATCTTTTCCAGCTTGCTGACAGGACGAAGCTGTCCCATCTTGATCTTTCTCTCCTTCTCCGTAGTGAAAAGCTTCATAATCGGCGGCTGGATGATCGGCACCAGCGCCATGTATGAGTATGCGGCCACCGCGATGGGTCCCATCAGCGTGGTCTGCCCAAGCTTACCCGCTAAGAAGATGGAAGTCGGGCCGTCGGCGCCGCCGATGATGGAGATAGCCGCCGCCGCCTTGTCGTTAAATCCTAAGAAGATCGCGCCAAAATATGCAGCAAAAATACCGAACTGTGCCGCCGCGCCCAAAAGAAAACTCTTCGGATTTGCGATCAGCGGACCAAAATCGGTCATGGCCCCGACGCCCATAAAGATCAGTGACGGCAGGATCGCCCACTCATCCAGCAAGTAGAAATAATACAGCAGACCGCCGCCAGCGCCGCCCTCACCGAACTCTTTCATGATATCCGGATAGATATTCACGAGCAGCATACCGAAAGCGATCGGCACTAACAAGAGCGGCTCAAAGCCCTTGCCGATGGCCAGATATAGAAATACAAGTGCTACAACAATCATAATATAGTTCCCGACTTCCAGATTGAAGAACGCGGTCTGATGTATCAGATTGTTAAGCGTCTCAACTATATACATTTTCTTAACCTCCTGTAGTTTTAGATTCAAAGGAAGCGTCTTTTACGGACCGCTTCTTTCGATAATTACTTCAATGTCGCGAGAAGTGCGCCTGCCTCTACGGCGTCTCCCACTGCCACATTGATGCTGGCTACAGTACCGTCCTCGGGCGCCACTACAGGGATCTCCATCTTCATCGCCTCAACGATCACAACAGCGTCGCCCTTCTTAACCGCCTGACCTACGTTTGCCTCGATCTTGAATACCTTACCCGCCGCGCCGGCCTCAATCTTAACGCTGCCTGCCGCGCCGCTTGCCGCTGCGGGTGCCGCCGCAGGAGCCGCCTTGGGAACCGCTCTGGGTGCCGCCGGAGCTGCCGCCGCAGGTGCGCCGCTTGTCGCTCCCTCTTCCACCACTACATCATATACGCTGCCATTTACGGTAATTGTATAATTCTTCATTTTCATATCCTCCTATATTCTTAGGCATTCTGCCATTTGCTCTTATTAGATTTTCTGATGGATCTCACCACGAAACCGTCCGTGGACGCAGCGCCTTCATAGGCTGCGACTGCCGCGGCGATAACCGCTACAAGCTCCGTATCGTCGGAGAGCTCCTCCACGACCGCGGGCTGCTCCACAACAGGAGCCGCCTTTGCGGGCGCCGGCTCGTCCTTCTTCTGCTTCGCCTCAAATTTGGATATAAACGTAAAGCAGGAAATAATCAGGCTGATCAGAATCAGAACAGCGAACACGGTTCCCATACCGATCACGGTATTCATCCCGGCTTTCGCCATAATCTCGCCTGTAGAATAATGCACATTTGTAGTGATGCCGATGTAGGTCGCCAGCGCGTTATCAAGAATGATTTCCACCGTCGCGTTGTGGGAGGAACCCAGCACTTCGACGCTGATCGCTACCTCGTCCTCCTCAAAGGAAACGGAACCGCCGCTTGTCCCCTCATAAGTGCCGATATCGGCAAGGGAGCTCTCCCAGCCCAAAAAACCGTTGTAGAGTGCAGGCTGATCAACATACTGCTCAATCGCACCCTGGCTCACGATGGTATTCATCTGCTCCACAATGGTCGTACCGATCTGTATTGCCTGCTCCTCGCTGATGGGGCCGCTTGGCGATTCTTCCTGGCCGCACGCTGCAAGACCTATCATACAGGTAATCATACCTAATATTACCAATAGTTTTTTCATACTAACACACATGCCTTTCCGTAACCCGCGCATGGAAAACACGGGCACAATATTTGCAAAACGAACAGGTTATGGTCTATTTTAAACCGTACCGTGCTTTTTTTCGGGACGTCCTTCCGATTTGGAAGAAAGCATCTCGAATGCGCCAATCACATACTTTCTCGTATCCGCAGGCTCCACGATCTGATCCACGTAGCCTCTTCTGGCTGCGCTGGTCACATTGTTCTGCAAAGCCGCATACTCTTTCGCGCAGGCATCAATGGCATCGGAACCTTGCCCGTCACAGATAATCTTTGCCGCAAGCTTCGCATCCATCATGCCGATCTCAGCATCGGGCCACGCGATCGTGATGTCCGCGCCGATCGCCTTGGAGTTCATAGCCACATACGCGCTGCCGTAAGCCTTCCCGATAATCACGTTTACCTTGGGAACAGTGGCGTTGGCAAAGGCATATGTAAGCCTGCCTGCCGCTTTGGCCATTCTCTTCTCTGAACAGGTGGTCGCCGCAAAGCCCGTCACATTGGTGAGGGTCAGCACCGGGATATCGAAAGCGTCACAGAAGCTCACGAACTCCGCCGCCTTCTCCGCCCCTTCAGGAGAGATCGCCGCGTCAAACTTCTCTACCACCTCGCCCTTGTCGTCGCAAACCTGAGTGCGGTTAGCCACCGCGCCGACGGTTGCGCCGTTTAAGCGGATAAAACCTGCCACCATATCTTTCGCGTAATCCTGTTTCACCTCCACAAACAGACCGTCGTCCGCAAGCTGGGACAGCGCGATCGCCGTATCGCCCACACAGTTTACAATCTGCGCGCAGGCACGGTTGAGATCGTCGGTGCAGTCCGTCCATGCCAGATCGGAATTGTTCGCGGGCAGAATAGAGACAAGCTGTCTGATCTGTCCAAGGATCGTCGCCTCGTCAGCCACCATATCGACAAGGCCTGTCTCCTCGCTCTGGAACGCGGCTGCGGAAGTGTCACAGCGGGAAACCTCGTTCCCGGAAAGCGCGTTCGGGGAATTGACAAACAGCTTCGCCTTTTTCTCCTCCATAAAGGCGAAATCGGTCATGGCTGGAATCAGGGCAAGTCCGCCGCCACAGCTTCCGAATACAGCCGTAATCTGCGGAATCACACCGGACGCCATCACCTGGCTTTTGTAAATTTCACCAAAACCGTTCAGGGCGTCGGTCGCCTCCTGCAGACGCAGACCCGCTGAATCGATCAAGCCGATCACAGGCGCACCCATCTTCATCGCCAGCTCATAAATATTCACGATCTTTTTGGCGTGCATCTCACCCACGGATCCGCTCAGTACGGAAGCGTCCTGGCTGTACACGTACACGAGACTGCCGTCGATCACACCGTAACCGGTCACGACACCGTCAGACGGAGTCTCTGTCTGTTTCAGATTGAAATCCGTAGCTCTCGCCGTAACGAGACCGCCGATCTCAACGAAACTGTTTTCATCGAGTAAAGCATTGATTCTTTGACTCGCTTGAGAAGTAGTACTCATTTTTCAGCCCTCCATTTATATAATTATAAAAATAATAAATAATAAAACCTTACTGCTATTTGACATAGCGCACGACTGTAGTATAACACACAATGCAAATCTCGACCAGCAGATTTTACAAAAAAAATGCAACTTTTATAATATATTCCAGAATCCACCGGAAGCTTCTTTCTTCAACTGCCGAGTCGGTACATACGGTATAGCTTTTCAACAGGTTTCCGTTTAGATAATAGGATACGGAGCCGACTTCCGCCCCCTCGGCCACCGGCGCTTCCAGAACGTTCTCCACCCGCGTCTTTACCTCCACCTGATCCTCCTCACACAAAAGGCATGACAGGCTTTCCTCTTTTGCTTTCAGGGTGACGGACACGCTTGCCTCCTCATAGGGTGTTCCCTCCTCCCCCGCAATACCGTTTCTCACCGGAATATCCTCAAACTTCCGCGCTTCATAGATATCCCGGTAGTGATACCGTTCCATTCCATAAGCCGCAAGCTTTTTCATATCGCTCCATTTGTAGCTCCGGTTATTAGGCCAGCCGCATGCAAGAAGCGCCACCGTAAAAATGCGTCCCTCGCTCTCCACCGCCCCGACATAACAGTATCCGGCATTGTTGGTAAACCCGGTCTTTCCGGAAAGCGCCTCCTGCATCATACCGAGAAAAGCGTTGTGATTATTACAGTGGAAGCTCCTTACACCGTCAACATCCGTAAAGTCATAGCCCTGGGTTTGCGTGATTTCAAGAAACTCTTCCTTTTTGGGGGAATCCGTCACACAGTAGGCCATGATTTTGGCCAGATCCGCCGCCGTCGTGGAGTGCACCTTCCCGCTCTCGTTCACCTTCGCATCCAATCCGTTTGGCGTGATAAAATAAGTGTCGTAGCAGCCGATATCGCGGGCTTTCTGGTTCATCATAGCGGCAAATTTCTCCACGCTCCCGCCCACCGCCTCCGCGATCACCACCGCGGAGTCGTTGTGGGATTCCAGCATCAGGGAATAGAGAAGATCTCTTAGCCGGTATTTTTCACCCGACCTCACATTGAGCTTCACCTTCGGCATACCCGCTGCATAGGATGAGACTTCCGCAATCGCTTCCGGGTCTCCGTACTCCAACGTCAGAATGCAGGTCATAATCTTTGTGGTGCTGGCCATAGGCAGCTTTTCTTCCTCGTTTTTGCCATAGAGCACCCTGCCCGAATCCGCGTCCATGAGAACCGCCGCCTGGGCGTAGAGTTGAAGCTCCTGCTCCTCTTTCTCCCGCGCGGCCGAGGCCAAAACGCTATCCTGACCAGCCGCCTGCAGCGCCCCCTTATATCCCTGTACACAAAGCAGAGCGGCTACCGTTATTATGGCAGCCACCCTGTAATATATCCGCTTTTTATCCTGATTTATCCTGTTCTTTTTGATACGCATACACACGTCCTGACTATTCCGTTCGTTAATATATATGCGCATCCCGCTTTCCTATGACAGCGTTTGCCCTTCCTGTTATTGTTGTATGCGTTTAATCCCAGGAGCCTCCCCGACTTGTAGCATGGAGACGCCATCCTGCGCGTTCTCCGCAGCCTGTGTCAGACCGCGCACCTGTCTTCGCATTTTTTCGGAAATAGAAAGACCCGCCGCATCGTCAGCCGCCCTGTTGATGCGATACCCGGAAGATAACTTTTCTGATCGTTTGGCATTGCCCTTTGTGGTAATACCAAACTGACGGTTCGCGTTAATCGCCGCCATATTTGTCTTTACTGAGAACATTCTACCCCCCCCCACGAAATTCGCCGTTTAACGGTATTTCGCTAAAGTCGGTAGTTCCTGTCATCGACGTATCAAGGGAAATTTTAATCTGTTTGAAATGTAAGTATGAATAATATATCGGCAAAAAGCCCTTTTTTCCTTAGCCATTTATAGAATTAATCTCTTAAATATCCAACTGCATCTCCACCTCGGATTCAGCCTGCTGCTTAAACTCCTCGATCTGCACGGCGGAAAGCTCCGGCAAATCCTCGATGGATTTCACCCCGAAACTTCTCAAAAACTGCTCCGTTGTGCCGAACAAAAGAGGTCGTCCGGGCGCATCCATCCTGCCCACTTCCGTAATCAGATCAAACTCCAAAAGCCTGTTCACCGCATGATCACAGCTAACCCCTCTCACTTTTTCGATCTCCAGCCTTGTGATAGGCTGTTTGTAAGCGATAATGGAAAGTGTCTCCAAAAGCGTGTCCGTCAACACAAACTTTTTCGGCGTCTTGGCGATCCTGATCAGATATTCGTAGAGATCGCTCTTCGTACACATCTGTACCGCGTTGTCCAGCGTCATGAGGGCGATACCCCGATCCGCTTTCTCATATTCGGCTGCAAGCTCCTCCAAAAGTCCTTTCGTCGTTTCCCTGCTCTCCTCGATCACGGCCGCAAGCCTGTCGATTTCCACCGAATCGCCCATGGTGAATAATATCGCCTCAAGCACCGCCTTCGCTTTCGCTTTCTCCATACCTGTCCCCTCTTTCACAGCAGACGCCCGGCTTAGCTTACGCTGGTAAGCTGTACCGGCCCTTGTCCGGCATTCTCTCTGGCCGTGATAATAATATCCGAAAAAGTGTCCTCCTGCTCGATACTGATACGTCCGGTTTTCATCATCTCAAGTATCACGAGAAAGGTCACAATGATTTCCATCTTGCTGGACTGCTTCTCCAGAAGCTTACGAAAACTGAAGATTTTATGACTGCGCACATAAGCCTCCACATAGGTTGTCTTCAAGTCCAGATCGATCTCGTCCTTCTCAATCCTGCCGAAAGTACTTCTGACAGGATCAATCTTGTCCTCCTGGCGTTTGAGCATCTGTTTAAAAATTTCGTGAAGCTTGTTCAAAGTGATATCGCCAATGAGCTCCTCGTAGTTCACCGGCTGCCGGTACTGGGATACTTCCTCCGGGAGCGTGGGCCGTTTATATAGGGAGCGCTGCGCGTCCACCATACGGTCCCTGAGCTCATAGGACATATATTTGCACATCTTGTATTCCAACAGCTTCTGCACAAGTTCCGCCCTGGGGTCTTCCTCCTCCCCCTCCTCGTTCACTTCCCTCGGGAGAAGCATCCGGCACTTGATATCTATCAGAGTTGCCGCCATAACGAGAAACTCGCTCATGACGTTCAGGTCCTCAGTCTCCATCTGTTTGATATAATCCAGATATTGTTCCGTGATCTCCACAATCGGAATATCATATATATCCACTTTATTTTTGTCAATCAGGTGCAGCAGCAGGTCTAACGGACCCTCAAACACCTCAAGCTTTATAGGAATTGCCATAGCCTGTCCTCACTTACCGCCTGTTTTACCTGTCAGGTACAAACTCAATCATCACAAGTTCACCGGGATTAAAAAAGCGCAGGGGAATGGTGTGACTCCCCAGCCCGCGACTGAGAAGCATGGTACTTTTTCCGCTTGTAAACCTGCCCCCGTCATATTTCGGGAACAGGGTAAGGCTGGGCGACAGCACCCCGCCCAAAAGCGGTAGCCGCATAATACCGCCGTGTACGTGTCCGGATACCACAAGATCAGCTCCCCAGTCCGCATAGTTTTCAAAGTAATCGGGATTGTGCGCAATCAGTAATCGAAAGACATCGTCCCCCGGCTCGCCAAGCAGTCCATTTAGATAACCGCTCCCCATCGGCGCTTTGTGAAAATGCCTGAAATACCTTCTGTCAATCAGCGCCCCGTAGATTTCTATGTTCCACTCCGGCAAATACACTCTCTCGTTGATTAGCGGCTCAATCCCCGCCGCCTTAAGCCCAGCCAGATACCCCTCATACATCCCAGGATAATCTTCCGGGCAAAGCCCAAGCCGCTGTTCATGGTTTCCCAGCCCGTAATACACCTTGTAGTCCGCGGCAAGCTTTTCCATCAGGCCAAGCGCCCCGTCATAGTCCTGTCCTTTCGTTGCGGTAAGCATATCCCCCGCCACCAAAACCGCGTCGGGAGAAAGCTCTTTGATCCGTCCGATCAGCTTCCCGTTCTCCCGCCCGAAAGAACGGTTATGCAGATCCGACAAAAGCGCCATCCTGCATGGCTTTGTGATCCTGTCCGACCTGATCTCATAAGACACTGTCACGAAACGGCGGCTGTCTCTGTATGCGGAAACCAGACAGATCAGCAAAACCACCAGAATACCCGTTATAATGCTTCCAGCCATACAGCGCCCTCCGTTTTCCAAATGCCGGGCAGTCGTCTTTCTCTCTCCCCTGCCCGGCAGCCGTTTTTATAGTATATCACACCGTCCCGCTTCACCGCAATCGGCAAACTTTTGTTCTATCTTTTCATCAGATAGAGGTTCCACACCTTCTTGTAGTAATCTTTGTACCGCGCTTTTTCCACTCCTTTGGCCGCCAGGATGGACACACTTCCGATACGTGTTCCGTTCAGCTTGTAAACCGCCTCCCCGATCGCGTCGCCTTCCGCTATCGGCGCCGTCACACTGCCCGGCAGGCTGATTTCCTTTTCAATGTCGTTTAGGTTATTACCCGCCGTATCCAGATAGGAAAAAGGCTCCGCGTAGACGAGGTTTACCATATCTTCGATACCGCCCTCCACCTTCTGAGCCGGAAGAGGATCTTTATTATCATCCGTGTACATCTGGCTCACACTGTAGCCGTAGCTCAAAAGCGACATGGCATCCTGGAATCTCGTCTTCGGGTCCGGCGCGGCCATCACCACCGCGATCAGCTCCATGCCGTCCTTGTTGGCCGTAGCCGACAGACAATAGAGCGCTTTGGATGTGGAACCGGTCTTTAAGCCGGTCGTCCATTCGTACTGCTTTAAGAGCTTATTTGTGCTCGAAAGAGTGAATGTGCTCCTTCCCTGCGGCGTCTTGTGTTCGATATCTTCCATCCAGATGGTCGTGTATTCAAATATCTCCGGGTACTTTGTAATCAGCTCCCTTGACATGATCGCCACGTCCTTGGCCGAGGAATAATGCCCGTCGGAATCCGTCAGCCCGCAGCAATCCTCGAAATGGGTATTCTGCATGCCAAGACTCTCCGCCTTTTCGTTCATCAGCTTTACAAACTCCTCCTCGCTCCCCGCTATGTACTCAGCCACCGCGACACTCGCGTCATTGCCGCTTGCTACCGCAATGCATTTGATCATAGTCTCCAAGGTCTGCGTCTCCCCCTCCTCCAGAAAAACCTGCGATCCTCCCATGGATTTCGCATAGGCGCTTGTGGTCACATGATTATCCAGATGAATCCTGCCGCTCTTTAAATGCTCAAAAATGATGAGCAGCGTCATAATCTTCGTGATGCTGGCAGGACTCCTCCTTGTGTCCGCATCCTGCTCGCAGATCACCTGCCCCGTGGAGGCCTCCATCACGATATAAGACGGCGTGCTTACCTCCGGTGCGGCATTGACTGTTATAGTCACCTCTGCAAACAAGGCATTCGCAAGCATCAGCCCCGTCATAAGCCAAATAACAATCCGCTTTTTAATTCCGCGCAAACTAAGTCACCCCTGCAATTTCTTATTTCTATTAATATTGCGTTTGGACAACGGATATTCCGGCATGGGAAATTATATTTTTGATAATTGTGTTATGAATATGTTATAATCGTCGAGAGTCCATCAAAACTTTTACTAAAGAAAAGAGGTTTCGATCTGTTATGAGCAAAACTTTATTGGCGGGATACGTGATTTGGGGCGGATTCCTTTTTATCCTTTTTAGCCTAAGACCAAAATCATTTCTGCACGGCATCACGCTGGAAAAGACAAGCCGCGCGGCAAAGGGACTGACCGCGGCCGTATTTATTTTTACCGTTCTTCTTTGTGTTCTTCCCATGGGGCTTTCCCCCTCCTACAACGGAGAAAACCCGGACTACATGAATCAGTACGAACTGCTGGCCAGATCCTTGTCAAATGGACATGTCTATATCGACTACGACGACATTGACCCGAAGCTGCTGGCCCTTGACAACCCTTACGACCCCGAGGCAAGAAAGGCCGCAGGCGTATCGTTCCACTGGGATCACTCTTTCTATAAAGGCCGATACTACATGTATTTCGGCGTCGTTCCCGTTTTTCTTCTGTTTTTACCTTATCAGCTCGTCACCGGAGACAGCCTGACCACTTACCATGCGACACAAGTCTTTGTGCTGCTGTTTATCTGCGGCATTTTTGCGCTGTTTTACAAGCTGTCAAAGCTCTTTTTCAAAAATCTGTCCCTTGCCCTGTATCTGTCCCTGTCGGCCGCGTTCTGCGCCGTGAGCGTCTGGTACAGCGTTTCCGCTCCCGCCCTGTACTGTACCGCTATCTCCGCCGCCATATGCATGGAAGTATGGAGTCTTTTCTTTTTTATACAAGCCGTCTACGGCAATCATGAGGAAAAACGTCGCATTCTTTTCGCCTTTTTCGGAAGTCTCTTCGGCGCCCTTACTTTTGGCTGCCGTCCTCCCATTGCCCTGGCCAACCTTCTTGTCCTGCCCCTGCTCGCGGAATACATAAAAAACCGGAAACTGACGCCAAAACTTATCGGACAGCTCGCCCTTGCCGCCCTGCCCTATCTCGTTGTCGGCGTCCTTATGATGATGTACAATTATGTCCGCTTTGACAATCCGTTTGAGTTCGGTCAGTCCTACCAGCTTACCATCGCGGATCAGAGCCATTACGGAAATTTCCTTTCCCGGTTCGAACCTCAGAAAACCTTCAAAAGCATAGGCGCGTTTTTCGCCGCTTTCACGCCCATGACCGATCAGTTTCCCTTTGTATCCTTTCGGGGTATTTTGTTAAATTTCCCGATCCTTGGTTTCTCCATTTTCGGGATTTTCTCAAAAAAAGTCCGACGGGGGCTTCGTGAAACCCATACGCTTTCTCTTGCCGGGTTCCTTTTCCTGCTTCCCGTGCTGATCGCTTTTGCGGACGTACTGTGGGCACCCACGGTATTGGAGCGATATCGTTCGGATATCTACTGGCTTGCCTGCATCCTCTGTTTTTTCATAACAGGCTTCTTTTACAGAAACATACCCGAAAGAGCCTCCCGTGTGTTTGGCTCCCTTCTGTCTGTATGGGCTATTTTGACAATCTGCAAATGTATTTTACTGTTCCTTGTGCCCTACGACTATAATTTTACCTTTTATTATGTGGAAAAGCTGGAAAAAATAAGAAAAATCCTGATGCTTGGAAGAGGCGTCGGGCTTTACTGACCCACCTGCTTTGCTCGCCAAAACAGGCCCGAAGCATACGCCTCGGGCCTGTTTTACCTTGCTTAGTTATATTTGCGTTTTCTTGCCGCTTCGGACTTTTTTTTGCGTCTTACGCTGGGCTTCTCGTAATGCTCGCGCTTACGGATTTCCTGCTGGATACCAGCCTTTGCGCAGCTTCTCTTAAAACGACGCAACGCGCTGTCCAAAGTCTCGTTTTCTTTTACGATTACGTTCGACATTCCCGCACCTGACCTCCCTTCAGTCCCAGAGTATTTCGACTGATTGGGTTATTTGCGTGTTCTCACACAATGTAGATTATACCACATTTTAGTCTTGAGTCAACCAGAAAATGTAAAAATATTCGTTTTTTCCACTTTCTTTTTCCCAGGAAAGCCCATTTTGCAAAACAATATGGCAAAGAAAGCTGCCAATGAAAAAATCTCGCTGACCCGCCAATACCAAGGTTCACAAAAATCCACCCTGATATTGCCCGAAAATCCCGGCGGAACGGCAACCGAGACGCGAAAGAAGGGCCCTGGCCGGACGGCTAAGCGTTCTCCCGCTTCGGTCACCGCGCAATACCCTTTATAGAGCAGACGCGGAACTTCCAATTGCTGTACACTGTCCGTCCTGTTTTGGAGGTTTATAGAAACCGCAACACCCTCTTCGTTCTTCCACGATTCCACCAGCAGACATTCTTCATCGTAGGAAAGTCCTTTCGTATATGACGCAAGGTAGTCTTCTACCGCGAACGCTTCCGTCCAGTCGACTGGCAGATATTCTCCGCCCATAACGCTGCTGTCCTTCTCCTCAGACGAATCCATCGTCTCCACCGTGGACATATTCCCCGCCTGATACACACGGTAAACTTCCCCGTTTTGCAGGCAGCGGCTCATGTATGACCATCCTTGCAGCAAAGATAACGCGACGAGCACTCCCAAAAACAACTTGCGCCTCTCCTGCGGTATACGCTCCTTTTGAAGAATCAGACAGCAAAGCCAGCAAAGCATGAGCGCCGCGACGGAAAGGTTTCTCCACAAATACTGGATACTCACGATCGGAAGCTCAAATAACGGCATCTTATCCGCAAGCCAGGTATATGGAAAGAGGCTGGTTGCCATCCAGAGACTCAGGCAACTGAAAAACACCGCGAGAAATTCTGTTTTTCTCCCGCCTTCCACGCCCTCTCCCCGGCATGTACACATGAGAAACCAGCCCGCCAGTACCAAAATAAGCGCGATACCGACCGTCAGCGGCATCTCCGACGTAATCCCCTCCGACGCAGGTGTGGAATGCCCGAACGCGGTATAATCGCTCATAAGAAGCTGCGCCACCGAAACCCCTGTCTGTTCAATGCGATAGGAAGAGTATTTGTCGGCATTGTTGATCACATATGTACCACTCACCATATAATCCAAAAAAGGAACCAGAAACCATAAGTTCAGAAATACCGTGGCAAGCACCGCTTTCCCTGCAGTCAGAAGCGTCCTTTTGGAAAAAAAACGCTTCCCGCAAAGCACCGCGGACAGAACTATGAAAACCGCCGCGATTTCGGTCGAGATCATATGGGAAAGGAAAATTCCCGTACATCCGGCCGTGATGGAAAGCCAGCTATCCTTGTGGGCTTTGGAATCCTCCGGCATCGTATAAAGATTCCACAGTCCGTACAGGACAAGCGGCATAAAAGTCATCGCCGTGTACTCCCCAACCGCGCCACGCGTGTAAATGCAAGTGAGACGGTAGATATTCATGGAATACAGCGCCGCACAGCAAAGCCCGATATTCGGCCGGCTCATTTTGCTGAATGTATAGTAGGAAATCCCCACCGTCAGCGCATTGATCAAGACAATATAACACTTGTAGGCCACCTGGACCGAGACGCCGAAATACCTGAGAAGGGCCGGAAAATACAAAAATAAGTCCCCGTAAAAGACAGAGGCCGCATATCCATGCCCCGAAAGCCAGCCCGGCTGAACCCGCACCGGAAACATGCCGCTCTCAAGCCCCGCCCG
This sequence comes from uncultured Lachnospiraceae bacterium, assembly GCA_910587095.1. Classification (GTDB taxonomy): domain Bacteria; phylum Bacillota; class Clostridia; order Lachnospirales; family Lachnospiraceae; genus UBA3282. The sequence continues at coordinate 35,502 of CAJUMJ010000003.1, forward strand.
GATTCCCTCAATCCGCATCAGATGAAAATACTGGTCGTGCGCGTTCAAAAAAAGATAGTCCACCGTCAAAGGGATGCTGCAAAAAAACACAATCAGGACAAGTGCCCGCCAAGGCGTCTGTTCAACCCCCGGCCAAAAAACCTGACAGCCGCTTCTCCGCTTTAAAAGGAACCAAATAAAACCGTCAGACGCCATCAGAAAAAGCGCGAGCCGAAACAACAGATTTCTTGTAGCACATGCGGCATATGTAATCCGTATGTCGCGAAGCAGAATGTAGTCCCCCTCCCCGGCGTTCTCCAAAAACACACCGCGAACCTGCAAGGGCCTTTCCCCATACCTTACCCTGAAATCGCAGGAAACCGTATTTCCCGAAGTCAGCGGAATATCCCCGCTGACTTCGCTGCGGTACTTTGTACTGCCCGGATGCACGACCCGAAGCACGGCTTCCCCTTCGCTTTCATACTGCGCCGTCAGCGTGTACATGCCTCGCGGAAGTGTAAACTCAGGCGTCGTCACATACTTGCACTCGGTGGAACGATCCATATAAAAAGCCGCTTCGCCGGAATCGTCAAGCAACTCCTCCTGTGTGTATACGAGTTCCAAAGGCCGCCGCCTTCCAGCAAAAAATCCGGCAATGACTAAAAGAAGTGCTTCGGCCAAAAAGATATAAAACCATATTCTTCTGTCGAAGCCACTCTTTTTTATCATGCCGGATATTCCAAAACCCTTTCTTATCTTTCAGCGTAAAACGTTACCGTTCAGCCTTCGACTTCACAGTCACGTCGCCTTACGGCTTAATTATTCTCGATGCATGCGGATGCCCTGTCTGGCTTTCCAGCACTCCCGGACACGCGCCTATCGCCTTACTCATTCCGGCCGGGTTCTTTCCTCCAGCCTGTGCCATATTGGGCCGCCCGCCGCCGCCGCCGCCCACAAAGGCCGCTATTTCCTTAATCAGATTGCCCGCATGGGCGCCCTTTGCTATCGCGCCATTGGTCGCCATGGCGATCAGATTAACCTTGCCCTCCTTCTCGGAGACAAGTACGACGACGCCCTCGCCCAGCTTCTCCTTGAGCTGGTCGCCAAGTTCTCTGAGGCCGTTCATGTCAACGCCCTTCACCTTAGACGCCAAAAGCCGCACGCCGTTTACCTCCTGCACCTGATCCATCACGTCGCCGAGCGCGTCCTTTGCCGCCTTGCTCTTCAAGGACTCGTTCTCGCTCTGCAGCGCTTTCATCTCCGCCATCAGATGTTCGCACCGCTCCACAAGATTCGCCGGATTGGTCTTAAGCGCCCTGGCCGCCGCATTTAACTCCTCTTCCAGTTTCTGATAGTAAGCCGTCACGTTGCCGCCCGTCACCGCCTCGATACGGCGCACGCCTGCAGCCACGCCGGACTCGGACAAAATCTTAAAGGAGCCGATCATACCCGTAGCTTTCACATGGGTGCCGCCGCACAGCTCCTTGGAGAAATCCCCCATCTCCACGACGCGCACCGTCTCCCCATATTTTTCCCCGAAAAGTGCCATCGCGCCGGACTGCTTGGCTTCCTCTATGGTCATAACCTTCGTATCTACCGCAATGTTTTCCGCAATCTTCTCATTGACGATTCTCTCGACTTTCTTCAGTTCCTCCGCCGTCATGGCTGCGGAATGGGAGAAGTCGAAACGGGTTCTCTCCCCGTCCTGATAGGAACCGGCCTGCTCCACATGACTGCCCAGCACTTCCCGCAGGGCTTTCTGCAAAAGATGGGTCGCACTGTGGTTCTTACAGGTATTGCCTCTTCTTGCGGTGTCCACCGACAAAATGACGGTATCTCCCACCTGAATCCTGCCTTTCGTCACTCTGCCGATATGTCCCACCTTGCCGCCCAAAAGCTTTATGGTGTTCTCCACCTGAAATTCTCCGTCTCCCGTGGAGATCACGCCGATATCGCCCTCCTGGCCGCCCATGGTGGCATAGAAAGGCGTCTGCTCCACGATCACCGTGCCAACCTCTTCCTCCGCCAGTTCCTCCACCAGCTCCGTCTCAGTGGTGAGCACCGTGATTTTAGAATCGTACGTCATATTGTCATAGCCCACAAATTCCGTGGTGATGGTTGGATCGATGGACTCATACACCGTCACGTCCGCACCCATGTAGTTTGTCACCTTGCGGGCCGCTCTGGCTTTGTTCTTCTGCTCCTGCATACATGCCGCAAAGCCTTCCTCGTCCACCGTAAAGCCCTTTTCCTCGAGAATCTCCCTGGTCAGGTCAAGCGGGAACCCAAAGGTATCGTAAAGCTTGAATGCGTCCGCGCCGCCAAGCTGTTTTCCGCCGTCCTTCTCCACCGCCTCGGTCATCTCATTCAGAATGCTTAAGCCCTGATCGATGGTCTTGTTAAACTTACTCTCCTCCTGCTTGAGCACGTTGAAGATAAAGTCTTTCTTCTCCTCAAGCTCCGGATACCCGTCCTTGGAGCCCTCGATCACCGTTCCCGCCAGATCGGCGAGGAACATATTCTTGATGCCAAGCTTCCTGCCCTGTCTCGCCGCGCGACGGATGATCCGGCGCAGCACATAGCCGCGTCCCTCGTTGGAGGGCATAATGCCATCCGAAATCATAAAGGTCGCGGAACGGATATGATCCGTGATAATGCGGATGGATACGTCCGTCTCGTAGTCCTTTTTGTATTCCACGCCCGCAATCTCACACACGGTTGTCCGTAACGCAAACACCGTATCCACGTCAAAAATGGAATCCACATCCTGCACCACGGAAGCCAGTCTCTCAAGCCCCATGCCTGTATCGATATTCTTCTGCTCAAGCTCCGTGTAGTTGCCCTTGCCGTCGTTGTCGAACTGGGTGAACACGTTGTTCCAGATTTCCATGTAGCGGTCGCAGTCACACCCTACCGTACAACCAGGCTTACCACAACCATACTTTTCGCCCCGGTCATAATAGATCTCCGAGCAAGGGCCGCAGGGACCGGACCCATGCTCCCAGAAATTGTCCTCCTTGCCGAAACGGAAAATCCGCTCCGGAGCGATACCCATTTCGCGATTCCAGATATCAAATGCTTCGTCGTCATTTTCATAGACGGAAGGATACAATCTGTCCGCAGGCAGCCCAACCACTCTGGTCAGAAACTCCCAGCTCCATGCGATGGCCTCGCGCTTAAAGTAATCCCCGAAAGAGAAATTGCCAAGCATCTCAAAAAAAGTACCGTGTCTCGCCGTCTTTCCCACATTCTCCAGATCACCGGTACGAATGCACTTCTGGCATGTCGTGACGCGCCTCTTTGGCGGAATCTCCTGTCCCGTAAAATAAGGTTTTAACGGCGCCATGCCGGAATTGATCAGAAGCAGGCTGTTGTCGTTGTGGGGCACCAGCGAAAAACTCTTCATCTTCAAATGTCCCTTGCTCTCGAAAAAGTCGAGGAACATCCGTCTCAGTTCATTTACACCTATAGGTTTCATCGTTCTCTCATCCTCCTCGTTTCATTTTGAAAGCTGATTGCTCCGCACTCCCGCAATCACCGCCGTATTCGCATTCCGAGCTGCCGCTCTACTTGCTCATACCGGCTTGCCCGTCCAATGGCTAAGCGTCTGTACAAGTAAACTTGCCCATCCGCTCAGCCGCTGTCCGGGACTTTCAAAAGGTAAATTTATCCGCAAAATAAGCGTCGAGTTCCGCAATCGCGATACGCTCCTGCTCCATGGAATCGCGGAAGCGCACGGTCACACAGCCGTCCGTCTCGGAATCAAAATCGTATGTCACGCAAAACGGCGTACCGATCTCATCCTGTCTGCGGTATCTCTTGCCGATATTTCCGCGGTCGTCAAATTCGCAGTTATATTTCTTTGATAGCTGTGCATAAATCTTCTCCGCGCCCTCATTCAGCTTCTTGGAAAGAGGAAGCACGCCGATCTTCACGGGCGCAAGCGCCGGATGGAAATGCAGCACGGTACGCACGTCTCCCTCGCCGATCTCCTCCTCGTCGTACGCACCGCACAGCACCGCAAGGAACAGTCTCTCCACGCCGAGAGACGGCTCGATCACGTAAGGGATATATTTCTCGTTCTTTGTGTCGTCAAAGTATGTCAAATCCTGACCGGAGGTATTCTGGTGCTGCGTCAGATCATAATCCGTCCTGTCGGCAATGCCCCACAGCTCGCCCCAGCCGAAGGGGAACAGGAACTCTATGTCCGTGGTCGCTTTGGAGTAGAAGGAAAGCTCCTCCGGGTCGTGGTCGCGGATCCTCATCTCCTCCTCTTTCATGCCAAGGCTCTTTAAGAAATCGATACAATACTTTTTCCAGTAAGCAAACCACTCGAGGTCGGTGTCAGGCTCGCAGAAAAACTCCATCTCCATCTGCTCAAACTCGCGCACACGGAAGATAAAGTTGCCGGGCGTGATCTCATTCCGAAAAGATTTACCAACCTGGCAAATACCGAAAGGAATCTTCTTGCGGGAAGTTCTCTGTACGTTCTTGAAATTGACAAAAATACCCTGCGCCGTCTCGGGACGCAGGTACACCGTGTTCTTGGCATCCTCTGTAACGCCCTGGAACGTCTTGAACATGAGGTTAAACTGTCTGATATCGGTAAAATTATGTTTGCCGCATGTGGGGCAGGGAATGTTATGTTCCTCAATAAAATCCTTCATCTGCTGCTGGCTCCAGCCGTCCACGGAGGAGTCCAGGGTCATGCCGTTTGCCGCCACATAATCCTCGATGATCTTATCCGCGCGGAATCTCTCGTGGCACTCCTTACAGTCCATAAGGGGATCGGAAAAACTGCCAAGATGGCCGCTGGCTACCCAAGTCTGTGGATTCATCAGAATCGCGCAGTCAACGCCCACATTGTAGGGGCTTTCCATGACAAATTTCTGCCACCACGCCTTCTTGATGTTGTTTTTCAGCTCCACGCCCAAATTACCGAAATCCCATGTATTCGCAAGGCCGCCGTATATCTCGGAACCGGGATACACGAAACCTCTCGCTTTCGATAACGCTACAATCTTTTCCATTGTCTTTTCCATTCTCACTGCCTCCGTTTTCTTTCATTCCTCTTTATGCATTCTGAAACCGTATCGGAATCATTTTTCGCGTCATTCACTTCATTCATATATGATATAAGAGAACGAGGTTGTTCCCTCTTCCTCCTGGTTACCGATCTGAACGCCCTTCTTCCCCACAAGCGTGATCTTCTGTCCGCTGTGCGCATCCTGATTGACGAAAAGCGTTTTCCCTGGCAGATTGACAAACATTTCTTCCCCGCTCTTTGTCTCCAATATGATCAGACGCTTCGCGTCCCAATCCTCAATATAGCCGACCTCCGCCGCATGTCCGTCTGTCGAGACAAAGGGAACGGCCTCCAGCTCATACCCTTCCTCAGACGCGCCGGTAAGCGTCCCCACATACAGCTTTCTGTGATTAAATTCGCTGTAGTCCCCAGGCGACGCATATTTAAATTCAAGCATAAGACTGCCGTCCTTTTCATCCACCGTCTCCAGGATGACCTTACTCTCCCCGTTCTCGGCACAGTATTCCGCCACGCGTTCTGTGGCAAAGCTCTCCAGATCCGCTGAATTAATCTGATAATAGCTCTGATCCGATTTGCCGACAATTTTGTGCGTGATCCCGCCTTCCTTGTCAAAAGACAAAGAATTCGTTTCCGGCGCCTGTCCCTGCCCGCATCCGGCAAGCCCAAGCGTCATGACAACCAAAACAAGTATAACCGCTACCCTTCGCATATATATCCCCTCTATGTCCATGCTCACTCCGTCGTGCACACTCGCAATCCGACGCTTCGCACGCTCAATTATAAATCATCATACAAGATATTTTCTACAATTTCAAGACTTTTAAGCGGACGGTCTATAGATCGGGTTCTGCAGTCATCCGCAATCGCCTTAAGCTGCGTAAGAACCGGCGGCGTCACGGTGAAGGTATAGAGCTTTTCGACTGTGGAACGCATAATGTAATTGACCGCGTAGCGGGTGGATTCTTCCCACCCTTCCCCGGCCGGCATCCCCGGAAACTCCCCGTTAATCACCGTGGCCTTCATCTCAAATATGTACCGCACCAGCGCATTGGAAAGTCCCCCGTGCATTAGCGCACGCAGGGACTGGTAGAGAAGCTTTAGCATCTCCTTCTCGTCGTTATTCTCTCTCGTGTAGTAGTCCATAACCTCCAAAAAATACATGCCGTAAAACGCACCTTCATAATCTTCCCGAAGACCTTCAAAATAATTCGTAATCTCAGCCTCCATCACGTTGTAGGAAGTTCTGCCTTCATAAAGCTTAAAAGTGCCAAAGCAAAAAGGGTTCGTGGCCGCCAGCAGCCTGCTGTTCGTTTTTCTTGCTCCTCTCGCAAAAGCTGAGATTTTCCCTCTCTCTTTTGTCAGAAGCACTACTCTTCTGTCATAATCATTCATCGGTTCAGCCTTTAAAACCATCCCCGTAATCTCTGTAATCCCCTGCATGAGATTGCCCCTTTGACTGTCTTGCCTCTTCCTGCTCCTCTTGTCTTGCCGCTTCTTTATAGGCCAGAAAATCTTCAATCTTTCCTGAAGCCATAAATTGCTCCCAGTAATTCGTTTCCTTCATCTTACGCCCCCTGATACTTTATCACTCACATAATCTAGGGTTCGCAGATTTACAAAATTCTATTCTGTATCGCCGGGATTGTAACCAAAATTTTTGAGCAGATAATCGCTGTCACGCCAGTCCTTTTTCACCCGCACCCATAGCTTCAAATTCACCTGACTTTCCACCAGTTCTTCTATATCCCTGCGGGCAAGGGAGCCGATTTTTTTGAGCATCGCACCCTGTTTTCCGATGATAATTCCCTTGTGGGAATCCCTCTCACAGACAATGGTAGCCTCGATATCCACAATCTTCTTTTTGAATTTCATCTGCTCGATCGTGACGGCGATACCGTGGGGAATCTCCTCCTCCAGACACCGCAGCGCCTTTTCCCTGATCAGCTCCGCCGCGATCTGCCGCACCGGCTGGTCGGTCACCGTGTCCTCGTCATAGAAGGGATCCCCGCATGGCAGATACTTCATGACACAGTTAAGTAACACCTGTATCCCATCCTCCTTCAGGGCGGAAACCGGCACAATCTCCGCAAAATCCAATTCCTTCCTGTAAGCGTCGATATAAGTTAAAATCAGTTCCTTCTTCACTGTGTCAATCTTGTTGATAACTAAAATGACAGGTGTTTTTATTTTTTTCAGTTCTTCTATGATATGCCGCTCCCCGGCGCCTATGTAATCTGTCGGCTCCACCAGCCACAAAATCACATCCACCTCAGAGAGAGTACTCTTTGCCACGTCCACCATGTAATCGCCCAGCTTGTTCTTCGCCTTATGGATACCGGGCGTATCCAGAAACACGATCTGCCCCTCCTCACATGTGTACACGGTCCTGATGCGGTTTCTTGTCGTCTGCGGCTTTTTTGATGTAATGGCAATCTTTTGTCCAATCAGCGCATTCATCAAAGTCGATTTTCCCACATTCGGTCTGCCGATCAATGTGGCGAATCCTGATTTTAACTCTCGATTATCCTGTCCGCCGTTTGGCGTCCCCTCTTCAGGGCAGTTCCCCATTTTGTTTTCACCGTTACTTTGAATATCATCTGTCATTTTATTTTGTCCCGTTCTCTTCCTCTTTATTTTATTATTCTCTGTCCGTTTTCCATTCCACCCGTTATTTATCCGTATTCTGTCGTTTGTCCGTTCCCTGCACTTTCGGCTCCGCTTCCGTCTCCCGTTTTGTCCGTTCCCGGCCCGCGCCCTGTCCTGCTTCCGTTTCCGCCTCGCTCTCTCCCGGCTCCTGTGCGGATGCTTTTTCTCTTCCCTTTTTTCGTCCGGCTTCCTGAAGCAGTTCCGTCAACGATCCGCGAGGCATCTCCCGCAGTCTGCTCACATAGGAGCTCCTCAAAAGCCGCCTGATCAAGGCTCTCAGAACGAAAAAGATCACCACAGCCGCCAAAAGCCCAAGAATAATGTAAGGCAGGTCAATCACAAAATAAATCCCCATATCCCTGATGCCAAAACCGATGTCCTCGAGGCTCTTCATAAAACCGTTCCCAATCCGCTGCCATACCGTAGCCGTCTGCGGCGGCGAATACTTCCTCACCTCCTCGATGTAAAGATGTACCGTGCTGTAATCGATTTGGTTGTCATAGGTGCGAAGTTGGGATTCCATACTCTCGAGCTGGTAGCGCACCTCGGAGAGACGCCCCTCGATGGCGATGATATCCTCCACGCTCTCCGCCTGCCCAAGCAGTGCAAGCAGTCTCTCCTGCTCCGTGAGAAGCGCTTTTTTGTGGCTCTCCAGATCCACGTACTGTAAGGTTACATCCTCCACGCTCTCAGAGCGGCTTGTCACGTTGGTCTGCTCCCCCACCTGTGAAAGAAATCCGTCCAGCTTCTCCTTTGGCACGCGGGCCGTCAAATCGGCGCAACGCTGCTTGACCATCTGGTCACCCACGTAATAGCTGTTCACATCATAGACGGAAATGCTCTCTATGTAACCGCCAAGCGTCTCCACCTGCCTTTGCAACCCCGGTACCAGCGTGTCAAATTCCTCCGTCTCCGCGGAGATATTCACAGTCTTAATCAGTTTTCGCGAAGTGTCCTGCGCCGCCACCGTGCCCTGTCCGCTATCCTCCTGCACATATGTCTCCGCAGCCGCAGCCTCATCCGCGATCTCATATTCATAAGCTTCCTCCGCGTAAGCCGCACTTTTCTTTAAGGCCGCGCCGGCATCATAGGACGCGCCTGTATCGTATGCGATTTCTTCCGTCGCGGCGGCCGGCGCACCGGCCCCGGTCTCGGAATACGCGGATTTAGACTTGCCGCAGGAGTAAATAGCAATCGTTATCAATAAAATCGCCGAAACCGCCCACAGCCTGCTTCTCTTTTTCCCGTTCATACTCTTTCTACCCATTAACATATCCTCCCTTTCCCGGTAAGCATTTGTATCCGGTTAACTGTCCCTACACAAAATACCTTTCCGGAAAGGAAAAAGTTGCATGATTATTAAAAAACATGCACTATTTAATGCACCAGATATTCCACCGCGCCGAAGATATCCTTCTGTTCCTTTATTTTCTCCTCGTTTCCGACTACGCAGAGACACTCATCTTCCATAATGGCGCGTATGTGCGCTGCCAGCTTTCTGATTGACTCTACGTCCGTCGAAAGCAGTTCGTCACGCTCTTTTTGTACTCTCTCAAAGGAAAGACCTGTCATATAGCCCGCCAGGGAATAGTTGCCCCTTGCCGCAGGTGTGAGCGGTATATCAAGCGCGCTGACGGCCCCGATGATATACTGTGTCATTGTGCGCTCGTCCGCCTCAAAAGATTCCACGAAATCCGCGGCTTTCTCATAAACCTCGATCGTCTTTTCCAGATTCGGGTCCCTGTAGGAGACAAAGTAGCTCTCCCCCGTCTTTCCGAACTGACACATACATCCATATGCGCCGCCTTTGACGCGCACTTGCATCCAGAGATATTCATAACTCATCACAACCTTGAGAACGCGGAGCGCTCCTGTGTAGGCCAGTCCTTTCTTCGCGTAATTGCCCGCCCGGCACACATACTGGATCTGAGCGGAACTCATAAGCCCCTCATTCTTCTTAACCGGCCGGGGATCATAGCGCTTGCAATCCACCTCGTCCTTGTAAAGCTTTTCCTTCAGGCCCTCGATCAGCGGCTCTATACCCGCAAGCCCTTCTCTCTGCGCCGTATAGTCCACCATCAGGTTCTCGGGACGGAAAACAAAACGCACCAGCCTCTCCATATTGGCGCGAAGCGTCTCCTTCTTCCCCTCAAAATTCTTCTCAAGATCCTCCAGCAGGCGGTAGAACGCAAGCCCGTTCACCTGATCCATCAGGTACGCCTGCTTCGACAAATAAGATAACGCCTGTCCCGCCGCCAGGGAATGCCCTGCGGACATCATCTGCGCCTGCTTGTCGGATCGATTTTCAGCCACCAACTCAAGAAGCCGCTTTCCGTCTGTATAGACTGACTCAGTCAGTATTTCTGTCGCCAGCTCAAAAGCTTTGGGAAGATTCTCATAAAGCGTCTTCACTTTCAGATCAAAAGTAATCTTATAAACAGACTGATCATCCGCATTCGTGTAAACATTGACGGCCGGCGCAATACCTCCTGTCTGCAGGTTGATCTCATTGTACAGTTCGCTGTAGGAACGCTTTTCGGTATCTACCAGTCCGATCATGGCCTGCAAAAGCCCCACATATGGGAACAGCTCTTCCGGCACCTGCCGCAGATCAAATAAAAACCTCAGATAACCGATGCCGTTGGTATAGATTTCATGGTACAGAAGTGTCGTGTCGCCTGCCCGGAGTTCCTCATTGCAGTAAGATCTGGCCTTTTTCCCGATGTCCTCTCTGGAAAGAAGCGGGATCTTCGAAAGATCTTCCGGGCGATCGGGCGCATCCTGATAATCGGCAAGCGCCTCCGTCTCCTCCACGATCCGCCGTATCTCCTCCTGCGTCATCGCCGCTTTCTTTGCTGCAAGCTTCGTCGCAAGCTCCTTATCCCGTTTTCCCGTAAGCCCTTTCACGGGACGCACCACGACAATGCTTTTATGCGTGTTATCCAGTAAGCGGCTCTTTAGCATCTCCTCATAGAAAGAGGAATCCACTTCTTTCTTAAGCGACTTATAAGTCTCGTCAAGTTCCAGATACTCAAACGGCTTTCCATCATCGTAAAGCCATGTCTCAAACATTTGCAGCCCGTACATCAAGCCCTTCGGGTAGGAGCCGTAATCCGCCTCCCGGTATTTGAATTCGTCATGGTTCAAAGCCGCCTTAAGCGCCTTCTTCTCCACCCCGCTCTCATAAATATTATTAAGAGTCTCCTCGATAATCTTTACAAAGTCTTCCCGCTGGCTGCCCTCCGCGTTCTTTGCCACGATGGAGAAATAGGGCTGCTTCACGTCCGCCTCATAAAAGCTGCTGATATCCGTACCTATTCCTGCATCCAGAAGGGCTTTTCTCACGGGCGCGCCGGGCGCGCCCACCACCGCGTCCGCAAGCGCCTGAAAACCAACGCTCACCTTTCGTTCCAGACCTTCCCCCAGCGACACATTGTAGGAAAGATAGGTATTCCCCTCCTCAGACTCACTCTCCATAATCGGATATTCCCGCTCCACCGTCACGCTCCCCGCAAATGGCGGCTCTGACAGCGGCTCGGAATCCACGTTTAGCGCATCGTATTTTGACAGATACTCCCTGTCAATATAGGCAAGTTGCTCCTCCATATCCATATCCCCGTAGAGATAGATATAGCTGTTGGAAGGATGATAATATCTCTTGTGGAAAGCCAGAAACTCCTCGTAAGTAAGCTCCGGTATCACGTCCGGGTCGCCGCCCGACTCCACCCCATAGGAGGTATGCGGATACAGGGAATTCATAATCTCCCTGTAGAGCACATCATCAGGGGAAGAAAAAGCCCCCTTCATCTCATTGTAGACCACACCGTTGATGGTCAGCTCGTCCTCCACGCTCTCCATCTCATAGTGCCATCCCTCCTGTTTGAAAATCTTCTCCTCCCGATAAATGTTCGGATGAAATACCGCGTCAAGGTAGACATCCATCAGATTCCTGAAATCCTTTTCATTGCAGCTTGCCACCGGGTAAACCGTCTTGTCGGGATATGTCATGGCATTTAAGAACGTATTCAGGGATCCCTTCGCCAGTTCGATAAAAGGATCCTTGATCGGATACTTCTCCGAACCGCATAACACCGTATGCTCAATAATGTGCGCAACACCCGTGCTGTTCTTCGGCGGCGTACGGAAACCGATATAAAATACTTTGTTCTCGTCATCGTTAGAAAGAAGCGCCACACGCGCTCCTGTTTTGTTATGTTTCAAAAGATACCCGTCCGATTTCAGTTCTTCGATCCGCTGTTTTGAAATAACGGTATATGCCTGTAAGTTTTCTAAGTTCATGGATGCTCCTCTCTTTATTCCGCGCCGTCTATTTTTATCTGACGCACATCATTTACGGAGAATGCCGCTTTTTGGGCATTCTCCTGCGTGAGACGGAGTTGCAAAGCAACTCCTAGAACTTCCAAGTCAGCTATGCTGACTTTGCGAAACAGCCTCTGCTGTGAGCGATTAGAAGTTCTTCTCACGCTAACCTCCATGTCACAGCTCTGCTGTGACTCAAATCAATGCGGAGAATGCCGTATTTTGGGCATTCTCCTGTGTGAGACTTAGTACTTCTCCACGAAACAGCCTTTGCTGTGAGTGGCTAGAAGAACTTCTCACACTAGTATACCACCGTCCGGAAAATTTATCTATCTATAGTTTCCCGAAAACACCGATCTCCACGCGATCCTTCCCCTTTTTGCTCACGCCCGTCTGACCATAAAAAATGAACTTGCCAAAGCCGCGCACAGTCACGGCATCCTCCTCTTTTAGCTGATAAGATGCATTTCCCTTCTGTATGCCGTTAATAAAAATTCGTCCGTTATTAAATAATTCCCTGCTATCGTCTCTCGACAGGTTGTACACCTTGGAAATGACGCCGTCCACTCTCGGGGAAGCCACCGTCAGCGAAATACGCTCCGGCTCGGTATTCTCCATCTCGATTTCCCCCTCCGAACGCCTGCAGGTAACTTTCGTATGCCTTACCCTATCCAGATTTTCCGCAATATAATCCGCGATGTTTTCGTGACAAAACAACAGCGCTCCCCGCCTGATTGCGCCATCCGGCACGAAAATATCTCCCACCACGTCCCGCTCAATTCCAAGATTCATAACGGAGCCCAAAAAATCCCTGTGGGTAAGGTTTTCCGCAAATCTCGGCGCCTTTGGCAAAATTTCCATCCGCACGATCGGAAATTCCTCCTCATACCCCGGTTCGCCAAAGCGGATCATCTTTCTCTCGCACAAGTGCGCCCCGCCCTCCATCCTGACCCCCGCATATGACACCTCACGCTCCACCGCGTAATATGCCTGCTGCTCGGCCAGTCCCATAAAAGGCGTATATGTGTATATATTGCGGCTGTACGCTTTTTTTGCCAGCTCAATCAACCTGTTTTTCAACTGCTGTAAATCTTTTTCATCCGCGACAGACATATTTACCTCACTATAGTATAACACATTAAATATCGCACGTTTCATAATTTTCCCGTAACACGCCGGCGTGCCATTTCCCGATCATACAGTATAACACTTTCGGAGGCATACATCCATAAGTTTCGTCATAAAAAATCGCAGTACGGTTTGCCGGCAGCCAACTTTTTACGCCGTCCCCTCTCACGACCCGCTCGACTGATAATGTCTGACGCCAAACCGCCACAACGCATACGACGGAATCAAAAACCAGACTGCCAACAGCGGAACAACAACCAAAAAAGAACGGTTGTCCTTTTCCAGCAGATACAAAAGCGGGTAATACTGTACCAGCGCATAAGGAATGAGGAAGGTCGTCAAAAGCAGCGCCTTTTTCCCGTAAATGCTGACCGGATACCGCCCATACTCCCTCGCCCCGTCCGTGAGGATATTCATAAATTCCAGTCCCTCCATCGTAAAAAAGCACAGGGACGCATAGATCAGAAACAATCCCGAAAAAACGGCGCATCCCCCGATCAGCATAAATATAACAGTCAATATTTTAATCAAATTCCACTCCACTTTGCAATGGGATACCCCATAGGTAAACATTACAACCGCCTGCAATATTCTCCCGATTCTCGTCAGCTCAAACTTATTTCCTAACACCTGTAATATTTCATTCCGCGGACGGATCAGCACCTGGTCAAAGCTGCCTGTGCGAACCATTTCCGGGAAAAGGTCGAACCCTCTGGCAAACATCTCCGCCAGGGAAAATTCCAGAAGCACAATGGAAAAACAAAGAAGCACTTCACTGTAGGTAAATCCTTCTACTGACGAGAAGCGCCGAAACATAAAATAAATTCCGAGAAATACGTTAAAAGATACAAAAAACTGCCCCAGTGCCGTCAGGAAAAAGGAGGTTTTGTACTGCATCGCGCTCTTTATATTGATTGACAGATAATGCCCGTACAACCTGACAGCTTCTTTCATTTTCAAGAGCATCGCCTCATCCTCCCTGTATCGTCACTTTCTTTTCCGCCAGCCGGCAAAGGCAGCGTCCCAGCAAAATTAACACCACCAGCCAAAGCACCTGGAGAAACACCGCTTTTCCCATCTCCGCACCCGACATACTTCCGCTGTAAATCCGCAAAGCCACATTCTGCATGGAGGCAAATGGCAAAATTTCCAAAACCTTCTTCCAGTTTGCCGGAAAAAAAGGCAGGGGAATGATCGCGCCCGCAAAAAACTCTACCATGGAAGTAAACACAATCCGTACCCCCTGCGGCGATACGGTAAAAAAGGTGAACACATATACAAACATTGAAAAGGCAACCGTCACCAGAAGCCCAAAAATCAGCGTGACCAAAAATAATCCAAAATGCCATGCCGACGCCGGTTTCGCCATCCTGTAACTTTCCGGGAGAAAGGCGGCGATGATCAGAATCGGGAAGCACCGAAGCGCAGCTCTGGACACTCTGGTTGCCGTGCTCTTTGAGAACCACATATTGTAAATCCGGATCGGTCTGCACAGTGAATAGGCAATATTGCCGGACACGATCGTGTCAAAGATATCATTATCTATCATCCATGTGGCAAACAACGCCAAAAATGCCTGCTGCATCCACACATAGGAGGCGGTTGCGGACATGCTCATGGGAAACGCCTCCGGCTCGGCTCTGTAAAATGCCCAAAAGACCAGAATCTCCAAAAAGCCCCACGCGAACTGCGTCACTATCCCCGCCAGCGCGGCGGCCCGGTACTGCAATCCCATCGTAAAACTCAGCCTAAAAAAGGATAGGTATTTATTCATATCAACGCTCCGTTCTCACACTGCTAAATATCGTAGGCGCGGTAAAGCTCTGCGACCGTCTCATCAATGCCTTCATCGCTTTTTATATCCTCCAGCCTCCCGTCCAGCAAAATTTTTCCTTTCCCAATCAGAATGATGCGTTTCGACAAAGCCTCTATATCCTGCATATCGTGTGTCGTCAAAATCACCGTCGTCTTATGTATTTCATTCTGTTTCCGGATAAATTCCCGGACAGCTATCTTGGAAACCGCATCCAGACCGATGGTAGGTTCATCCAGAAAAAGAATCTTCGGGCTGTGCAGCAAAGAGGCCGCGATCTCGCACCGCATTCTCTGTCCGAGCGACAACTGCCTAACCGGGGAACGCAGCAGCTTTTCAAGATTTAAAAGCTCCGTCAGTTCTTCCAGATTGTTATGATAAATTCCCCTGGGAATCGAATAGATATCTCTCAACAGTTCGAAGGAATCGATTACCGGCACGTCCCACCATAACTGTGAACGCTGGCCGAACACGACGCCTATTTCTTTCACATGTTCCATTCTGTTTTTGTGTGGTACTCTGCCATCCACTGTCACGGTTCCGCTGTCCGGCACTAAAATGCCACTCAAAATTTTGATGGTGGAGCTTTTTCCCGCGCCATTCGGACCGATGTAGCCAACCATCTCCCCGTCGCGGATCGTAAAAGAAACATCCGAAAGGGCATGGATCACCTCGTACTCCCTGTGAAACAGAGCCTTAAAAGCCTCTCCAAATCCCGCGTTTCTCCTTGCAATTTTATAGGATTTACACACATGCTCCATCGTAATCATCGGTTTTTCCTCCGAAATTGCTCCAAAAGCGCCTCCTCAGACGTAAATGCAAATATCTACACCCTGCTTTTCTTATTTGCATTTTCCATTGTCGCACCTCATTCCTGTCTTTTCACTATTGTACAATGCTCACTTGCTTCTTCCCTTAATGTACACTTAACGTTACCTTAAATCTTTTACTTCAAAAAATATTTGACAATCTGTCACAAAAGTATTATTGTGTAATAAGTTAATTGCAGAAACACATATCACAAACCTTCGAGAAAGAGTAGTACGTATGGGTAACCCATTACAGAGAGCCGTCGGCTGGTGAAAGACGGCATGGCACTTATACCGAATGGACTTTCGAGGCCGGGTCGAAATGTCAGTATCCATACCGACAAAGTAGCCTCTGGCGGGAACCGCACCCGTTACCAAGGCGGCATATATGATTGTATATGGAATAAGCGGATCGGGAATCGTATTCCCGCATCAATTTGAGTGGTACCGCGATAATAACTTATGTTTATTACCGTCTCAAGCATTTTATGTTTGAGGCGGTTTTTTTGCGCGCATAAGCAGAGTCAGAAAGCGGCAAGACAGGCTGCATGCCAGACTGTCTGTGACGGTTTCTGACGAGGCGCAAGACATCATTAACCTAACCATGTACTTTCGGAATCTCTCTTGCACCTGCCTTTGTGGCAGATTTTCCGCCATATGCACATCTGACAAAAAAATCTTCTCACAAAATCAGGCACAAAGAGACTCCGAGAGTACATAACCCGCAAAAGGAGGACACAAGATTTGTGCGGAAGCGTCACAAATTTCCCTGATCGCAGAACCGAATTTGAGATTCGGTTCACGCATCCTCAGCTTACGCTTCGGAATGGAGGAAATTATGAAAAAGAAATCTATCACACTGTTACTTGCAGGCGCGGTTCTTATCACCGTTCTCACAGGCTGCGGCGCATCCGGCAAAAACGCTTCAGACGCGGCCGCTTCCGCCGGCAGAACCGGCAAAGCCTACAAGGTCGGCATCGTGCAGTACGTGGACGACGCGTCCTTAAACCAGATCGTCGCCGCCATTCAGGCGGAACTTGACAAAAAGACCGAAGAACTTGATATCTTCTTTGACTACAAAAACTACACCTACAACGGGCAGGCGGACGCAACCACCATGAACCAGATCGCCACAGACCTGATCGCCTCCGATGTGGATCTCATCATCCCCGTGGCCACGCCGGTCGCCATGGTGATGCAAAATGCCACCGCGGAAAATCCGCGGGACGACGGTAGCCTGATTCCCGTGGTGTTCTCCGCGGTCTCCGATCCTGTAGGCGCAGGGCTTGTCGCCTCCATGGCCGCACCGGGCTCCAACATTACCGGCACTTCGGACGCTTTGAATACGGAAGCGGTCTTCGATCTGATGCTTGCCGCAGACCCGGATATCAAAACCGTGGGACTGCTCTACGACAAGAGTCAGGACTCCTCCACCGCCGCCATCGCCGCCGCAAAGACCTATTGTGAAAAAAAGGGGCTGACTGTCGTGGAGAAGACGGGAACCAACAACGGGGAAATCTCTCTTGCGGCGGACGCCCTGCTCTCCTTGGGCGCGGAGGCGGTCTTCACGCCCACCGACAACAACGTGATGACTGCGGAGCTGGCCATATACGAAAAGTTCATCGATGCCAAAGTCCCCCACTACGGCGGCGCGGACTCCTTCGCCTTAAACGGCGCGTTTATGGGCTACGGCGTGAACTATGTGGAACTTGGCACCGCCACCGCGGACATGGCGGCAGAGATTCTGGCGGATGGTAAATCCCCTGCTTCTATGGCTGTACAGACCATGGATAACGGTATCGCCACGGTGAACACCGAAACCGCGGAGGCAATCGGACTTGACTACAGTATGTTCGCGGACAAATGCTCCAGCCTGGTGGAAATCCGGACCGCGGAAGAATTTCAATAAAAATTTTATCTGTGAAAGAGGTATCGCATGAGTACAATATTTTCACTTTCCATTTTACAAAGCGCCCTGGAACTGGGCTGCATCTACGCTCTGGTGGCGCTGGCACTGTTTCTCTCATTCAGCATTTTGAACATCGCTGATCTGTCCACCGACGGCTGTTTTACCTTGGGCTGCGCGGTGGGCGCTGTAGTAACGCTCTTAGGCCATCCTGTTCTTGCGCTCTTCGCCGCCATGGGCGCAGGCGTCTGCTCCGGCTTTGTCACCGCCTTTTTGCAGACAAGAATGGGCGTTCCCTCCATTCTGGCCGGCATTATCGTCAACACGGGACTTTACACGGTCAATATCGCCGTGATGGGCTTTTCCTCCAACGTAAATCTGTTCGCCTGCGACACCGTTTTCAGTCTGGCAAAGGAAAAGCTCTCCTATGGCTGGTATGCGGACTGGTATAAGCTGCTGATCGTCCTTGTGATTGTAATGGTAATTGGTGTTATTTTATCTCTGTTTCTGAACACAAGACTTGGACTCTCCATCCGCGCCACCGGGGACAATGAGGATATGGTGCGGGCGTCCAGCATCAATCCTCTGTTTATGATCACCGTGGGACTTTGTCTGGCAAACGCGCTGACAGCCCTCTCTGGCGCGATCCTCGGTCAGTATCAGAAATCCTGCGATATCAATCTGGGCACCGGCATGGTGACGATCGCGCTTGCCAGCCTGATTATCGGGGAAACGCTTGTCGGAAAAGGCGGCATGTTTAAAAAAATAGCAGGCGTCATCCTCGGAAGCTGTCTCTACCGCTTTATCGTTGCGCTGGCGCTTCGCCTGAACGTGCCCGCAGAAGCCCTCAAGCTGGTTTCCGCCGTCATTGTGGCCGTCTCAATCTCTTTCCCCTATCTAAAGGGAAAATATACGCTTTATATATCGCGGAGAAATAACATGATTCCATTCAGAAAGGGGGCCGATGTCCGTGCTGACCATTGACGCAATCTCCAAAACCTTTAATCCCGGCACCGTCAACGAAAAAAAGGCGCTTGACAAGGTTGGCCTTAAGCTGAACGACGGCGACTTTGCCGCCATCGTCGGCAGCAACGGCGCGGGAAAATCCACGCTCTTTCACGCCATCACAGGAGAATTTTATGTAGACGAGGGACGGATTGTTCTTGGCGGCGAGGACATCACATATCGCAAACAACATGCGCGGAGCCGGATGATCGGCCACCTTTTCCAGGACCCCTTGAAAGGAACCGCGCCCCATATGACCATTGAGGAAAACATGGCGCTCGCCTACCTGCGTGCCGCCACCGGACATCACGCCTATTTCAGCCGGATCAGCGCGAAGGAGAAAGCCAGATTCAGAGAACTACTTTCTCTTCTGGAAATGGGGCTGGAAGACCGGATGAAGCAGCCCGTCGGTCTTCTCTCCGGCGGCCAGCGACAGGCCCTTACGCTTCTGATGGCAACCATGGTGACGCCCCGCATCCTTCTGCTCGACGAGCATACCGCAGCCCTTGACCCCGCCACAGCGGGCAAAGTGCTCGCCCTCACGGAAAAAATTATCGCCGAGCGCCATATCACCTGCCTGATGGTCACACACAATATGCACCAGGCCCTCTCTCTTGGAAACAGGACGCTTATGATGGACTGCGGACGCATTGTGTTTGACGTATCGGGGAAAGAACGGAAAAAGCTCTCCGTAGACGATTTACTCGAACAGTTCCAAACCCACGCCGGAAAACAATTAGATAACGACCGGATTTTATTATCAAAATGATATGTTTATACAATCGAGCAAGGCAGGCCGCCTGTTTGATATTCCCCAAAAGGCTGCCCGCCTGCTCCTTTTATCTTATTTCCACCACCATTTAAAACCTTTTTGTCTGATCTTAAATTATCCGGTTCCTTCCCCGAATCCCCACCTTCACTTTCAATATCCGGTTTTTCCTGTTCCTCTGGCTGTTTTTCTTCCTCCGGCGGATTCTCCTCCCCAGATTCTATCTCCTCTTTATCTTCAGAATCTTCTTCATCCTCAGGCTCCCCAAAGCTCTCATCACCATCTTCTTCTGGCGGTTCCGTTTCTGTCTCTTCCACATCTTCTTCCTCTGACGGTTCCGCTTCTGTCTCTTCCACGTCTTCTTCCCGTCCATCCGGTGTCTCTGCCACGCTTCCCGGTTCCGTCGCGTACACAGTTGTAGGCACCGATGTCACCATCATTACAAACGCTAAAATACCCGCCAAAATTCTTCCAATTTTTCTTTTGCCCCTCATTTTTCATCCTCCGTAACAGTTGTTTCTTTTATCCAGCTCTGATAAAACCTTCACTAAAAAACTTGCTTACCCACCATGCATTTCTCCTTTATACACATAATAGTCGCATTACGACTATTTTTCAATAGTCCTGAGAAGACTATTTATAATAGAAACAACCTAATTGCAGAATACATGGAGCCGCCTTAAATATGATGGTATTTCAAAATATCCGGAATTTAAGAGAAGACAATGATAAGAAGCAGCAAGAATTAGCTGATTATTTGAATGTCAGGCAAACTACTTACTCAAAGTATGAGCTTGGCAAAATCAATATTCCCATTGAAGTTTTCATGAAACTGGCAGATTATTACGATGTGACCATTGACTATATCGTAGGGAGAAGCCAAAAAAAGAAATAATTCCCGTACTATCTCTGTTCATAATCGAGCCGAAAATATTCCACCTATTTCCCGCGCGGCTATATGCTGCGTTAAAAACAAATTTCTTTATGCGAGCCTGTGCATAAAAGAACCGGTGAAGAGAGTAACTCGTTCACCGGTCCAGTGTAAAAGGGGAATTTACAAAACTAATTTTAACAAAAAAAAATGTCATAATCAAGCTATAAATGAAAATTTATGCGAAAAATAAAATGTAAGTTATCGCGTAGCGTTAACTTACGGTTATCGCGTAGCGTATAACTTACGGTTGTTTATACGCTGAACGCCATCAGCCCCAGCTTGGAGAGCGCCAGCTCCTGTATCATCACTCCCTTTGCCTTTTTCTTCGCCAGATTCATATCGACAAAATCGCTAAGAGGCATCACTTTAGTGGTGTATTCTGTCTTTTCCTTTCCGAAAAGTGTTTTCTTGTCCTCAAGAATACTAATCTTCACTTTCGCTTTTAGCTGTTCGTATGTACGGAAGGAAAACTGCTCTCTCGTCATATAGTATAGATGGCTTTCGAGCGTAGTCTCCGGTTCCGTGTCCTTAAAAATATAGTACTCCACGATGCTCTTGTACTTAAAGTTCACCATCTCATCCTGTAAAAGTTCCGCATAGCTCAGCTTCGCACCAAGATAAACGGAACTTGTATCCTGCATAAAGTATTTATAGTCTCTGTTTTCTGTCTCCATTCATTATCCTCTCCGGGCTTTTACCTTGACGCAATGGATTCTATCCTGCCGCCGCTAATGCGCACGGCGTCTTCTATGGCTTTTTGAGACATCCCTGATTCCTGCGCAAGTTCCTCCACCGTCACTTTCCTGCGAAGCTCTTCCTGCAAAGCGTTGGCCGCGTCCGCCACTTTGTTCACTTTATCCGCAATTTTTCTGTCGGATTTTTCCTCCTCCGCATTCATCGCAATGCAGTCTTCCATGGCATCCATCATCATCTTCCCGAGCATCCCCCTGGCTTCCTCGGCGTGTTCCAGAGCCCCAAGCATATGAACGCCTAGAGAAAGCGCCACATTACCCTCGCCGATCAGATCCTCAAGACTCACTCCCTGTCCTGCGTAGAGCTTTGCAATCTGAGGAACCTCCGGGAGATAAATTTCTGTCAGCCGCTTCGCCGCGTCCGTATCTCCCGCCATGGCCGACAATGTGATGGCCTCCCGCTCTCCCTCGGTTACTTCTGAAAGCTCGCCCAAAGCCTCCAGATATGTTTCCAGATAGCTTTTCTCCTCCTCCCCGAGATACGCATCCGCGTCAAGCTGCTCGTCCACCCCGATTTTATTCTGCCTCAAATAGGCGTAAACCATATCCATCTGCTCTGTAGAGAGCAAAAGCGGAGAAAACGCTTCCTCCACCTCTGCACCGGTTATAAAGTTTCCGTTTTCTCTCGCCGTTTTCTTTACCTGCTCCAAAATACCGGCAAACTGCGCCTCTCTCTCCATCTCCAACCTCATTTCCGCCTGCATTCAGGTAAAACCTTTTTAATAACAACTGCTACTATTTAGCTTGGACGCTTGACGTGCGTGTGCGTATAGAGGTGTTCCTCACAATACTCATAGTTTCCGTCGCACTTCGAACAGAACCGAAACTGCATCTGCGGGCTGTCCACTTCGGTCCGGCCACAGATCGCGCACTTATGCTTGGTGATCCCCGTGCTTCTCCTCACATCCCGCTTAAATTCCTGTCGCCTGTGTATCTGCTTCGGATTTAAATGCATCATGTTCCGGGAAGTCAGGAAAAATACTATGAAATTGAGCAGGGATGCGCCGATGGCAAACTTTCCGTACACCGTGCTCCCGATAAACTGGAAAGTAAGCATCACCGCATAGATAATTCCCAGCCATTTCACTCTGATCGGAATGATAAACATAAGCAATACCTGGGCATCCGGGAATGTCGCCGCGAAAGCCAGGAAAATCGACATATTGATATAATAAGTGCTGAACACCATCGCTATGACGGTAAAATACTCGTGCGGCGTGTCGATGGTCAATGCCGCCCCCAGCATGGAAATTTCCGGTTTAAAGAGATAACAGTACCCCATCAGCAGAAAGCTTCCCGCAATGGTAAAGAGCATCCCCTGGAACAGATAGACGTTATACCGGTAGGTGCCCCAGGTGCGCTCTAAGGAAGTACCCAGCGAACAGTAAAAATACAGCATGAGCAAGGTAAAGAAAAGGCCGCCGCTACTCGGCGGTATCAAAACCCAGGTCACAAGCCTCCAAATCTGCCCATGCAAAATAGCGTAGGGATTTAAAGTAAGATAAGACAGAACCAGACCGCCTCCGCCGGCAAGCTGCAGCACATATCCGACCGCGTAACAGAGTACCAGCACAAAAGAAAGGTTTCTAATGGCATATTTTCCAAATTTGCGTTCAAAAGGACTCATGATCCACTCTCCTCCAAAACTATATAATAGAATCCAAAATTGGATTCTATTATCAAAATTCTATTATATAATATAGCATTCCTCATTTTAAAAGTAAACGGCGAAGCCGCAAAAAACGCGCTGTCATAAAAATTTTATAATTGACTTCCGAAAACTTCATCCATTTCTAAGAATTGGACAATTGCTTTTTAGAACACTGTGTCGTATAATGACAGGGTATGCCGAAAAACGCATTATAATAAGTAAAAAGGTAATTTATATGAAGGGGTGATGGATAAATGGGTAACATGCAATTTACACTTGGCATTGACATCGGTTCCACCACTGTCAAGATTGCCATTCTGGATGACAGACAGCGGATACTCTTTTCCGACTACCAAAGACATTTTGCCAATATCAGGGAAACTCTCTCGGCTCTTCTTGCGGAGGCTTATAAAAAATTGGGAAACCTCACGGTTCATCCCATTATCACCGGTTCCGGCGGTCTGACGCTGGCCAACTATCTTGAAATTCCTTTTGTGCAGGAAGTAATAGCCGTATCCACTTCCCTGCAGACTTTTGCTCCTGCCACCGACGTGGCGATAGAGCTTGGCGGCGAAGATGCCAAAATCATCTATTTTGAGAGTGGAAACGTAGAACAGCGCATGAACGGCATCTGTGCGGGCGGCACGGGTTCCTTTATCGACCAGATGGCTTCCCTTTTGCAGACAGACGCCTCCGGTCTGAACGAATACGCGAAAAATTATCACTCTCTTTATACCATAGCGGCCCGCTGCGGCGTGTTCGCGAAATCCGACATCCAGCCCCTCATAAACGACGGGGCAACAAAGGAGGATCTCTCCGCTTCCATCTTCCAGGCTGTGGTAAATCAGACTATCAGCGGCCTCGCCTGCGGCAAACCGATCCGCGGGCATGTGGCGTTTCTGGGCGGTCCTCTGCACTTTCTGTCCGAGCTAAAGCAGTCTTTTATACGGACTCTGAAACTGGACGACGCCCACATCATAGACACGGACAATTCCCATCTCTTCGCTGCCATCGGCTCCGCCTTAAACGCAAAAGAAGAGACGTGTTACACTATGGAAGAGCTGACAAAAAAGCTTTCCTCCGACATCCAGATGGAGTTCGAAGTGGAACGCATGGAGCCTCTTTTCGCGGCACAGGCAGATTACGACGCTTTTCTGGCCCGCCATAACGAACACCATGTAGCCACAGGTGATCTGGCCTCCTACAGCGGAAATTGCTTCTTGGGAATCGACGCCGGTTCCACCACCACAAAAGTGGCTCTCGTAGGTGAGGACGGTTCTCTTCTCTACTCCTTTTACAGCAGCAACGGCGCCAGTCCCTTAAAGACCGCCATCCGCTCCCTCAAGGAAATTTACAGCCTTATGCCGGAAGGCGTGCGAATTGCCCGCTCCTGCTCCACCGGATACGGAGAAGCGCTGATGAAAGCCGCTTTCCTGCTTGATGACGGCGAAGTGGAGACGATCGCCCACTACAACGCCGCCGCATTTTTTGATCCGGATGTGGACTGCATTCTCGATATCGGCGGTCAGGACATGAAATGCATCAAAATCAAAAGCGGAGCCGTGGACAGCGTGCAGCTCAACGAAGCCTGCTCCTCCGGCTGCGGCTCATTTATAGAAACCTTTGCCAAATCCTTAAATTACGGGGTGGAGGATTTTGCCAGAACCGCGCTCTTTGCGGCACATCCCATTGACCTTGGCACTCGCTGTACGGTATTTATGAATTCCAAAGTAAAGCAGGCGCAGAAGGAAGGCGCATCCGTCTCGGACATCTCCGCTGGACTTGCTTACTCCGTTATCAAAAACGCGCTCTTTAAAGTAATCAAGGTTTCCGACGCTTCGGAGCTTGGCAAAAATATTGTCGTACAAGGCGGCACATTCTACAACGACGCGGTTCTTCGCAGCTTTGAAAAGATAGCCGACTGTGAAGCCATCCGTCCCGATATCGCCGGCATCATGGGCGCTTTCGGCGCAGCGCTGATCGCCAGGGGAAACTATGTGGACGGCTATCAGACAACCATGCTGAATTTGGAGCAGATCACCAGTCTGCAATTTGAAACCAGCATGGCAAAATGTAAGGGATGTACCAATAATTGCCGTCTCACCATCAATAAATTTACCGGGGGACGCCAGTACATTTCAGGCAATCGCTGTGAACGTGGGCTTGGGCAAAGCAAAAAAAGAGACAGCGTTCCCAATCTCTTCGATTATAAGTTGAAACGCTACTTCTCCTACGAACCCCTGCCCGCGAACGAAGCCAAAAGAGGAACGGTTGGTATTCCCAGGGTACTAAACATGTATGAAAACTACCCGTTTTGGTTTACTTTCTTTACCAAACTGGGCTTTCGGGTAATCCTCTCTCCCGTATCCAACCGAAATATTTACGAGCTTGGCATCGAATCCATACCAAGCGAGTCGGAGTGTTATCCCGCAAAGCTGGCGCACGGCCATGTTTCCTGGCTTATCAAACAGAAGGTGAACTTTATCTTCTACCCTGCTCTCTTTTATGAGCGCGACGAGTTTCACGAGGCAAACAACCACTACAACTGTCCCATAGTCACCTCCTACTCCGAGAATATCAAAAACAACGTGGAGGAGATCGGACGCGGCGAAATGGCCTTCCGCAATCCCTTTATGTCCTTTGAAAGCCTGCAGACCGTCACCGAAGCTCTGACCAGAGAATTTCGCGAGCTTCCTATAACATCCGTTATGAAAGCGGCTGAGGCCGGATGGACGGAACTTGCGGCCGCCAGACAGGATATACGGAATAAGGGAGAAGAAGTACTCCGTTATCTGGAGGAAAACCGCAGGCGCGGCATCGTGCTGGCAGGACGCCCATACCATATCGATCCGGAAATCAACCACGGTATTCCCGAGTTGATTACCTCCTACGATATCGCGGTGTTGACTGAGGATTCCGTATCCCATTTGGCAGCGCCGGAGCGGCCGCTTATCGTCTCTGACCAGTGGATGTACCACTCCAGGCTCTATGCTGCGGCAAGCTTTGTAAAAACAAGGGACGATCTGGATCTGATTCAGCTCAACTCCTTTGGCTGCGGTCTGGACGCGGTCACAACAGATCAGGTGAACGATATTCTCTCCGGCTCAGGCAAGATTTATACCTGCCTGAAAATTGACGAAGTCAACAATCTGGGCGCAGCCCGCATCCGCATCCGCTCTCTGCTATCCGCTATCAAGGTCAGAGAACAGGACAGCGCAAAACGGGAAATCCGCTCGAGTGCCATCAGAAAGGTGCCTTTTACGGAGCAGATGCGAAAAGATTACACGATCCTCTGTCCGCAGATGTCTCCCATTCATTTCGAAATCATAGAAGCCGCTTTCAACGCCTGCGGTTACCATTTCGAGGTGCTTGGCAACGATAACAGGCATGCGGTGGATGTCGGCCTTAAGTATGTAAATAATGACGCGTGTTATCCATCTTTGATGGTGGTAGGTCAAATCATGGACGCCCTGCTCTCCGGCCGGTACGACCTGAATAAAGTCGCCATCATTATGAGCCAGACCGGTGGCGGATGCCGTGCTACCAACTATGTCGGCTTTATCAGGCGCGCACTGGAGAAAGCCGGCATGCCGCAGATTCCCGTCATCTCCTTGAATCTGGCGGGCATTGAGAGCAATCCCGGTTTCCACCTGAACGCCGACCTGCTATTGCGTGCCGCCTACGGCGCACACTTCGGAGACATCTTCATGCGCTGTGTATACCGCATGAGGCCATACGAGAAGGAACCCGGCTCCGTGGATGCCCTGCACGCCCGCTGGGTAAAACGTTGCCAGGATTTTGTCTCCGGAAAGCATATGAATTATCTGACTTTCCGGAAAATGTGCAGACAAATTGTCCGGGAATTTGACGCGGTTCCCATCTATGAAGACATGAAAAAACCTCGTGTAGGTATCGTGGGCGAAATTCTCGTAAAGTTTGCCCCTGCCGCCAACAACCATCTTGTGGAGCTTTTGGAAGCGGAAGGCGCGGAGGCAGTAGTTCCCGACCTTCTGGATTTCATGCTCTACTGCCTTTACAACCAGATTTACAAGGCGGACTACCTTGGCACTTCAAAAAAAGCGGCTCTTATTTCGCAATTAGGCATCAAAGCTCTGGAAAAGCTTCGCTCCCAGACAGACAAGGAATTTGCAATGAGTAAGCACTTTACCTCATCCGTGAGTATCCGAACGCTGGTGGACTACGCAAAGCCCATTGTGGATATCGGCAACCAGACAGGCGAAGGATGGTTTCTCACCGGTGAGATGGTGGAGCTGATTCAAAGCGGCGTAAACAACATCGTCTGTACCCAGCCTTTCGGCTGCCTGCCAAACCATGTCGTGGGCAAAGGCGTCATCAAGGAGCTAAGAAAACGTTTCCCAAGCTCCAATATCGTGGCCATTGACTATGATCCCGGAGCAAGCGAGGTCAACCAGTTAAACCGTATTAAACTGATGCTCTCCACGGCACAGAAAAACATGAAGTGAGCGACCGTTCTATTTTCTGTTTTCCGGCTCTGCTCATACACACAACAACCCCGGATACGAGATCACGCATCCGGGGTTTCCAGTCCCTGTATTTTCTATTATCAAATTTAGTAGAAGGTCTTGTCTACCTTGCGGTTGATAAAGCGAATCTTCTCCTTGATCTCTTCCCCAAGCTCCTGAAGCGCATCCTCCGCGCTCTCCTTCTGCAACTGGTTTACACAGAACACACAGGAACCAAAGGTATCATTCGAAAAAAATCTTGGCTTCTCCCATTTTACAAAATAGGATACCCTGTACTTCAGCAGAACCTTTTCGATCTTCTCCTTGCTCTCCAGGTCCTTCACCTGACACCATTCCAATTCGTTATTTACCTTTACCTTCTGATATGCCGTCTCCATAACCGTTCTTCCCCCTGTGTAAACATTTATGTAAACTGAACTGCATAAGTCACATAAATTATAATCCAAAATACGTAATTTTGCAAACTTTTTCTATTTTGCACTATTCTATAGAAAGCGTTAGCAAAACGCACCGCCTGAAAAGACGGTGCGCCATTCCCCCACACTTAAAACCGGATCTCAATATTCAGTTTTTTATACTATTTTGCCTCAATGAATGCAAGATGACCATTTGCGGTAATCTCAACCACTACATGATCGTCAGTAACCTCAGTGGGAACCGCAACCCAATTGTCATCGGTAACACGCTGGTAAACAGTGATCGCCTGGCCAGCTTTCACGCCAGGAGCGTAGAAAGTAACCTTCGCTGTGCTGTAAGCCGCATGCGTGTGTACGTTCGCAACGGTAAGCAGGGAACCCTTACCCTCAGCCAGAGTCTTAGCCGCATAAACTCTCTTGAGTTCAGGCTTAAGCAGTTCAAATGTGAGAGCCGGGGACTCTACGCCGTCAAGAACCGCTCCCTTGCCGATTGCCAGATCCTGCACATCCTCGCCGTCCATTGCCCAGATGTCTACAACAGCGTTGTTCATATGCTCACCGATCGTCTTATCCTCGTCAATCGCGAGAACTGTTTCAGCCGTAATACCAATGTAAGAGCTCTCCTCAAGGTATACAGCTACAGGTGCGCCGACTTCCTTTGCCATAACAGGTGTGGAAAAGATCATAGCGCCTGCCAATGCCAGTGCAATTGCTTTTTTCATATCAATCATCCTCCTTTTCTTCAAGTTACATCATTTCTGCCTTTAAGTGTGGTTTCTCTGCGGGGAAAGACGGGATATAATTGCGCTCTCCCCAACTGTTCCATCTCTACTATAACATTTTATATTATACGGGTCAATCAGCAGATATATACTTCCACATGCGAGCCTGTACAAAAAGAAGGCGCACCGCCTTTTTACATCGCAATGCGCCCTCCGCCACACTTAAATAAAGGAATTATGAATCTTTAGTTTGCCGCGTCAGCTTTCTTGTCAGCCGCTTTCACATCGGTTTCCGCATCTGCCTTTTCGTCGGCTGCTTTCTCATCGGTTGCTGCGTCAGCCTTTTTGTCAGCTTCTTTCTTATCCATGGTTATCGTCACAGTTTCCTCTTTTTCATCAACGGCCACTGTAATGGTATCCGCATCCTTTTTCTCAGCAACAGCCACGGTCTTCGTGTCAGCCTGCTGCGCTTTCTCCTCGGTCTGCGCTGCTTTCGGCGCCTCAACCACCGTTGCCGTTACAGCCGCTTTAATGAATGCAAGATGGCCGTTTGCGGTAATCTCAACCGCCACGTGATCGTCGGTAACCTCAGTGGGAACCGCCGTCCAGTCATCATCGGTCACTCGCTGATAAACAGTGATCGCATCTCCAGCCTTTACGCCGGGCGCATAAAAAGTAATCTTTGCCGTTTCATATGACGCATGTGTGTGTACATTTGCCACTGCAAGCAGAGTACCCTTGTCCTGTGCCAATGTTTTCGCTGCGTAAACTCTCTTAAGCTCAGGCTTCATCAACTCGAACGTCAGGCCGGGAGCTTCCTCGCCGTCAAGAACGGCGCCCCTGCCGATTGCCAAAGCCTGTACCGAATCGCTATCCATATCCCAGTGATCTGTCACCGCATTGTTTGTGTGCTCCTGAATCGTCTTGTTTGCATCGATCGCACGAACTGTCTCGGCGGTAATACCGATGTATGAACTGTCCTCAAGATATACTGCCTCAGGTGCGCCTACTTCCTTTGCCATAACAGGTGTCGAGAAAATCATCGCGCCTGCCAGCGTCAATACAAGTGCTTTTTTCATGTTACAATTCCTCCTTATCAAATGGTTTGTTATTTAGTGTAGTTGATTTCTACTCTGACAGTGAATTCACCCTTCCACTTTATCTTTCTTTTACTATAGCATTTCTCTGAATAAGGATCAACCGTTTACCGATTTACCATTGAACAAACTTTTGGTAAAAATTGGACAATTCTTTGGTAAATATTTTTGTAGGAAACCAGCTGTCACCCCATTTCTGCACCGGATATGTGCCGTTTGGCCGCGTAGTCCCTTGCACGCATTATCCGTTTGTGATATCATACATTATACCATTTGTCACATCATACAATTGATACAACGAAAGAAAGAGAGGGATTCCCATGCCCATCAAAGTAGCGGACTTACTGCCGGCAGCCGGCGTTTTGGAAAAGGAAAATATATTCGTCATGACAGAATTCCGGGCTATGCACCAGGACATTCGTCCTCTGGATGTACTGATTTTAAATCTGATGCCCACAAAAGAAGTGACGGAAACGCAGCTTCTCCGCAAGCTCTCAAACACTCCCCTGCAAGTGAATGTGGAATTTCTGCAAACGGCAAGCTATACGCCTCTGCATACGGATTCCAACCATATGGAATCTTTCTATACCACCTTTGACAAAATCAAAAACCGCAAATTTGACGGTATGATTATTACCGGCGCACCACTCGACCATGTACGTTTCGAAAAGGTAGCTTACTGGGACGAAATCTGTACCATCATGGAATGGGGAAGAACGCATGTACACTGTACGCTCCATCTATGCTGGGGCGCCTACGCCGCCTTATATTATTTCTACGGACTGGACCGGGAAGATCTGGATGTAAAAATCTCAGGGGTATACCCGCATCGGATTATCAAGAAAAAATCGCCTCTTTTCCGCGGTTTTGACGATGTCTTTCACGCGCCCCAGTCCCGTTCCATGACGATCGATCCGGCCCAGATCGCATCCGTTCCAAATCTGGAACTTATGGCCGTCTCTGACGAAGCCGGCATGGCTATTGCCAAGACGGATGACAGCAGACATTTCTTTGTCACCTGCCATCTGGAATACGATGCGGACACGCTTGCGCTGGAATACGCCAGAGACATGGAAAAAGGGTTAAATCCAAATATTCCGGTAAATTACTTCCCCGGCGACGATCCCGCAAAGGAGCCGATCGTCAACTGGCGCTCCGCAGGACAGCTTCTGTTCTCCAACTGGCTTAATTACTATGTGTACCAGACCACGCCGTATGATGTGCGGGAGATCTAAAATATTAGCCTCTGCGCTCAACAGCCAGAGGCTTTTTCCATAACATTCGATATTTAAGTGAGAAACTCCTCCGCGAAGTCCTCCTCGTTTACTATACGCACGCCGAGTTCCTTCGCCTTCTTATTTTTGGAAGACTGGGACGCCACATCGTTGTTGATCAAACATACCGTTTTTCCGGTCACGCTGCCCGTCACCTTTCCTCCCCGTCTCTCGATTTCCTCTTTCAGCGCATTCCTGTTTTCAAACCGGGTCAGGCTTCCGGTAATGACAAAACTCATACCAGCCAGATTTTGCTGCGCCTCCTGCATCCTCTCGGCCTCGATTTCCACCTCGCGCAGCAGATTTTCCAACTGAGTCACGGCTTTCTCCTCCCGGAAAAAATCGTGAATACTCTGTGCAATCACCTCTCCCACACCGTCGATCTCTGACAGCTCCTCCGTTGACGCCTCTCTCATGGCCTGCAAATCGTACATGAAATATCTGCACAGCATCTTCGCGTTGGCCACCCCCACGTTTTCGATTCCCAATCCATAAATCAAACGCGGCAACGTTGTTTTTTTCGCCCGCTCAATGCTCTCCAAAAGGTTATTGTAGGACTTCTCGCCAAATCCCTCCATCTCTGTGATCTCTTCCCTGTAACGGTCAAGATGAAACAGATCCGCAAACTCATGCAAAAATCCTTTCGCCAGAAACTTTTCCAGGGTAGACTCCGACAGGCCGTCCACATTCAGGGCGTCCCGACTTACCAGAAGCGTAAAGGACTTAATCTTTTTTGCATCGCACTGCGGATTATCACAATAAAGCGACTGAACGTCATTCACCTGGCTGATTCGGGTTGGCTGTCCGCAAACAGGACAATTCTTCGGAATTTCCAACGTATCACTCCCGGTCAGATTTTCCGCAATCTGAGGAATGATCATATTCGCCTTATAGACCGTGATCCGATCCCCTATTCCAAGCTTAAGCCCCCGCAAAATACTGATATTGTGCACAGAAGCCCGGCTTACAGTGGTTCCCTCCAGCTCCACAGGCTCGAAAATTGCCACCGGATTAATAAGCCCCGTGCGGCTGGCGCTCCACTCCACTTCCGAGAGCGTTGTCTCCCTCAGTTCGTCCGCCCATTTAAAAGCGATGGAATCTCTTGGAAACTTCGCCGTCCTGCCAAGGGAGGCGCCATAAGCCATATCCTCATAGGTCAGGACAAGTCCGTCCGAGGGAATGTCATGGCTCTGTATTTTTTCTTCAAAATAACCTATGTTATCCAATATGTTTTCCGGCTTTACAAGGCGGTGTTCCACCACATCGAACCCCTGCTTTTTTAAAAAGGCAAACTGCCCGGTGCGTGTATTATGAAAATCCACATCCGCCCTCACCAGTTGAAACGCATAAAAACGCACGTTTCTGCCCGCCGTGACCTGATTGTCAAGCTGTCTGACACTTCCGCTGCACAGGTTCCTCGGGTTTTTGTACTTTGCCTGGACATCGTCAATCTCTCTGTTAATCCGTTCAAAATCACTGTAGGTAATGACGGCCTCCCCCCGTAAAATCAGCTCCCCCTTATATGGAATTGTCAGTGGGAGGTTCCGAAACACCTTCGCATTGTTGGTAACGACCTCTCCCACTTCACCGTTGCCCCTGGTGACCGCCTTTTGCATTTTCCCGTCCGCATAGGTCAGGACAATGGTCAATCCGTCCAGCTTCCAGGACAATACAGCCTCCCTGTCGTTTAGCCATTCCCGAAGCTCATCCCTGCTCTTGGTCTTTGCCAGAGACAGCATAGGTATCTCATGCCTCTCCTTCGGCAGCTCCTCCACCGCCTCATACCCTACCTGGGCGGTGGGACTGTTCGCCATAGTGACGCCAAGCTCCCTCTCAAGACCTGTCAGTTCATCATAGAGCGCATCATACTCAAAGTTGGAAATTATCTCCTCATTCTTCGCATAGTAGGCTTCGGAAGCCTTGTTTAAAAGCGAGACAAGCTCTCTCATTCGATCCATCTTATTTTCCGTCATCTTTTCAAAGTCTCCTCATTACCTCATTTCACCAAAAAGCCGCAGAGCCGATACAGCTTTGTCAGTTCATTCTCTGTCAACTCCCGGTATTCACCCGGTTTCAGCTCTCCAAGCTCTATATTCATAACACGTGTTCTTTTAAGACTTCTGACGCGATACCCCTGTGCCTCGCACATCCGTCGAATCTGCCTGTTAAGTCCCTGTGTGAGAATCATTTTGAGTGTTTTGTCACCGATTTTTTCTATCTCGCAAGGCCGGGTCGTCTGTTTCAATTCCTCCAGATACACGCCCTCCCGCATCTTTCGCAGCGCGGCATCCTCCCACTTTCTGTCAGCTTTCACGATATACTCTTTCTCGTGCGCGTTTTTCCCCCGCATCATGGCCTCTATAAGATCCCCGTCGTCGGTGAGCAGAAGAAGTCCTTCCGAGTCCTTATCCAACCGTCCCGCGTAGGTCACACGCTTATGATAACCGATTTCTTTCGTCACCATTCTCTTCGCATGGGCATCCCTCTCCGTACATACCACTCCCACGGGTTTGTAGTAAGCAAGAACTACCTTTTCCTTCGGGGCGCTTATCGCTTTTCCCCAAACCTCCACCAAATCTCCCGCCCCGATCTTTATTCCCGGACAGGCCGTCTCCCCGTTCACCCGGACCACTCCCGTCTCTATCAGTCTGTCCGCATCCCGTCTCGAACACAACCCGCAGGAAGCGAGATATTTATTGAGCCGCATCTGTTCCATTTCCACTGCCTTCCTGCCTCATTGCCGCCGTTTCCCCTTCCTCTCTTTCCACGCAGTGCGCATAGAGAAAGTCCCGCCATTTGTCATAATGCTGCGCATAGAGATGAACCCCGTCAAAAGTGAGCTCCTCCTGCAAATACCCCTGCGCATCAGTAAACAGCGGATTGCAGTCCAAATAGAAGATATCCCTGCCGTTGGCAAGTCTGGCCGAAGCCACATTCTTGTCGTTAATATTAATATTGTTAAATTCCGTATCCGTATTATCCTTCTCACGACTCACATGCAGATTTGCCATAATGTAAATGGTAACACCCGGCTGCCACTCTTTGATCTGTTGAATTACTTTCAAATACTGCTTCATATACATGAGAGTGTTGCCGTACCCCAATTCGTTCATGCCAAGCATAATATAAATCTTACCGTAGCGCTTCTCCTGCAGGATTTGTTTCAGGTCCACTTTCTCCCCTGTCTTCTGATAAGTCACGCCATCGTCCTCAAAAAGCTTATATATCGTCATTCCGTTGTCGCAAAAGAAATCCGCCCCGCTAAGCCCCGCGTAATCCGATATCCCCAAAGTCCTGGAATCCCCCAAAAACGCGGCATCATTAAAATAACTCTCGTTTTTCAAAGCATATTCATAGTCCGTAGTCAATGCAACTTTTCCTGCATCCGAATAATATCTCGAATCCGTGCTGACCGGTGTATATGCAACAAATTTTGTGGTTCCATGTCTGTCTTTTGCCGAATTGACCGCCTTTTGGGAATTTACCGATTCAATATTCAGCTTCCCTCCATTCTCTAAACTGTCATTTTCTTCCTTGCATTCTCCTGCATTTTCCAGAAGTTCCTTCCGCTCCTCCTCTTTTTGCGTATACAGACCCTCTGTAGCCTGTACGGTATCCGGCTCTGTTTTATCTGCTAATATAATTTCATCCGTACTGTTATTTTTTCCCGGCAATACCGGATTCTTACCATCCATCATATGCACAGCCGGAATTTTTTTGTTCATATCAAAAAAATTTATCTCGTCAGACATAGGGATCACGACAAGGCTCGTTATAAGAACAAGTAAAACCAACGGACAGTTATATATGATTTCCACAAAATTTCTTATCGCATTTTTATTCATTTTGCACCTCGATCACGCACTAAAATCTAAAATATAAAAACGGATTATTGCTTCCGGTGACAATCTCATATACAGCCCACCAAAACACTCCAAACAAAGGCAGGACAACGAACCATCGATCCTTCCATTTCCAATAAGCTTTCCCCGGCAAAGGTGTTGCAAAAATAACGCACGCTATCAAAAGAGCGCCATACTCCTTGAGATACCGCAAAAGCTGTGTCGTCCCCACCAGAATTTCCTCCCTGTGATACCCTGCAAGGTTACCCATATATCCGGCAAGCTGTCCCATATCCGTAATGGCAAAGATCACCCAGGTTGCGGGAATCAACAGCAAAAGATAGATATGTCCCACTACCCTGCTGTTCTCCAGCCACTTCCCAAATCCGGTTTTCTCAAGCGCAATCAGCAGAAAAAGAACAACGCCCCACAGCACAAAATTCCAGTCAGCGCCATGCCATAATCCCGTAAGAGCCCATACGATAAAGAGGTTGCGAACCGTTTTCATCCGTCCCATACGGCTGCCCCCCAAAGGAAAATAGACATACTCCCGAAACCAGCTCCCGAGTGTCATGTGCCATCTTCTCCAAAATTCCGAGACGGAACGGGCTACATATGGGTTGTCAAAATTGCGTGGGATGGAAAATCCCAGCATCTTGCCAAGCCCCATGGCCATGGCAGAATAGCCCCAAAAGTCAAAATATAGCTGGAAGGAATAGGCAAACGCACCAAGCCAGGCCACCAGCATATGCAGCCTTCCTGCCCCTGCCGTCATAATCAGGTTCCAGAGCGTGCCGATCTGGTTTGCCAAAAGCACTTTTAACCCCAGCCCCAATGTAAAAAGCTTGAAGCCGTTCTCTATATCCCGAATCCTGACCCGCCTGCCCGCCATGCGCGCCGACACCTCGCCGTAACGGACAATCGGGCCCGCGATGAGCTGCGGAAACATGCAGACGTAGGTCGCAAAGGAAAGAAAACCCGCACTCCTCTTCTCCGTTCCCCGGTACAGGTCAATCAAATAAGATAACATCTGAAATGTATAAAAACTGATGCCGAGCGGAAGCGCCAGAGAAAGCAGTGGACAAATCGTCTTTCCCGCAAGGGCATTGACGCTGCCGGCCGCAAAGTCCCAATACTTGAATAAAAACAACACAGCCAGATCAAAGGTTATCGCCGCGGTCAGTGTCATTTTTCGACGCCTCAGAGCCTTTTTCTTCCGGTCGGTCTGAGGAGAGCGCGGCTCCCAGAACATATAGCGGCTGAATCCATAGTTTATCAGGACAGATAAAAGAAGCAGCAGAACGAAATACGGTTCTCCCACTCCATAGAAAATAAGACTTCCCAATAAAAGTATAAGATTGCGGTATCCTGGAAATGCCAGATAAATTATCATAAAAATCGGTAAAAACCGAAACAAAAATCCCACACTGGAAAAAAGCATCTAAAAGACTCCCTATACACAGTGGTTTATCCCCTGTAAAAATCTATATTTAGTATAGGTCAGGCATATGCTTTTGACAACCCCATAAATCAATTTTAAGATTTTATAAAGATTTGCGCAGCCCCTTCGGATAATGGTTTTTGATCTGCTCTCCTGACGCTTTTCCGAATCCCAGCGAATACCCTTCGTAGTCTAAAACGATCCACCCCTTGCGTCCCTTACAAGGCAGGCTTTCTCCCCGCAGATAAGTTTCCGCCTCCTGCTTGTCAAGGCTTTTTCGCTTTCCCGTATCCTTTCCCGTATCCTCGTCCGAAAGCGATACCGCCAGCGCATGTGAGGGCTCAAACCGATTCTTCTTCTCCGCAAGAATCTGTAGCCCGGGTCGGAGTACCTTCACTCCCGCCAGAGGAATCATATCCTCCGGAATCAGGTAAATCTGCTCCCCGAACCGTATCACATGGCCGGGATGTCCGCTCCTCCACCTGTCCCCGACTTCCAGCTCTTCCTTCAAAAACTCTTCCGTAAGTTTACATAACTTTTTATCAATCCCGTTCCCCTTACACATCTTCCTCGACAAAGGCCATTCTTTTCCAACAAAATCCGAAGCCTTGCGCAATCTGGCGACATAGTGTCCCTCCCCGCGTATCAAATGTGGCCACAGCCGCATCGTATGTTCGATTCCCGGAGCCGGCTCTCTGATCCAGTCCTCACGCCCAGGTGAAAACAATTCTTCCAGACCGCTTTTTTCTATACAATATGCCTCATTGGATCTCAAAAAGGCGCTGATCGTCCCCTCGTTTTCCTCCGGTGAAAAAGTGCAGGTGGAATAGACGAGAATGCCGCCCGGCCGCAGCATCCGATCGGCCTCCTTTAGGATCAGCGCCTGCCTCTCTGCGCACATCCGCACATTCTCAGGACTCCACTCGCCTCTGGCAGCTTCATCCTTTCGAAACATCCCCTCTCCCGAGCAGGGCGCATCCACCAATATCCTGTCAAAATATGCCGGAAAGAGCGCCGCCATCCGTTCCGGCCTCTCGTTACAGACCACACAGTTGGCAACACCCATACGCTCCACATTCTGAGAGAGAATTTTTGCCCGCTCCGCGTTAACCTCATTCGCCACCAAAAGCCCCTGTCCCTGCATCCTGCCGGCAATCTGTGTCGTCTTACCCCCAGGTGCCGCGCAAAAGTCCAGAATCCGTTCCCCCGGCTTCGGATCGAGAACTTCCGTCACCGCCATAGCGGAAGGTTCCTGAATATAGTAGGCGCCGGCCTCGTGAAGCACATGCCGTCCCGGCTGCGCTGCAGCGTCATAATAATACCCTTCCCGCGCCCAGGAAACATGTTCCAGCGGGAAGGGCATCAGCCTTAGAAAATCCTCCTGCGTCCCCTTCAAAAGGTTTCGTCTGAGTCCGTACTGCCTCTCCGTTTTGTAACTCGCTTCAAAAGATTCATACTCACTGCCAAGAAGCGTCCGCATCCGGGATACAAACGCCTCCGGCAATCCAATCCATGCACTCATCACTTTTCCCGTCCGATACCGACATGCCCTACATCAAAAG
This sequence comes from uncultured Lachnospiraceae bacterium, assembly GCA_910587095.1. Taxonomy (GTDB): domain Bacteria; phylum Bacillota; class Clostridia; order Lachnospirales; family Lachnospiraceae; genus UBA3282. The sequence goes on from CAJUMJ010000003.1 coordinate 73,120, forward strand.
CGCCCCGCCGAAAAACGCTTTCTGTACATCCGTCACCAACACACGCAGAGGCTTATCCTGCTCTTTCCTGTGCCCGAGTTTGGCTATAAACCTGCCATAAGCCTTAAACCCGCCCCGGGGAATAAGCCGGATTTTCACCCTGTCAAGCTCCGCCAGCTCACGATCTCTCTTATAGCCAAAGCAACTCTCCATCAGGCACTCGTCCAAAAGTTCCTCCGCGTTTTCCGGAAGCTCACCCTCCGCAAGCTCCAGAAAGAGCATATAACGCGGCACGCGATTCGAATAATCTCCGTCCACACAAAATCCTTCCGCCGTACAGTTCGCCCTGTCTTTGAACTTTCGCATCGCGTTTTCCAACTGCCGCACATTCATCTTCTCGTCGGCAATGTTGATCAACTGACTTTTTCGGTAGCATACGCGCACAACAGGCGCCTGTCCTTTAAAACCGACTATCGCCACCACATCTCCAATGGCATAGCGGTAGGCCCCGGAATAAGTGGTAATCACAAGCTCGTACTTCATCCCTACTTCCACATCTTTAATCGTAACCGGCTTCTGTACCTCCTCGGCCTCCGGAAAAAACTCATAAAAACAAGTGTCCGGAATCAATACATAGTAAGCATCCTCCTCATTGACGGCTGTGGCTATGCCAAAGCAGCCTTCCGAGGCCGCATACGCAAAATGGTGGATGGGCAGATCACCCACATACTTCCTCAGCTTATCCATATAAGGAGTAAACATACTGCCGCCGATTACTCGTCCGTAACGAATGCCTGGCCATATCTTCTTTACCAGCCCATTCTCCAGATCTTCCGTCGAAATCGCCCGCAGCTCACTCGCTCTCACGGGATCCGCCGGCAGCTTCTCCTTCAAATATTCCCTCCATTCGTGGCTCACAGGGAAACATCCGCTTACCTCCCCTGTCTCAATATCCGAAAGAAAAGCGTCCCAGTTATTTACCAGATACCGCAGCATACCCACAACGCGATTCACGAAAAGACCGTGTATCGCCGTGACGTCTCTGCACGCAAGGGCGAAACGGAGCTTCACATAGAGCATGTCCTCCGCCTTTCCCCCTGGAAAGAGCACTTCCTCCGGCGCCGTATAGCAGCCGATATCCAATTCGCCCTTCTCGTCTAAATATTGATGCAGTACCCCGGCCCGGACACCGCAGAGACTTCCGTCCGGCATATAGTCCTGCCTGAAATCCCCTGTCTCAAATATCCTGCCAAACAACTCCTCCTCTGTCGCCTCGGGGATCTGCTCTTTGACGATCTCCCGAAACAGATCACGCCAGTAAAACTTCTGTTTTTGCAAGTCCTCTTCCACAATCGGCACATATCTGGGAGAATCGGTGTTGCTGGAACTGATACAGTAATACACCGGCTCCGCAGCCGTGATCAGCCCGGTTTCACCCGCTATCTGACGCTCGACAATCGGCTCATAATCATAGTGAAACGTGAGCGGAAGTTCCTTTTGGTATTCTTCTATAGAATGTATATCCTCAAATCCAAAGAGCGTTCCATACTCCGTATCTTTGTTCTCCTCAAGCCTCTGGAACAGGTATTTCTCCTGCTCGGCCACCGCGTTGCGGCATAATTCCTCAAATCGGGCTGTTGCACTCGCCTTCTCCATCAAATCTCTCCTTCTAACATAAACCGTTGTTAATTTTAACAAAAAATACCGTACAGATACTGACATTATATGCCATTTTCGCCATAAAATCAATAGAGTATGCCGCTCATTCCGCTTTTCTCCCTCTTTTTTATTGCGCATTTACGGCAAACCCGCTATAATAGCAAAGGATTAGCAGGAAAGCACAAATAAGAGGAGGAAATTATGACATCACAGATTTGCATTATCCTTGCGATCGTCGCCTATCTGGGCTTGATGATCTATATCGGCATTATTTTTTCGAAGAAAAACACACAGGCTGCGGAATTTTACCTGGGCGGCCGCAAATTAGGCCCGTTTGTCACCGCAATGAGCGCGGAGGCCTCCGATATGAGCAGCTATCTTCTGATGGGACTGCCGGGCCTCGCATACATATCAGGACTTGCGGAGGTAGGCTGGACAGCCATCGGCCTGGCCATCGGTACTTACTTAAACTGGCTGCTCGTCTCCAAACGCATCCGTCGTTACTCAAGCCATATCGGCTCCTTTACCATTCCGGAGTTTTTCTCAAAAAGATACGGCGATGACAAGCACCTTCTGACCTGTATTGCCGCCCTGATCATCGTTATTTTTTTCGTGCCCTACACCGCCTCGGGATTTGCGGCATGCGGAAAACTTTTCAGCACGCTTTTCGGAATGAACTATATCGTCGCCATGCTGTTAAGCGCGGCAGTCATTGTTCTCTACTGTACTCTGGGCGGCTTTCTCGCCGTTAGCACCACCGACCTGATTCAGGGCGTCACCATGAGCATCGCCCTGCTCATCGTAGTAGGCTTCGGCGCCGTTGTGACAGGCGGTTTCGACAGTGTCATGAACAGCGTAAGTACATTGCCCGGATACTTAAGCCTGGTGCAAACCTACTCTCCGCAGACAAACAGCGCTGCCCCCTACACGCCGCTCATGATCGCCTCCATGCTCGCCTGGGGACTGGGCTACTTCGGGATGCCACATATTTTACTCCGTTTCATGGCTATCGAGGATGAAAATAAGCTGACGCTTTCGAGACGAATCGCCTCCGTATGGGTTGTTATCTCCATGTCCATCGCCGTGCTGATCGGTGTTGTCGGTTATGGTCTATCCCAGGCAGGTATTATTCCTGTCCTGGAAGGCAGTAATTCCGAAACCGTCATTATCCAGATTGCTTCCGTTTTAAGCAGCCGAGGCATATTTCCCGCATTAATAGCAGGCATTATTCTCGCGGGTATTCTTGCCGCCACCATGTCAACCGCCGACTCCCAGCTTCTCGCTGCGGCATCCAGTATCTCTCAAAATCTGATACAGGATTTCGGGAAAAGAAAACTCGATACCAAAACCTCCCTGCGCATAGCAAGACTTACCGTGATCGTCATCTCCGTGATTGCCATCTTCATTGCGCAAGACCCTGACAGCTCCATCTTCGGTATCGTCTCCTTTGCCTGGGCCGGCTTTGGCGCCGCTTTCGGTCCCGTCGTCCTTCTGGCACTGTTTTGGAGACGTTCCAACAAGCAGGGGGCACTTGCCGGTATGGTAGTCGGCGGAATCATGGTATTTGTCTGGAAGTACGGCATCGCAAAGCTTGGCGGCGCTTTCGCCATCTACGAGCTTCTTCCGGCTTTCGTCATCGCCTTACTTGTCAACGTGCTGGTTTCCCTTATAACGAAGGAACCGGAGGATAAACTTACACGGATTTTTGACGAAGTAAACAAAAATTAGAACCATTTTTAAACAGAGAATTCACCTTCTATGGTGCTTTCTCTGTTTTTCTTTGTTCTAAAAATATTTTGCCTTTTTCTTCTGATTTTTTCATGAACATTTCAGACATAATTGACGAAAAATATTTTGATGTTTATAATTTGATCATTGATATCGTTCATTTCATACTTTACTAATTTTATATCATTTTTGGAGGAACACACTGTGCTTCATATCACTTCCCTCAGTGACGGTCTGGATATCTTTAAAGCGCTTGGGTCTGATGTCAGAATCGAAATTTTAAATATCCTTCTGGATAACAACAGCATGAGCATGAATGAGCTGGCTTCCCGCCTGAATATTACAAACGGCGCTCTTACCAGCCATATCAAAAAGTTGGAAAACTGCGGGTTGATCTCCATTTCCAGTGAATCTGCCGGCCATGGCAACCAGAAAATGTACTCCGTCCATCTGGATAAGATTCTCATTGACCTGGAGCGGCAGGAAGATATACTGAATGTCTACAGCACGGAATTGAAGGTGGGACATTATTCCGTCTATCGAATCTGCCCCACCTGCGGACTTGCTTCCGACAAGGCCATCATCGGAGAGGTGGATGATTCACGCTATTTTGATCATCCGGACCGTTACTCTGCTGATATCCTCTGGTTCACAAAAGGGTTCGTGGAGTACAACATCCCGAACTTTATTCCCGGCTTCCAGAAAATCACGCAAATCACAATCTCCGCAGAGTTGAGCTCCGAAGCGCCGGGCGTCAACAATGTATGGCCTTCCGACATCTCCTTTTATTTAAATGACGTTCGTATCGGGAACTGGATTTCACCAGGGGATTTCGGAGATTCCCGAGGCCTTTTCACCCCTGACTGGTGGTTCCCGAATTGGAATCAGTATGGCCTTCTAAAGCTTCTTGTCATCAACCAAAAGGGAACTTTCATCGACGGGCTTAAAATATCAGACGTGACCATTGACCGCCTCCACCTGGATTATCGCAGCAGCCTCCGTTTCCGTCTGGCGGTTGACGACGACGCCAAGCACGTGGGAGGCCTCACGATTTTCGGTAAAACCTTCGGAAACTATGGACAGGATATTAAAGTGAATATTCATTACGCTCCTATGTAGGAAGGAGAATGATCCTTTGTAATAGCATATATCCGCATAGGTTTTCCACGCTAACCGCCATGTCACAGCTCTGCTGTGACTCAAAATCCGCGGACGAACAAGTTCGTCCTGGAGAATGCCCGTATTTTGGGCATTCTCCTGTGTGAGACGGTTTCTTGGCGTCCCGTCCTATGGCGGGTCGTCTTTAGAAACTCTTCTCACACTATTCGCCAACGGCTATGTCAATCTTGCGAAGCTTTTCGAGAAGTATCTCCTCCTCCGACGGCATGTCCTCCGAGCACTCAATCTGCTGCCGCACCTGGCACATCTGCTCGTCAATCAAGGCGATCTGCTCCGCACATGTAGTCAACCTCTGCACAATCTCCCTTTGATTCGGTACTTCCTGCTTATATTTAAGCTGATGTTCCAGACTTGCCCAAAAGTCCATAGCTATGGTACGTATCTGTACCTCCACCGTCATCTCTCTCGTCTGGTCTGAGAAAAACACCGGCACGCTCACTATCATATGATAGCTTCGGTATCCGTTTGGTTTCGGATTCTTGATATAATCCTTCTCTCTGATCACGGTAATGTCATCCTGCTTTGCCAATGCACCGGCCAGCCCGTATATATCGTCCACATAAGAGCAGACCACCCGAATCCCCGCCACATCATAGAGATTATTCTCCACGTTCTCCACCGTAAATGCGAGCCCTTTTCTGTTTAACTTCTCCATAATGCTTGAGCTGCTCTTTAAGCGGGAATTAATGGAAGTGATTGGGTTCCTCCGAAATCTCACATTAAACTCCGAATTTAACACGTCAAATTTTGTCCGCACCTCCTTGATTGCACAACTGTAGCGCATTCGCATCTCCTTGTAGTCCACCACCGTGCCCACCATCCGGCGCCTCTGTTCATAAATCTCTTTGTCTACCTTGGGAATCAGCAATGTCTGTTTCTCCTCGGTATCAAATCCCATTTCATCCAATGGGAAAAATGGATTTCCGCCCATTTGTCCAAACCTCCGTTCAATTTCCTAATATATACCAGATGCCGTCGGAAAACAAGGAACGAATTATTAACTTTTTATTAGAATTTTGGTAGATTTTAAAAACAGGGAAGGTTCGTAAAACGATTGACTTCTCCAATGCCGCTACTTATAATAGAAAACGTCTAAATGTAAATCGGGAGAGAAAATATATGCAATATAGAAAAATGAAAGACGGTACGGAGGTATCCATACTCGGCTACGGCTGTATGCGCTTTTCCAGCTCTGGTGGCAGAATCAATCTGGAAAAAGCCGAAAAAGAAATTATGCTCGCCATTGAAAGCGGTGTCAACTACTTCGACACTGCCTACATTTATGGTGGGAGCGAGGATGCACTGGGCGCTATTCTGGAGAAAAATCACTGCCGGAATCAGGTGTATATCGCCACCAAACTCCCCTATTATCTGATGAAGAACGCCTCTTCCATGGAAAAGCTCTTTAACGAACAGCTCCGCCGTCTGCGGACGGATCACATTGATTTTTACTTGATGCATATGCTTTTTGATACGGAAGTCTGGAATAAGCTTAAGGGCATCGGTATCGAAGAATGGATCGCGGAAAAGAAAAAAACGGGCGCAATACGCAATATCGGATTTTCCTTTCACGGAGATACCGCCACTTTCCAATCTCTGATCGACGCATATGACTGGGATTTTTGTCAAATCCAGTACAACTATCTGGACGAGCACACACAGGCCGGAAGAAAAGGGCTGCTCTACGCCCACAGTAAAAATATACCCGTAATTATTATGGAGCCTTTGCGCGGCGGAAAGCTTGTCGAACTTTTGCCAGCCAACGCTAAAAAGGCGATTGCGGAATTTCCCGTAAAACGGACGCCCGCCCGTTGGGCGTTTGACTGGCTATGGGATCAGCCGGAGGTAACCTGTGTCCTCTCCGGAATGAATTCCGTGGATATGGTACAGGAAAACGTAAGTTCCGCTGATCAGGCAACCGCGAACGCTTTCACCGAGGCCGACCATCGGTTGATCGACACGATTCGCTCGGAAATCAACCGCAATCTCAAGGTCGGCTGTACCGGCTGCGGCTACTGTATGCCTTGCCCGCACGGCGTGGATATCCCCACCGCATTTCGCTGCTACAATCATACCGCCACACAGAAGAAATTCAGCACTATTTTTGAGTATATTCAGGTCACTTCGCTCCAGAAAAAGTCCACTTCCATGACCAACTGTACCAAATGCGGTGCCTGCGAAAAACACTGTCCACAACACATAGAAATCCGAAAAGAATTGCAAAACGCAAAAAAGGCCTTACAGCCTTTTTATGTACGTATCGCACTAAAACTTATGCACAAACTGGTCAGACAACGTTGAGTTAATTTTTGCCCAACATACTGTAGTTTCCCGTTTGATCATAAGAATCCAAAAGATAATGGTTTTTTGCCTGCATAGCGAGCACCGACTCCCTGTCGGCCGCCCGCGTGCCCTTTTTCCCGTCCGTCTTTGTCTTTTCCTGTGCAGTTCTATTAAGCGACATTTTTGCCGCCTTTTCTCTGTATCTGCGGTAAGCCTCTATCAGCCGTGAGGCGCTTTCTTTCAGCCGGTTTCTAATATTCCCGCGGCCGGTCTGGGCTACCAGCGTATTCTCCCGCTCAGCCCCTCTTAGTTCCTCCTTCCTGCTTCCGAATGCTTTATGCAAAGCGGGAGTTACGGTATTTTCCGCCGCATGAATATCAGCGAGGGCTGCGCTCTGTATAGCCGCCCCCGCCGTCTCCATTCCTTTTTCCAGCCCGCCAAAAGTTGATATACTCACCCCGTCGCGCCCTGTCTCGGCACCAATTACGTTCTTTGCCGCCGTATCTTCAAGTCCCAAGCCAAACTTCAGCCTTCCGTCAAGGCTTTTGTCGGCAAATCCAAGTCCAAGACCCTCCGCCTGCGCCTGTGTCTCCCTGGCTGGCGCAAGGGCTCCGGCGCCGTCCTTCAGTTTTGCGCTGCCAACCATATGATCGGAAAACGGCTCATGAAAATGAGACGTCTTCCACTTGATCACATGATACTTTGTGTCATAATCTTCTCTTTGCTGTATCCAGATGATATGGTTCATACCGTCAACCCTTCACAATCCTGCTTCGCGTAATCTCCTGGCATTCTCCTGTGTAATCTTCCACGACCAGCCCCTATGTCGGAACAGTTTATCTCGTTGAAAAGTAGGGTCATCATACTTATTTTTCAGCCTATCTTCTATAATTAAAATAACTTCCCAAACCGCTTCCGCCGCCATAGAGGTTGGTCCTGTCAAAAGGACTGTAAATGCTGCTCTTTTCCGCCTCTATTTTCTGTTCCGCTGTGGCCGCCACAGATCCTGCTCTCGCCGCCACTTTCGAAGGAAAGCCGCTGCTGCTACCCCATACCTTTTCCAGAGTGTCCACATCTACCGCCGAAAGCTTCTCCTCGTCAATTGCCAGCGTACCGTCTGCCTTTCTGCTAACCCCCGTAGATGCCAGCTCTCTCTCCGCGATTCTCGCCATACTGTTTAACTGTGTTAAGTATGCCGTATCCGTCCTTGTTCCGGATTCCTTTAAATCTGTTATCATGTTGTTATACTGTTTGACAAAGTTTTTCACATTCGACACAATCTGCTCCGTACTGCCGTTCTCTCTCGCTTTGTCGTACAGGGAATCTTTCTGGCTGCTCTTTAAGCTTTCGCCGTATTCTCCCACCTGTTTTGCGTGATACTGCATATCATAGTAAAATTTCTGTGATTGGGAAGCGGAGGCCGTAAAGTTCCTGTCGGCCGTATTTCCCGTACCGCTGATGTTTTTGTTCCCCAAAAGGGCTGCTATCCTGCTCGCGCGGCTGCTCGAGTTATTTCGGCTAAGAGCACTTTTTAAAAGAGAATTCTGTTTGTTTGTCTTACTCCTGGGATTAAGCATTCCGCTTCTGTAATTTCTTGTGACTCTCATATGGTTTTTCTCCCCCTTATTTTCAGCATTCCGATCTGTTCTGTGACAAATTACTGTCCGGAACCGCCGGTTATATTATATATCGATCCGTCTTCCGTTTTGATAACCGTGCTTGTCACGAATCGCATCCGTTTTGTCACCAATCATCATTTCTGCTCAGCCGCGAACCGACTGTAGCGCTTCGCAAACTCCGCGTACTTCTGCTTTGACAGGTAAACCTTCTCCCCGCCTTCCACCGTAATGCTGGTATTATCGTACCCGCTGACTGCCCCAAGCGCCACCAGATAACCTCTGTGACAACGGAAAAAGCGCTCCCCAAGCACTTCCTCCAGATGGTTCATACGTTCATAATACTCCAGCTTTTCCGTACGCATATGCAGAATCACCTTTCTGCCATTGTTCTCCACATATAGAATATCCTCCACGGGTATTCTGCGATGCTTTCCCGCCGTCTTGATCAAAAGAAATCTCGACATCCCGGCCCGCTTTTCCACTTCCTTCTCGGCGCGCATTAAGACCGCTTTCAGCTTTTCCGTATCAACGGGCTTCACCAGATAGTGAAACGCCCCCACGTCAAAAGCCTGGAAAACCTGTTCCTTTATTCCTGTCACAAAAATCAGAATGACATCGGACAGCGACCGCAGACTCTTCGCCGTCTCCATGCCATTCATTCCTTCCATCGCTATATCCAGCAATACGATATCCGGCCGGTATCCTCCCCTCACAGCCTCTATCAGCTTCATCCCTGAATCAAATTCACTGGTCTGCGCTCCTGAAAACTCCTTGTCGAGTAAGGTTCGAATCCTTTCTCTCCCTCTCGTCTCATCATCGCAAATCGCAATTCTCATCCTATTTGTCTTACGCCTCGTTTAATGCCTTCCTATTTTAGCCTATATCTCCTCGTCTATCTCTATACCCTTGATGTCAGCCTCGACCAGCTTCATCTTGTTAAGCATATCCTTAATCTCCGCTTTCACCGTATCGCCCGCGCCGGCCACATCCATCCCCGCCTGAGCCATATCTTTTAAAAGCTGCGCTTCCTCTCTGGCATCCTTAGACTGCTCCCGCTGCGCTTCCTCCGTCTCATGGCTGTTCTCCTGAGCCGCCTCAATCCTCTCCTCTATCAGCTCCTTCTGTTCCTGACGAAGCTCAATCTTTTCTTCCTGCTCCTCTTTCTCCTCTGCTTCCTCCCTTGCCTCTTCACGCTGCTCCTCATAAGTCTCGTCAACGTGATCTTTGGCCTCTTCCCAAAGCATCCCCTGGATTTCTTCACTCGCCTGATCCATTACTTTTTCGGCATTTTTCAGTGCATCCGCCATCTTGTGATGTTTCAGACGCTCGATTTTCATATCGGTGAGAGAGCTTTGCAGATAATCCGCGTAATTTGCCGCGCTCTGCGCTCTGTTCGCAAAAATAGCCTGTTCGTTGTCAATCTCAAGACATTTTTCCTGATATTCCGTAAGCGGCTGACTACGCAGTTGCTCCAATTCCGCCTCTTCCTCTTCCGTAAGCGGATTATTCGGATCAAAATGCGCCCCTCTCATAAGCAGTTCCAAATCCTTCTGCTCTTTCGAGTCCGCCTCCACACCGTACTTCTGCCGCAAGTTCTCCTTCCTGCTCTCACATTCCTGAACCCGCTGTGTATTGTAAAGCGCTTCCTCGCGCTGCCGCTCTTTAATTTCCCGTATTTCCGCCTGGCTTTGACTCGTCTTTTGTTCTCCGCTCCAGGCATCCTGCACAAACTTCATCGCCTTCTTCTGCGCCTGCTGTCTGCGAAGAGCTATGGGATTCTGATTCATGGGAAGATCACCCGCAAAAATCGTGTTTTTCCTCTGCACTGCCGCTCCCTTACGACGATTTTGTTCTCCCGCTTTCTCCTGCGCCTGCAACTTTGCATTTACAGTTTGGTTCTCGTTATTTCCTATCCTGATCTGCATGTCCGATCCCCCTTTTCGCATGACGCTACACTTTTCCAGCTATTTAAACATTTTATACAGTAAATATCGGCAACTAACCCCGATTTCTTAAGAAGGGAAAGTCGCCGTTCATGACATAAATTTGCCGCTTCATGGCATCTTAATATGGTGCATTTCATCTTGTCAGATTTGCAGTGAATCCCAAAAGGCTTCGCACCCCTCAAGCACATCCCTGTAAGTCGCCTCAAAATTCCCCGTATACCAGGGATCCGCAATAGCCCTGCCACTACCCGCGAACTCAAGAAGCTTGTATATCTTATGCTCCGGGTCACCGCCCGCAATCCGCTCCATATTTCGGATATTCGCATCATCCATGCCAATCAGATAATCAAAATCCTTATAATCCTGTTTCGTCATCTGACGGGCCCGGTGGGGGATCAGCGGGATGCCCTCCTGCCGCAGCTTGTTCACTGTACCGTAGTGGGGCGGGTTGCCGATCTCCTCGCGGCTGGTGGCGGCGGAGTCGATGTGGAATTGATCTGAAATACCTTGTTTGGCGGCCATGTGGGCGAAGACGCTTTGGGCCATTGTGCTTCTGCATATGTTGCCGTGGCAAATAAAAAGTACTTTTATCATAACTCTAAAACTCCTTATAAATGCTGATTTTCCTTGATTTTACGGGCTTTTCTGTTTTTCCCATTTTCTATTGTTTTACAATTTTTTCGGTATATCTTGGCATAAAATCGCATATCTTCTGCTTCAAAAGTTGTAAAAAAGTTGTAAAATGGACCCCATTTTGCTGTTTTACAACTTTTTACAACTCAGCGGTTACATACCTTTTTCATCTCTTCCTGCACATCTTCAAAGTCAACATGCGTATACACATTCAATGTAACCCCTATATCGCTATGCCCCATGATCTTCTGTAAAGTCTTCGGATTCATTCCCGACTTCGCCATGTTGGAACAAAACGTATGGCGGCACACATGAGGCGTAATCACAGGAAGCTGTACCTTATAGATACTGTTATACTTTTCCCTGATATGCTGAAAATACTTCTCCCAATGCAGGGCGACCATCGGCATACCGTTCTTATCCAGATACAGGAAACCCGTTTTCCCATCCACCATCGGTTCTATCTTCGGCTTCGGACGGTTCTTAAGTATCTGTGCAAAGCACTCCTTCACATCATCCGTCATTGGCACAAGCCTTGTCCCGCAGTCGGTCTTCGTGTCTACGATAGTATACTGCATATTCCGTGTCCGATGCAACTGATGGTCTACGTTGATGATACCGTTCTCAAGATCTATATCCGAAACAGTCAGACCGACAAACTCCGAAATACGCAAGCCTGTATGGAACAGGATGTAGATCCCTTCGTAGTACCTGCAAAAGTGCCTGTCGTTCTTGATAAACTCAAGGAACTGTCTTTCCTGTTTTCTCGTGATTGCTTCCCGTGTTACGGAGTCATTCACTACAACGGTAGCAAGCTGGAACTCAAAGGGATTTTTACGAATCAGGTCATCATCCACGGCCATCTGGAATGCAGGTCTTACCACACCTCTCACCGTATGGATCGTACTATATCCACGACCGTCCTTTTGCAGTTTGATAAGCCACAGCCTCGCATCGGATAGTTTCACCTTATCAATTCTCTTATTCCCAAACTCCTCTTTCTTAAGGATATTGATAACAAAGTTATAGCCGACACGGGTATTCTCCCTGACTCCTGTTTTTTGTGCAACATATTTCTTTACAAGTTCCAATACCGTCATATTGCCGCCTGATAGAATCAAACCCGCATCCAAATCCCTTTGGAGTATCTTGATCTTATCCCTAAGCGGCATTTCATCCTTTACCCCCTGTGGCGTCGTATCGGTTCTTACCAGTCTCCAACTGTACAGGTATCTCGTATTTCCAGCATTGTCAATATACTTGTACATATACCTTCCATCTTTTCTCTGGCTCTCTCCATTCTGCAAAATACGGTTTTTGCTATCCCGTCTTTTTGTGCTCATAATGTCACTCCTTTCTTAACTGAAAAGAGCCCCGATATGATATATTTATAATATACCATGAACGGGACTCATAATCTAGGTCAAAGTTAGTCTGCCACCCGCAGACCGAACTTACATAACAGTTACTTTTTCATCAATAAACTTTTCAAGCACCTTTCTTTTGATCTGAACCTTTGTCCCGTTATAAATAATGAACTCCTCATTCGGATGCTCCTTTATGAACCGCCTGAGGGTCTTTTCCCCGATGCCAAAATACAGGGATGCCTCTTCTATTGTAAGTGTATATTTTTCCCACCAAGGCAAAGGAATGTCTTTTCCTACTATCATAGCTGCAAATCCTCCTGTCAGAAAATTTGCTCTAATACAGAAAATAGAGACTTCCTCCTGCGTAATATAAAATTATTATGTCAACCGCTGTTTCTGTATAACCAGCAGTTGTTGTTTTACCGTCAGACAGAATTACACTATCTATTTTTCATGATACATGATGATTTTTTGTATTTCAATAAATATGCAACTTATTTCGTCCATCTTTTTCACGATTTTTTGAATATGCTCAAAGAAAAAGAACCTCGTTTATGAGAAGTCCTTTTTGTACCACACATTTTACTATTTTTCTATTACTCCCTTTAACTTATTAATTTTCTTATTTCTCTCAATGTTCTCATATTCCAAAAAACAAAGTAATAACATTTGATATGTCTCATCGTACCATTCTTCTAGTTCTTCATCGGAAAGATTTTTAACATATTCAATTGCATTTTTGCCTTCCATGTTATTATGTCTGATATTCATTTTATTAAGCAAATACCCTGTATTACTCTCTAATTCCTTATTTACTCTTTTCAACTCCCCTCTCAATGGCTCAAATTTATCCGCCAATAATTTCAATATCCTTTGCTTTTCTGCTATATCTCCTTTTAAGAGATGATGATTGTATTCTATCACTGCATATGCCGTATTGGGGTCAACAACCTCTGCAACTGCTGTCATTGCTGCATTTTTCTCAACTAATATTACTTTCTCTTCGTCTTCAAAAACTTTTTTCTCATATCCCAAATCGTCTAAAAGCCTTATAACATTCTCTTGCAAGTATAGATACTCATCATTATAATCTTCACTTCCGTCCAAATATTTTTCATTGCATAGCCAAATAATATTTGATACATATTCCAAGTAAAACAATATTTGTTCTTCTGATAACCTTCTGCTTATATGCGCATATGTAATTTGAAGTCGCTCCCTAATTTCTTCACAGCTCGTATATCTGCCTCTTGCTTTCCATTCCCGCATACATTCCATATCCACAATATCCTCAAGCGTATTACTCCCGACATATGCGTCCGATAATAGACCTTCAATTTTATTGATTTGGGAACTAATACTTACTTTTTCACTAAGAATTTCAAATATATTTCTTCGACTCATATATTTTCTCCTACTGTAGCCTTTATTCGTCTAGTCAATCTCTCAAACAAATCTTTTTCGTTCTGCCAATAAATTGTATTAATCTGCGCCACATCAAAATGTGTATCTTCGTCATTCCTGCAACTTAAAATCACTGTTTTTCCCTTTGCCATCGCATATCCCGCCTCATAATAGACACCTCCCCTATGTCCTGTCAAATCAACAATAACAAATTCACTATCATCTATTTCTTTAAAAATTTCTGGCACAATCTGATTATTATGCTCTTTCATATCTATCAACATTGGCTCGTAACCGCAAGACTTAATTGCCTCATTAATATTTTCCCTTGCCTTTTTCATTGAATCATCAAACCACATTGCAACAAATACCTTTTTGATATCTGGATTTATCAATTCTAAACATTTATCCAGTTCAAACTCTTTCACACCAGAAAGAATCCTTTTCACAAAATGTGAGTACATATATGTATATGAAGTATCAATCTGTTTAACCAGATATAAAATACCATAGCAAAATTCTATATCATCATCCAATAACTTCAACTTCTCAAAAACGTCTGATAATTTACTGTCATAATAAACGTTCATATTATCATAATCTAATATAACCTTTTTACTTCGTATTGAATCATCTAGGGTCCACCCCATCATGCTATGTACATTTATTACCATTTGTAAATCCAGTCTTTCTAAGTTTTGTCTCAATTGGCTTATATACTCTGGAGTATCATTTAAAGCCATCAATATATCGTCTGCAACATCTAAGTCTATGTCCTTCTTAAACAGTTCATAACAATTTTCACTCAAAAATCTAAATAAGCGAAAATCTTCCTTATGTTCATCCCATGTGCTTACTATTTCCTTAAATTTTCTTATGTTCATTATACGCTCTCCCCACTCTACTTAACCATCTCGCAAAATTTACAATATTTCTTCGCCGTTTTCAGTTCTCTTCTCATTTGCTCTTCAACATCAAATATACCCGCATATGGCACTTTCTGATGATAAAATATATTGGCAAAATACCAAAACACTCTTCCATACATATTACTATTTGCCACTTTTAAAATCTTTTCCTGTCCATACGCTGCACTAACGTTGCTATATGCCTTTTCCCCAAAAGATTTCAATATATCCATCTTATATTTCCCAATCCGCTCTTCTATGATAGTATAACGTCCGTCATTTATTGTTGCAACATATTGTAAATCTCTAAATTTCCATATCTTTAACACTTCATACAGAACCTCAAAAACCAAAACAGAAATATCCATCGTTTCATTACAAACTAGAGAATGTACCATATTGGCCTTTTCCATTAGTTTTTCTTGTTCCCTTATACCAATAGTAGGAAATAGTTTTGATAAAATATTCGTTATATCCTCTTTATCGACTTCCTGCACAACCATAAATTTATCAAAATATACCTTATATTTTTCTCGATAAGATTCGTTAAGTATTCCATTATCTAAAATCACTGAAAAATCTATAAATTTCTTTAAATACTTTTCTATATCTATTGAAGATTCATCTTTTCTTACTCCAAACATTTCTTCCACGGAATGCTCTAACTGCTTTCGATCTATTGCCATAATCACTACTACATTATCTAAACCATAAAAGATATGATGCAATCTCTCAAGCACCTTTATCGCGTACTGCGGAATACATCTGTCCAATTCATCCACAAATAAAACGATTGTTCTTTCTTCTGCTATTTCCTGCAATTTCTTCCTAACTTTTTCAATCGTCTGGCTAAAATTGAACATCTCATCAAACTCATTCTCTGCTTTTTGATTTATCTCCTTATTATTTTTTATGTCTTCTGCCCAACTGATTAAATTGATCCCTATCTTATTTTCTATATATAAGCCTGCTATCTTTTTAAGTTCTTCTCCAACAAACTCATATCCTGCCTTTATGATTCTCTCCGCTTCCCCATTGACTAAAACTTCATCTTCCCTAATCGAAGCCAGCATCGCTGATATAATCGCAACAGCAAGCTCTTCATAATAATCATGTTGCCAACAATTATAATGAAACACAAAATATCTATCGCTATTCGTTTCCTCAGACAGAAACACTTTTAATCTATCTTCAATTTTCTCAATAACAAAAGTCTTACCAACTCCCCAACCACCTTCAATGGCGAAACAGCATCCTCTTTTGATGTCTGATAACTGATTTACTATTTTAATAACATTTTCCACGAATTCCTCACGATTTAGCAAATCTAACCTTTTGTCCATAAGATTCCCCTTTCATCCAACTATAACCTGGAACCATATCTAATTCCATTTTCAGATATTTGTCTCTATTATATATTTGTTTTATAGTTTCTTCAATTCCCAACACAAAAAGAACCCCTTCCATATGGAAAGAGTCCTTTTTGTCTTTTACTGCACGATATGTACGATTGCATCATCAACTCATACAGTCATTCTATGAAAAGAACTTTATTTGTGTTACAATTTATTATAGAGACTGAAAAATTGTTACGACCACTATGTTCATATACATAATAAGTAATGCTCCAAACACTAAAACATAAAACACCCCGTTGTTCGGATATGTTAAAACTGGCATTATCCACCACAGCACAGAAATCCCTAAATAGACTACATTATCAAAAGATTCATTCACACCAGTAAAATATGAAATTATCGCAACTATGAATGGAGGGATTACACACATAATGAAAGTCAATAATGCCATCAAAAAATTGTTTCTTTTTTCTTCGGGTATATTATGGCTTTTAACCTTTTTTTCACATCTATACTTTTTTTCATGCCCAAACATGAACATCACTCCTTTCTCACGTTCTCAGTTGATCAGTATTATGGTCATTACTTTAGTAAGCTATCTCTTATTAGAGCCATTTCATGAGCTGGGACATTACCATAAAGCCACAAAAATTGCATCTTCCCAAAACTATGATGTGAATTTCTGCTTAAAATGGAATTATACATCCTGCTCTGACTGGTCCATATTTAAAGAAGCTGAACAGATTGATATCCTTAAAGCTGGTTCTTTCAACAAAATTGCTTTTTGTGGTATATGTATTTTTTTTGCTCTTATTACATGCAATTTCTTTTTATTACTATCTTTTCTGTATGTAATACTTTTTGACTATTATCAAAACTGTACCTGCCTCTTTCCCAAAAATGATTACTATTACATACACCACTTAGATGAATTTGTTCAAGAGCCAAAATATATGGATGCAATTAGACAGGATTTTTTCATCAGAAAAATATACCCTTATTTATTAGCTGTTGGCTTTATACTCTATATCATTATTTGTTTCATACTTTTATCCTTATCAATAAAGAATAAATTAACATTTTCACTAATAGTTTAAATTTCTAAAAGAATCTCCCTCTATGTTGAAGGAGATTCAGTTTTTATTTTACTGCACAATATGTACAATACTGTCATCCGCGCCTGTTGTCTTGATCGTATAACCAAGTTCTATCGCATCGCCAATATATCTGTCCTGAATTGTATCAGGGTAGTCAAACGGTGTCGCTGCCACAATGGGAGTCCAGATCGTAATGCTGTGTTCTCCCTGTGATGCAACATCGTAAGTGCCTTCTACAATGCCAGGTGTCCTCTTATCGGGAGCCAGTTGGTTCGTATAGAACTTCATCTTCTGCAGGTTGCTGGAAATACCATTTTCATGACTTACACACATCGTATAAGTGACTGTTGTTACAGAATAATCAGCACTATATTTAATATCCCTCTCAAATACAACAGGAGTATCATAGATTCCTGAATAACTGTAAACGGTATCAGGATTGTCACTCATAAATACATACAAGTCATTGAATACGTTTGCTCCCGTTACAAGGTTTACTGCTAATCTATCAAGGATACTATAACTACTGATATATGCTCTAGCAGAACTTGTATAGAACGGAGCTGTCCTTCCATCTTTACCTGTCAAAGCGCTGATATTCGCATACTGTCTGCTGTTTGCAGGAACATCATTGTACCGTTTCTGTACCCTGTTAGATGTACCAAGAATATCATTCTGCCCGTCATCTGATCCAAAGTATCTCGCAAGATACTGAGTCAGGAAGCTGTTTTCATACTTCAATGTTACACGAAGTTCAAAGCCCTGTCCCGCAGATACAATGGCGAACTTATTCTGGTTCACCATATCGATCCATGCATCCGTCAGATTGCCGTATACATCTTTATCCTCTATGTAATCTGCCCCCTGTGCTTCCAGTTCCTTCTTATACTTGGAAGTATAATTACTCTTAAAGAGTACCTGACTGATGTAGTAACTTTCTGTCTGCGTTTTGCCTGCATTTCTAAACTGTCCTACCGCAGATTGTATGGACTTTCCATTATAACTGTAATTGGTCTTTGAATACTTGAAGAACATAATGGATTTTCTCCTGCTAGGGAATGTCATTTTGTTGTTCCTGTTGCTTGGATTATATTCAAAATCATACTGTGTATACGTCTTTGTGTGGCTGTCCACAATCGTCTTTGTTTCACCGTTACTTAACTTGGTCACAAATGAAGTCGTAGGACTCATATGGTGCAGCACATTGTCGTCCTGATTATATTGGTCAGGCACATTATTGGAATTACTGATGTTCTGTGGCCTCATCTCTTCCACATTAGGATTCATAGCAGGATAGATGTCGGAAACATAGGACTGTTCATTAGGCGGATAATATCCATCTTTTGCTGAAACACTGACTGTCCTACCTATATCAGAACCAGATACCGCTGCTCCTGTATAATGATCCTCATAGATCAGCCTGTCATGGTTAGGGTATATCTTCATTGCCATTGTTTCCTTAGGCAGCGCCGTCATCGTAGCAAGCACAGTGGGGATCTCCCTCTGGATATAAGTCCTTCCTGTCTTGATATGATCAACAACCACTGTATTTCCATAAGAGGCACCTGTCTGCGATGCTCCCGTGGAGCCCCATGAGATCATGGTATTCACATCAAACTCATTGACATCGGAAGTGGTGTCATATGGAGTTGTATTCTCATCATTCTCTGTCTGTCCATCATGTGATCTCTGCTTGTTCTCATAAATAGTCGCTTTCGGGTTTACCACATCTACCGTATAATACAGGTTGTAGTTCAGATCATGGTTATCCCTGTCCCTATTTTGATAGATATGCTCCGTGATACCTGCTCCTGTATTTTGTACGAAATTAGAGACTTTAATATCCACATCTGACTGCCATACCTTATTCTTTACCGCAAATGTCCTATACTCGTTATTCTGTGTATAAACAGTATGCGCTGGAATAGGGGTATTGGATTGAGGTCCGCCAGGTCCCGTATACTCTGAACTAAAATATCCGACTCCTCCAACGTTATTGTGTTCCTCAAAACTATAGAACCAATTTGTATACTGAGTTGCAGTCATCTTATCTTTGGCGTAATTATAGGCTTCATCAAAATAATTCTTTGTGAAATTGTCGTTCTCACCCACATTGATATAAGCTGTTCCATAGACCAATGCGGAAGTGAAAACCTCTGGCTCTGTATCAAACTCCCATACGACAAGCATATCATTGTGGGAAGGCTTGGATACCGTAAAGTCAGTCTTTAACGGAGAACCATTATTTGATGTGATACTTCCCGCATCTTTATTGTCATAGTTATCATCAAATTGGTCTGTAACAAGTGCATCCAGATAAACTTGGTCATTCCACGAATCTTCACTGTCCCATGTATAGGCACCATTCAACGTGTAAGCTGTCTCAGGTGTCGCATACATTCCCCTGATCGTAATGTCAGTCAAATCCTGTACCAGCTTCGCATGTGGCACATTGATGGAACTCTTGGAGAATCTGTCTCCTGAAAGCCCTGTACGAAGCTCATAGATTGGTGTTGTATTCTCTGGTGCCTGCATCCTTGCCAGATAATTATACTGATAATAAGGTTTATTCTGTAAGGAGAATTCAATCCTGAATCCCTTGGATGCACCTTTATAAGAATAGATATACTTCAAATGGTACTTCTCACCAACCCTCAAATGGTCTGCATGTTTGATCACCTTTCCATTAGGAGCAGTATAAGTCAAGTTATTCCATTCATCGTGGTCTGCAATAAGCAGGATTTCCGTATCTGTTTCTGCGGGGAATTCGTGCGGAACTGTTTCCACTTTGATATAACAGATTTCAGGATCGATCAGTTTCTGTCCCCTTGCATAAACACCAGCCACATCCTGCCAGTCGATATATTTTCCCGTAATATCCTGTGTACCTGTATTATAGTGCCATTTCCCACAACACCAAACCACTTCGCAGTTGCTAGAAGGCTGTCCATTCCAATATTGATTTCCACCCTTGTTTTTATAATACGGACATACAGTTTTGTGTTTGCATGATTCTGTATGAGAATGTGTTGTATTATGTGTTCCATGATTTTTAGTACAAGTTTCACCTTCTGCAAGAGTGCAGTCACATTCATTAGCTACTGGACCTGAGTTTATTTCTCCTTTGCAATTTGTATATGCTTCAAGTGCCGTATCGCTACAAAACCAGTTACAAGCTGGAGAATAATCATGGCTATGATTATAAATTGAGCCACTGGTCTGTTTCCTTCCACTGCCTGCTTCTTCATAATAATTTGCAGGATATTCGCTATTATAATCTGGTGTAAGATAAGTATATGTGAATGTTACTTCTTCGCCCTCTAAGTCCCATCTATAAAAATCTGGCAGTTTAAAGACACCATCCGCAGGTTCCAATCCACTTTTTGACGGAGCACTGGTCGCATTAACTGCTCCTGATGCACTGATTGTCAGTGTCCCATCTCCATTATTTGTTACTGTACAGCCAGGTACACTGAACTCAAAATAATCCAATACTCCATTATGGTCAGAAACAGTCGCCGTATAAAGACGCTGTTCTTCATCCCAATAAAGTTTGATAGGTTCACATCTTTCAGGTTTCTTTTGTGAAAAACTTGGGACTGTTCTCATATTGGTTGTTTTCCACACCACTTGGCGGTAAAGTTTCATTGCTTCATACTGACCACCGATAGTGGTTTTAATATATCCATCACAGCTTCCTGAATAACTACTTGAACCACTAACTCCGTATACTCCAGTAGAATCTTTGTAGACAACAATTAATCTATCACCTGTCCCACCTATAGTTGTAACAAATCCAAATTCAATTCCCCAATCAAAAGCCTGTTTTGCCTGATACTTTGCTTTTTCGCTATATCCTGCTGCATCAGGATCTTCCCAACAATAGTAATTAGTAATTGCCTGAGCATAAACTTGTGGCATACTAAATCCTGCCTCGGCATAACTTATCTGTTTCATTGTCGTTGAAAATACGTCAACACATCCCTCGTGTCCTGTCAGTAAGTTTGCTAAAACAACCTCTAAGTAAAACTTTCTAACGTTGCCTCCACCATATCTGTTATGATAAGGATCGTCTTCATCATCATCTTTATCCTCGTCAAAAGCCTCCTGCCAAGCATTTGATGTAGGTGCCCCTGCTGTACTTGTTTGAGTCGCATCAGTGTGATCTCCATTAATGGTCCACCCACCCCAGCCGCGAAATAGCTGTAGTTCCGTACCACCTTCTACGTTGTATAACAGATAACGCATACAGCCTGCAATAGTTCCTGCATAATCTCCACGTGAAGCACTGCCTTCAATATATACCATCTGTAATTCAGAAACAGAACTTCTAAATGGATATCCTCGTTGGATACAATACACGGGCTTACCATTGATATATGCCATCATTCCCCTATGATCATCAAATCCAATAACACCAAGAGATATGCTCTCCGCTCTCGCTGTTATTGGCTTATTTACAAAACATAGCGCCATTAGCATAAGCAAGAGAATTTTTATGTATATAAATTTTCTTCCAATTTTTTTCTCTTTCATAATTTTCATAAAAAACTACGTCTTACATAGTTTTTCTTTTCGTCTCCTCCTTTCATCGTTTTTGAAGTTTTCTTTTTTATTATAGATAAACGGCGTATTTGTTATTATGAATTTGGGGAGAACGATACAGATGACATCATATACATGACTTATACGTTAACATATGGTATGATATCAATATGCTTTTTAAGCATTTAAGGAACAGAAGAACATAAATTAAGTCTTTGCTTGTTTCATCCTCTACAAAGCCTAAAAATCAATGAGTTTAATGCTATTGCGGAATCAACAACCTCGCTGCAAACTAATAAGGTATGCGATGCGAAGCTAACCAAATCAAAAACATAATATTTGTTATACTAGTTCTCTAATTTTAAATTTACCCTACGGTCTTTGCATATAATTTAAGGAGATAAAAAGTGAAAAAGAACATACATGAGATAATCAATAATAAAGAATTTGTAACAGCAATCCGTGTGCCTCTATTTTTTTCTGTACTTATTAGTCTTATGGATATTTCTATACAGGGTGAAAATATATTGTGGGACATTGATTGGATTGGATTTATAAAAACATTTGGATTATGCATCTATAGCACCGTATTCCCAAATATTTGTATAGAATTATTTTCCAAAAATTTTTCTAAAGAAAAATTTATAAATTATTTATTCTTACTTATTTTTGCCTTAATATGCTTAATATTTCTAATGCTTACATTAGTACTAAAGAAAAACTGTTTAATTGTTATCTCAAGTTTAGCAAGTATACCGCTTTTATTATTTAGTTCTTACTGCTTTTATCCTAGAAAGGATAACCATGAATAATCATATTAATAATCTACTAACAAACAAAAGCAAACTCTATAGTTTTGTATGCAGGCTCTCCAATGCATATTGTAGTGCTTGTATTCTTGGCTTCTTTTGTTGTATTATCGCATTTTTTAAACTTATGCCATTTAAAATGCATCATAATATATCTTTCATTATTCTAGAATTCCTAGTACTTTCTTTCAATTTACCAGAATGGCTTGTAACAAAACATATTTTAGGGAAAAACTTGGAGCAATTGATTATTAACATAAACCTTATCTATAAAGTAAGTTTTGTAATATCATCTCCCGTTGTTATATTAAGCATATTCCTGATTGGATCAAGTTCCATTATAATGATTTATGGCTTATATTTTGCAGACTATAACGCCAAAATCATTGGGATACTACTGTGTTATTATACGCTATTATGCTCATCGTTTTTTAATTTCCTTTTTATAATGACTATAAATGCATTATTTAATAAAGAAGAAATGAATTCAACTAATTAGAATGCACTCCAAATTTTATAATTGGTTATTAGTTTCAAAAAACTTAGTAAAATATAAAATTCTTAAAAAGACCTCAGATTTCTCCGAGGTCATTTTACTCTTTCTTTTAATCATGCCATTCCGTAATATAAACAGCATTTTCATCTGAATCTGTCACTTCCAAATAATATTCCGTGCAGGGATTTCCTGTGGTATCACCCATTGCAAAGGATTCCAGATTTGTAGCCGCACACCATTCAGGCTGACCTTTTTCAAGATAAATCCAGCCTGTTCCCCAACTTGTTACCCCTTTTAAAGCAGGATTCCATGTCATGCCGCCTGCCTCAACTAAAGAGCGGTAGACCGCTATCGCCTCTTCGGGAGTGTACTTATTACTTTCTACAGGAGCAGGTGCTTCTTCCTCAGGCGTCTCTTCTACAGGTACTTTTGCCTCAGGCTCATCTACAGTAGACTTTTCACTGATAACCTCTGAAATTTCTGCCACTTCTGAAATTTCTTCATTCTTGCCACCTTTATCCTTTAAAACAGCTACTCTGTCAAAATCTTCTGTTTTAACCAAAAATGCAGACTGAGCAAATGGAACAAAAATCCAATCTCCAATCTTTCCTACAGAATGAACCTCTATATCAGGTTTTGTATATCCTGCATAGGTAAAAAAATAGGAATAGATATCTATACTCTCCGTAAACACAAATGGACCACTTATCGTCTCCTGTTTACTCAAATCTATCTCTGATCCATCGCCAGTATCAATTTGTTTCACTACAAAGATATCTCTCTGCTCTGTATATTCCGCCTCTCCTTTTACATCTGAAACAGTCTCTTCTTTGGATTTCTCTTCTGATTCTCTATTTCCAGAAGCAACAGGTTCCTCAGCAGCCTCTTCCAAAGCATCTTTTTGAACTACTTCCGTACTTGCCGTTTCTGTTTCTTTGCCATTGTTTCCGCAAGCTGCAAGAGAAGCAACAAGCCCTATCATTATAAATATTGATAATATTTTCTTCTTCATAATCAATCTCTCCTTTCAACAATCTGTAAAATCAAAACCTATGATTATTAACATTTCATTATAAGCAAAACATCCCTGTATATTCCTTTTAAATGATAAAAGCAGCCTGCATAACAGGTTGCCTTTATCATTCAGTTTTCTAAAAATGGTTAGTTAGGATTCGCATAATACAATCTGAAATTCAGATAGCCATCACCATAATCAGTATCTAGCAGTTCAACGCAGTACGTAAAATATTTGTACACATCGTTGATAACATACATCTGCCCAACCCAATCCTCTAGATTCTCGCAATCTTTCGGAATAGAAAATTCAATATACTCCATATCATCAGATGGCACATCCAATAATTCATATTCCTCTTTCACCCCAGACACCATTTGGTCAAATGCTTGTTTCACATCATCTCCCGTAATGGTCACATCAGTTTTTGCTTCACGTTCAATTCCTGCCGCCGCAATGAAATCTTCTGCTTTTACAAGAACCATTTGATATTCTGGACTTTCATCTGCAAAACTAATACCATACCATTTATCACTGGTATAAACTTGCTCCACCGTAATATCAGGCTTCGTATAACCAATAATCATTGCACGGCCAGAACCATAAAGAGTCACAGAATCTTTTAATTCGTGTGTCTCCTGAACCGCAACCAATGTACTTAAATCAAGTTCCTCTTCGGTAGCGATATCCGTTTTATCCAGTGCGAAAAAGTACTCATGCTCCGTATAAGTTGCTTCCGCATCAGCCTCCCCGTCATCAGCGATCACTTCCTCTGTCTCTGTGATCTCATCCTCCGTCTCAACGGTTACTTCCTCTGAATCCTCTTCATCTGTAACGATGATAGGCTCTTCCTCCATAACCACCTCCTGATCTGTTGCCTTTGCTCTTGCTCCGCATCCTGTTAAGGTTGCAGCCAGCACAGAGGCTGTCAATGTTACTGCAATAATACCTAAAATTTTCTTTCTCATAATACATTTCTCCTTTCGATTTTAAGATTTCTACCCTTTTTATAGGCAAGTCGTTTTATTATATACAGTGGTCTAAAAAACATAATTAGAGTATTCAATATATGTAATTTATTGTGTATGTAATATTTTGCCCTTAGTAAATTATAGCGTATATGTGTGTTTTCGTCAATGTGTTATGAAAAAAGACGGTTTTTCATACCTTTTACAAACAAATGAATGCCAAACGGAAGTTTACCTATCCAATAGTTTCTACGAAAAAACGAAAAAGCTCAATTCTTTAATATTCACAAAATTTATCTCAAATGTTATTAAAAAAACAATTCCATATATAATCTATTAGCATCTGTTAAGATGACTCATACATAAGGAGGTATTCGCTATGCTGAATACTATTTTTAACTGCCTTACGGCAAAAAGAAACACATCCCCTGTTCTTGCCTTTCAGGTAACTCCTAAGGACAAGGCCATTTTTGACAAGTACTTTACGTACTATGTTAATGACGGATATTCGGAGGATGAGGCAAAACTCATCTCCGATGTTTTTCAGGACTCAGCAGATGATGCTGATGTTCATGAGAACATTGATATCCGAAACCTGCAGCCCACAAACTATTTAAGTTTGTGTTGCTTAGGTGTGGTTGGTTTATACGCTTGTCCCAAAGGGACAAACGATAACCAGCTTATCTGTAAGTTACCGCTGGAAACAGCATTAAAACTTGCAGATGCATGGGGCATATGTTGGGAGCATACTTCAAGGCATTTCCTTGAGTATTATGCTCTCGCATAGTTTCTTTTGGTGGGGATGAGGTAATTCTCTCCCCACCAGAAAACTTTTGTATGATTCAATACCTTTAATCAGGATACGTTGTTCCAAAACGTGAAATAAGAGATGTAAACAATAGAAAGGCTCTTCAATTAGAAGATTATGGGGAAGCAATGGACTGTCCCCTGAACAGATGGTACTGTTCAAAGGCTCATTAGCAACTTGTTTTGCTTTTGGGCCTTCTTTTATGAAAAAAGCACTTATTATACTTTCGATAATAAGGGGTGTCACAGATCGTCAAACTTTCTTACCACCAAAGTATTTACTGTGTATTTAGATAAGAATACTATATATTCTGTAGGAAACTCTGAAAGAAAAGAAATAGAAACTGTGTTCCATGATGGAAAGAGATGCACTTCTTTGAAGAGCAAGCAGCTTTCAGATCAGCAGGCAACTCATTCTGCATAAGCCTTCTTATCTTAACTGGCCTTCGCATATTTTGAGAGCTGAAATAGAGGAAATTTTTCTTTTTATCCTTCTAGTACTTTAAATGCCCCTCTAAAAGGCTCTGAGATGCCCAAATTGGAGCTTTATGTGTCTAGGTGCAGATTTATAAGCCGCGAACAAAAACTGCCTAAAATCATCTCCTACAGGCTTAAGGCTAATTCAGCCTATCATGTAAAATTACCCTGCATCATATTACTTCCAGACTACTTATTATACTTTTAATAATAAGGGGTGTCACAGATCGTCAAACTTTCTTACCACCAAAGTATTTACTGTGTATTTAGATAAAAATACTATATATTCTGTAGGAAACTCTGAAAGAAAAGAAATAGAAGCTGTGTTCCATGATGGAGGGGATGCACTTCTTTGACGGATAGGCAACTTTCAGATCAGCAGGCAGTTCACTCTGTAATAACCTTCTTATCTTAACTGGCCTTCGCATATTTTCAATGCTAAACCCAACTTTTTTAATTTCGTTTCTCCAAAGCACGATTTCATCCTTCTAGGCACTGATTTCCACCAAAAAAACTGCTATGCTAAAATAAAAAACTTAATTTTTGAAGGAGGAAATTTTATGGATGATTTTATCATTGACGAAACTACTAACACTCTCGTGAAATATGACTTTCCCTTTACAAATGCACATTTAGGATATCTGCTAGTCCCCCACTGCTACTATGGAAAGCACATTGATTCTATTGCTCCCTATTGTTTTGGTCAGGTGCAGATAGAAACACTGGTTGTTGGGGAAGGCATCAAAGAATTGCAATTCAGAGCATTTGAAGGTTCCCATTGTTATAATGTCGAATTACCAAATGGTATCAAAATAAATGAATATTGTTTCTTCAATAGCCGTTTACAGGAAGTCACACTGCCCAATGATCTCACCACTATAAAAGCAAGTACATTTTCAAGATGCAAGAAGTTGAGGTCTATTAAAGACTATGCTGCAATCGAAACGATTGGCTATCAGGCATTTGCTTTCTGCCATCAGCTTAAAGAATTACATTTTGAAAGCCTGACTTCCGTTGATGATGCTGCTTTCTTCGGATGCACTGGCTTACGGGCATTAACATTAGGAAATAATATAGAACACCTTGGCAGAGACATCTTCTACGGATGTGATGATTTACAGGACGTCACTTTGACAGGTTCCTTTGACAAGCTGGAGGCAGACACCTTTGTCGAAGCAAGAGGTATAAAACGTCTCACACTCTCAACAAGTGCAGACTCTCTTTACATCCCGCCACACTGTTTTGATGGTACTTGCTTAGAAGAAATTACTTTTCTTGGCGAGTATAAGCCTATTATCAAAGAAAGAAGCTGCTTGCCAGATAATGTTCTTATCAGGACTCCCTTCTGTTCTCCTGCAATGGAACTTGGCTATTACTATCCGCTTAAGGCTATCTGAAAATAATAAATCTAAATTTTCACAAAAAGGCTCATTAGCAACTTGTTTTGCTTTTGGGCCTTCTTTTATGAAAAAGCACTTATTATACTTTTGATAATATGGGGTGTCACAGATCGTCAAACTTTCTTACCACCAAAGTATTTACTGTGTATTTAGATAAGAATACTACATATTCTGTAGGAAACTCTGAAAGAAAAGAAATAGAAGCTGTGTTCCATGATGGATGGGATGCACTTCTTTGACGGGCATCCTGCTTTCCGATCAGCAGGCAGCTCACCCTGCATAAGCCTTCTTATCTTAACTGGCCTTCGCAAATTTTTTGTAATAAAAATAGGGAGAACCTGCTCCCTATTGCTGTGCTTTTGCCCTAATTCTTCGTACTGTACTTACTGAAACACCTAATTCTTCGCTGATCTTAGAAGCAAATTCGCCATTTTTTGTCATTTCTACTACCCTATGTTCTAACATTTCTCTTTCTGCTTCTTTTTCTGTATTTTTGCCTATCAGTCTGTCCACTTTTCTTGTATCCACATGTTTCTTCTTGGCAATCTGGTTATTACTCATACCAAGCTGCCGCATATGCAGGAACTCTTTTTTGTCAGCTTCCTCTTTCATCTCCCGTGCATATCGTTTGTCATGCTTGATAGGCGCATATGCTTTTCTTGTGGAAATGATATGGGAAACTTTGTTTCTCTCCCATGCTTCAGTCTCCCCGATAAGCTGTTTCATTTCCCATTGCTCCAGTTTTCTGATCTGCAACAGTTCTACAATCCTTTGATTCGTATATTTTATGCCAAGTTCAGGATCACTTAAATACTTCTCATAATCCTCTTTGCAGAATGTAAAAATCCTAAGCAGACAGCTTTCACTGATTGGTGTATAAAGCCTCTTATTCCTGTCATTCATATACTGCAGCACTTCCACAGATTCTTTTCCCAAATAGAATAAGATATTCCCCATGATCCGAAAGAAATGGAAACGCTCCCTGATCTCATCCTGCCGCAATTCAATCAGCTTATCCAAATCTTCCAGCCGCTCCCTGCCAACACGAGTAAAACGCTTTTTGTTCTCTGCCCTTTTTCGCTTATCTGCATCTTCCTGTTTTTCTTTTTTCGGAAAGCCCACCGTCTCAGCAAGTTTGGACAGACTGGCAGCAGGAAATGGATAATTATCCATACCCACATAATAGCATCTGTAATAGCCATCTTCTCTTTTTAAAAAGGCATTTCCTTCTATATCCTTATTAGAGAACATCAATTTGGTTTTCTTATTGATAGAAATATGCTTTCTCGCATTGATGCTCCCAGGCACCATGAAAAAGTGTTCATTGTCATAAACATGGTAATCCTGCAGACGAAGCAGTAACTGTTCTTCCACTTTTCCAAGGATGTACTTTAGGGAGTTGCTTTTTAAAGTAACACTTCTCCAAAGGTCAATAACAACCGTTAAATCTTCCCCGTTAATCAAGACATTCCTCGCATAGAGCCCCATTTCCTCCAACTTATCATAAATGAAGCTAATCCACCCTTCATTATAATGGATTGCAGGGTACAACAGATTTTCCTGTTCTGTTCCTTCCAGCCTAAAAGACAGGACCAGATTATTGCACTGCACCATATATTTTTCATCAAATACAGGCTCTTTGAATTCATAGGTATGTAAATATGTCTCCATCCCGACAAGATTGTTATACATCAGAAAGCACTGGTACTTATATTCAGGAAAAAACGCATCCCACTTCTTAAAGAATACGATAACAGAAAACTCATCTGCTTCTCCCCTGTGATACACGCATTTAAAACACAGATAATGGTGTTTTGTTATCGGCTCTGGTCTCTCTTCCATTACACCATCGCAGGATGCCACGTTACAGAACTGCATAAGGAACTTATAAAAGAAAGGGTCCCTGTCATCATTCATATCAACTGTATCTGTCCATACTTTCTGATAGAATTCCTGTATCCCCTCTATATTCCTGTCTTTCACTAACTGCTCCAGTATGGGCAGCATTTCTGCCATGTTGGACTTTATTGAACCTATACTGGACTCATTTATCTTTTCCCTCCAGTCAAGGATCAGATTATCTATTGTTCCATTCATAAAAAATAGCCTCCTCTCACAGAATAGTCGTGCCAAAACTTCCATGAAATGAAGGCTTCTTCTCAATTTGCAATATTATCTATATAACTTTTTACTCATTCAACTTCTGGTAATTTTTGAAAGATAATACGTTATAATAATAAGGAAATCAGAAATGAACAATGGTACTACTCAATACACAGCTTCATTTCATTATAATTTTGGTCAGAGCAGGTATGTCGTTACCTGCTTTTTTATTGTTAAAATATATACTTTTTAGTTAAGTTTCTTTATTATATACGAAATAAAAATAAATACAAGCGAAAAACGGAACGAGTAAGTTTTTCCCAGCCAATTAAGCCTATTGCTTTTATCTCCACATGATATTACCGAGAGATCAACCACCTTTTATATATAAAAGTATCCTCACTAAATCACTAAAATAATTATTCTTATTGAACATTTCTTAGTCATAAATCCTTCAATACACTTTTAAGTCCACTTGTATTTTGCTGTATTTAAGAATACTCAAAGTGGTGCTTCCGTGTCAATGACAAGGGCTAACGCCTGCGCTATAGCGCATCATTGACACAAAATCCCCATTTGAGCAGGGGTAGTCAAGCAAAAGTAAAGATAGGACTGTTCTTTGAACCATCCGCTCTATTATGAAATCAAGATGGGCTATCCGTGAATATATATGAGCCTCTCAGCTTAAAATAATCATTCATATTAATAAAAATCCTGCATGAGAATTCCCACACAGGACTTATAAGAAAAATTTATTTGTATATTACAGATGAAGCACCGCAGCCCGAAAACATCTGATATGTTCCAATTTTGCCAGGATAGCCCACTGTGCAAATAGAGGATTCTGCCAATGATGTAGACCATTTATCCTGTGATACATAAATAGTTTTCAATTCTGGAGTGTTATAAAACATACAACTCATGTTTGCAACATTGCCTGTATCAAAACTGCCCAAATCAAGGCTTGTCAGGAACTCACAATCCCTAAACATCTGCATCATATTCGTTACATTACTTGTATCGAAACTGCTTAAATCCAAACTTCTCAGTGATGAATTCCCGCCATAACTTTGCTGGAACATTTGCATCATATTTGTGACATTACTTGTATTCCATCCCCTCAGATCAAGGCTTGCCAATGCATTACATTGTGCAAACATGCTGCTCATATCCGTTACACTGCTTGTATTAAAATTACTTACATCTAGGCTTTCCAGAGCAGCACATTGATAAAACATCTCACTCATATTAGTAACCTTGCTTGTATCAAAATTCGTTACATCGAGATTTTTCAATTTCAAATTTCTAAAAAACATGTCACGCATATTTATTACGTTTCCCGTGTCAAACCCACTTATATCGAGCTCTTCCAATTTTTCACAATAGTAAAACATATAACTCATATCAGTTACATTACTTGTATCAATATTTTTACTAAATTTCACAGATTTCATAAAGTACTTACAACCATTAAACATATATTTTGTATTGCTTGTTGCATCAGCACTGTTACTTGCTAATTGTGTTTTATAGGTTTTTCCATTAATCACATAATTCGCATACACAATTACATTTGTCTCAGAACCTATATAATAATTCAAAGTAATAATATTGTTTTCATCATCCAAAGTATAATTCCAATTACTATAAGCTGACGCAGGTGCCGTCTCATATGGATCTGTCTCTTTACCACAGATTGTACAGGTTCCATCTACATAATCGTGTGTATGATTAGGATCAATCGCTCCACAATCACATTTTCCATCTACATAGTTATGTGTATGTTCCTGCTCCTTTTCTGTCTCCAGCCTTATCTCTACTTGGAAGGTTCCTTCCCATGTACCCGCAGTCAGATCTGGCGCACTGACGCAGTTTTGGGTTTCTTCATAAGAGTCTGTTACATCCTCAGAACTCCAATAAGTTTTACTATGTGTTACCGTTGCTGCTACGTCTGCTTTCTTGCCACTCAGGTCTTTCATATAAAAATCTAAATTTTCACTATCAGCTATTCCATCCACAGGTGCTACATAAACCCGTTGGTTTGCGTCAATATCCCCTGTTACTTTAACAGAATATGTTGCCTGCTTCTTGGAATCCAATGCGATTGTCTTTGGAATGGTCACTGCATAACTCGATGAATGCTGGTAAGTCACTTTTATATCTTCATAACTGTTTTCTTCTGTAGTCCAGCCTGAATCACCTGTATCTGTCCCCGCTGAGTCATCCGCCAGAGTGTTAATTACATTAATTTCCGCCGAGTCATCCATTGGCGTTTCGTTGATAATGACATCTGTTGCATAGGCAGCCAGCATACTGCTTAAAACTGTTGTACATGCCAAGGCTGCACACATTGTCTTTAAACTATACTTTTTTATATTCATAATTTTTTCTTTTCTCCCTTCTTCTTATTTCAGGTATTTCCTGTTTTTACGTTATATACAAAGTTGTCAAAAATATAAATATTTGTATGCATAACATCAAAAAAGACCTCAGATTTCTCCAAGGTCCTTTCGTTTACGTCTCATTAAATTGTCAGACTCACTTCGCTACTCTGTCATTGCATAGAAATAACTGTTTCTCTTTCCTACATTCTGGCTGCTTGCCGTGCTGGTCTTGCATAATTCCAGATAATCTTCCCTGTTTTCATAGTCATCCAGAAATGCATTAAGATTGTCTGCATAGGTTTTCTGCTTTTTGCTGTCTTTCAGACAGAGTGCTTCATTCGCTATTATCATGGGAACACTCACTTTTTTCAAGTTCTTATGTTTCTCAGGAATCGCTTCATCCAGCGCATCAAGGGATGCCAGTATGATATCGCACAGCTCCTGATCATACCGCTGCTTAAAATCGTCAATAAACTGTATGATTGACTTTTTACTGAGATCAGCTACGCTTTCATCGGATATCAATGCAAGTGCCGCCAATATGACGCCCTGATCCTCTGACTTGCGAAGCTGTCCCTTTGTAAAATTCACCTTCTCCATAAAAGGCTTGCTTACCGCTTCATCCACGAATTTTCTTAAGTCTGCCCCCATATGCGCCCTGTACAGATTGTCGTTGGATAACTGCTGTCCATTGTTCAGCCTGCAGAAAATATCCTCTGTCTCCTGCTCACTGATCTCCTGATATACGTTGATCGTGATCTCCGCGTTTTTGATCGTATTCTGGACATCCTCATTCAGCTCTGAGAATTTCTTCCCTGCATAGTCATCCTCATAAGATTTATCCAGCCTAAATCCATCATTCAAAAAGGAATTCAGCACTGTTAGCCTCTGCTTGCCATCCAGTATCTCCCAAACAGTCTCGCCTTTCTCGTTTACTGTTTCTTTCGCAAATATGCCAGGAATGATGATCTCCTGTATGGCAGACAGAATCAGCAGAGACTTCTTTTTTCTGTCCCACTGGTCCTGTTTTCTCTGGATACCTGTTTCCAGTATAATTTTTCCCTTTTTGATATCCCTTACAATCGACTGTACAGTTCTTGTTTTAATATAACTTTTCATTAACGGCCTCCTTTTTATGAAAATGATTTAGACAAATCTGATAGATTATATTATAAAGTGCCTTGCAGGATACCGCAAGATATTATGTTCATAAAATGATAAAAATCTTAAGGTGTTCTATCCAATGACTATCATATACAGGACAACCATCGCCACCAGACCAAGTGGTATATTACACAACATGATTGTATAACTGATTAATAATATTAACCTGAATTGTGGTGTCCATCCGAAAAATAAAATAGGCAGATACGGCAACAGGCAGAGTATTATCGTTCTGATATCTGGCTTTTTTGATACCCTTTTCTTCCTCTCTTTCACAGGCGTATTTCTTATGACTGCCCTCTGATATTCCTCAGCGATTTCATTATTATACAGGACATAGTTTGTAAAAACCCTCTCCATCTCCTCTATGCAGTCCATGATCCTCCACCTGCTGTTTACCTTAAAAGGCTGCGAACCTATATTGTGTGCGTTTAACAGGCTTTCAATCTTCCCCTGCACTTCTTTTGATACCGCCGCCAAATTCTGTATGGAATTAATAAACGTGTAAAATTCTGAAACACGGATGACATCGCTCTTACTCTCATTACTGATGCTGACTTTATTGTTTGCAATAAATATAACAGGAATCACAGGAATATTGCAGTCTTCCCCAAATTCCTGTACTAACAGCCTCTCCACCGCAAGGCAGTGCCTTGTATTCTGTTCTACTGGTGATTTATCAATCCGCTTTAAGATATTCCCGTTATGGATATCCTCGATCACCCACCTGCCGTCATTGGTAATATGCAGTCTCTGGTTCTCATTCCCATAGTTCTTTATTTCTGCTACGACAAGTCCCTTATCAGTAATGATATAAGCGTCAACCTCTGATGTGTTCCCCTGCGAATCAGCGGATTCCAAGACAATGTTCTTTAAAACCCTGTATTTCCCTTCATAAAGCCTTAACTGTTCGTTGACATATTCCTCTCCCGCAATCCCTTTTCTCAGGATCGCTATCTCCTTTTCTATTTCATCAAGTACCTTTGTATACTGATAATGGATCCTCTGCAGGTATTCTTCAGTGGGGAAATCCATCCCATTATTTTCAATATACTTTTCCGCCTGCTTCAACAGGCTGTTAGGGCCGCCCTCTCTCATAACGCCGCTCTGTCTTCCAACCCGCATACCACTCTTATCAGGGGCATACTGCCCCTCAATCGGAAGCTGCCGTATCCTGTCAAACATGGCATTCCTGCGGGAAATAATCTGTTCCCTTTCCCCTTCCAGAAAAACAGCCGCATCTTCATTTTGCATCATCATTTCTTCATAATAGTAATCCGCATTTGCAATAGACATCTGCAGTTCTACCAGATTAATGCCACGGGTAATTCCATATTCCGCTGCCTTTTTATTACAGAATTCCTCCATCTCCCTGTCCAAAATCTTTTTCCTGTCTGGCAGGGCTGCTTTCCGCTGTTTTTCCTTCCTGTTCTCTGCAATCGTATTCCCGATGCCCAATAAACCATATGAAAATCCCATAAGTTCCTCCTCACTCCGTATTTTGCCATTACTTTTATCGTTTAAATCCTCTATTAAGCAGGTGCAATATATTGCCTATATTATCATGTCCTGAACCTTATTTCAAGGAAAATATATGCAATATTTTACTGCTAGCAATTATTTACTTATGTTTAATATTTTACATATAACATAAAATAAGGTTATCGGAGGTGTCCATATGATCAGCTACGATAACTTTTGGAATACAATGAAAAAAAGAGGCGTCACAAAATATTCCCTGATCTACCACTATGGCATCAGCAGCAATACTCTCCGCCGTATGTCTCACGGGGAATCTATTACCACGTCCACAATCAATGAATTGTGCCTGATTTTACACTGTAAACCACAGGATATACTGTCTTTTGAAATCACCGAAGAAGAAAAAGCCTTCACCGAACAGCGGGAAACAGAGGTTTCCATGAAGAAGAAAAAAAGAACCTAGAATGAGAGTTCTAAGTTCTTTTTTTGAAGTGTTATACTTATTTATATGTTACGGTAGATGTGCCACAGTCTGAAAACATCCAAGATGTACTTGCTTGTGAGGTTGACCATTTCCCTTCAGTGGCATATATTGTTGTCAAGTTGCTACACCCATTAAACATATTACGCATTGCTGTAGCGTTTCTTGTATCAAAACTACATAAATCAAGAGTGGATAAAGTAGAACAGCCATCAAACATATATCCCATATTTGTTACTTTGCTTGTGTCAAAATTACTTACATCCAAGCTGGTCAAAGCAGATAAACCATTAAACATTCCATCCATCTTTGTGACTTTACTTGTATCAAGATAATTAACATTCAGAGCAATTAAAGATTCGCATTGAGAAAACATGTAACTCATTTCAGTTACATTAGATGTATTAAAATGGCTTATATCCAAATTGGTTAAGGACTTGCATTTATTAAACATATTTTTCACATTTGTTATATTACTTGTATCAAAATTACTTATATCAAGACTGACTAAGGATTCACAGCCTGCAAACATAAAAGTCATATCAGTAACATTACTTGTGTCAAAACTATCGAGTCCTTCTATAGTTGTCAGCGACTTACAATTATAAAACATAGCACCCATACCAGTTACATTACTTGTATCAATATTTCTGCTAAATTTAATGGATTTAATTCTTTCATTATTAGTAAATTTTATATCCTCAGTCGCCGTATTAGGATGTGAATCTGCATTAAACATATATGCATAGGTTCTGGATTCATAATAACCTTGTTTATTACTCTTCAACTGTGTCTTATAAGTTTTTTCTCCAATCACATAATTCGCATACACAATAACATCCGTCTCAGAGCCTTTGTAATAATTCAATGTAATAATGTTATTGGTATCATCTAAAGTATAATTCCAATTACTATAAGCATTTGCAGGAGCCGTTTCATACGGATCTGCTTCTTTTTCATGACAGTCAGTACATTCACCATTTTCAAAGTTGTGACCCTTTGCTGGTATTTCTTCTGTATAGCTGTCACCACAGTCGCAGGTAAATGTCTTTTCCCCTGTTTCCGTACAGGTTGGCTCTTTGGTGATGGTTGTCACATAATTATGTTTATGTGTCACATGAGTCTCCAGTTTAATTTCCATCTGGAAAATACCTCGCCATGCACCTGCAGTCAAATCTGGAGCGCTGACCATGTTATCATCCTGCCTATAATTTTCAGCAACCTCTGTAGAATTCCAATGGAACTTATTATGTGTTACATTCGCCACAACATCCTCTTTCGTATTTTCAGATGCCTGATCTTTCATATAAAAGTCAATGCTGTCTGTATCAGTGATCCCATCAACAGGCGCTACATAGACACATTGATCGGCATCAATATCACCTGAAACTTTCACAGCATATGTAGACTGCTTCCATCCATCTAATACAATCGTCTTTGGAATCGTAACGAAGAAGCTGGATGCCTGTTTATAAGTTACTGTTATATCTTCAAGATTTCTTTCATTAACTGACAAGTCTTCTCCATCTAAAGTATTCTCTGTAATCACTGCATCCGCCGCATATGCTGGAAGCACATTACTGAATATCATAGAAAAGCAGAGTAGACTTGACACCAACTTAGATATGTTTCTTTTTATATTCATAATTTTCTTTTCTCCTCCCTATTTCTATTTTTTAGTAAACCAAATGCAGAAGCAATCAATAGCACAGCATAGAAGAAGATATGGCTTTCATCCCCTGTCTGCACTCTGGAAATACCTGCATCTGCATTTCCATCAACTTGACCGCTGTTTTGGCTGTTATTCTTTTGATTGTTGTTATTTTGACGGTTATTATTAACAGCACTATCTTTTTCCTTAATGGTCACTGTACTGCTTCCTGTCACTGTCTTGTAATTGTCTTTCATAATTTTGTAGTAAACAACATAGGTACCTGGCTCTTTATACTCTGGTTTCTTTGAAGAATAATTTATTCCATCTTCACTGTACAGGATCTTGCAGTCATCTGTCTTAACATCCATTTCTATGCTATGGTTTTTCCCATCATAAAAGACAATGCAATCATCTGCATCAAATTCAATCATTGCTTCTTTGATCTTTACGACTGCCGAGCCTAAGGTTGTTGTATATCCATCCTTTTCGACTTTATAATAAGTCACGTATGTCCCTACATTCGTATATTCAGGTTTCTTTGCCGAATAAGTTTTTCCATCTGTACTATACAGAATGGTTGCTCCCTCCGTCTTACAGTCAACAGTGATTCCATGTGATTTTCCATCATAGACACCTTCATAACCCGACGCCATAACTTCAAGTTCTGGATACTTTGGAATTTCTTCTGAGAAATCATAAGTTGACTTATAAATTACTTCACATTCAGCACTGGTTTCTTCTATACTTGTATCTACTGTCTGGACATCTGTGACTTCCGCATATACAGGCAATGATACAAATTCAAACAATGCCAGTGGGAGCAGTGCTGTTAATCCCACAAATTTCTTCTTTTTCATCTCTACCTCCTTATCTTCTATGGAACTTACATAAAAAAGTTTATTGAAACGTTTATGTAATATTGGGTTACACAAAATAATTCCTCTATTGCTTCTTGTTGTCGCCTTTATCGTATACAGTTCCACGAAAAATATAATTTATATCTTCTCCGTGGACTGCATTATTATAGTTTAAAGAGTAGACAGGAATTTATAATTATAATGTGAATAACTCTACTTCTTACATAAAAATAAGACCTGCATATGCAAGCCTTATCTTATTAAATATAAAACATTCTGTTTCTTAAAACTCTATTTTTATTAAAAATTACTCCGCATCTGCGAGTGCGATATTGAAGTTAAAGGTTCCCTTCCAGTTACCTGCTGTAATAGTAGGAGCTGCTACATTACCATCTTTGGAAGTATCAGCAGTAACCTCAGCACTTGTCCAGTCAACAACATCCTGTGTTACATCTGCCTGAACATCTGCTTTCTTAGTTCCAATAGCAGCCTGATCCTTCATATAGAAATTGATTCCCTCAATATCTGTAAGTGCATCCTGAGGTGCTACAGTTACCTTCTTGTCAGAAGAAATATCGCCATATACTCTTACTGCATAATCAGAATCCTTAGAAACTGCGTCCAGTACAATAGTCTTAGGGATCACTACAGAGTAGGAGGATGCTCTTGTATACAGAACCTCTGTATCTCTTGATGTTCCATCCTCTCCAACTTCTGTCTGTGAAATAGGATCATAATCTGTTGTTGCTGCGCATACAGGAAGAACACTTCCCATCATCATTGTTCCTGCCATAACTGCTGTTAAAATTTTATTCTTATTCATTTTTATTTTTTCCTTTCGTTTCTCATTTTGAGATATTATTAATAATTATCTTTGCTGCTTTCGCATAGTTAAAGAATAACCAATGCTTACAGTCTAAAAGTTGTATAATCTTTTTCATTGTAAAGAGTGGTTTAAAAATTATTCATAAAAATATGATTAATCTTTACACACATTTCACACGAAGTAATAGCACTTTATCTGTATATTCAGGAATTATTACGATTTTCTGCATTATCAAAAAAATTTTATTGATTACTTATACTCATACAATCTTTCATAATTTATGGCACTTCTTCCGCTTAAAATATCCATTAACATAAGGAGGGGGATTATGAATTATCACGTATACAATATAGAAGATACAAATGCAAGAATTTTTAAAAAGAAACACTTCCAATTTGATTATATTGAACCTGATTCTTTTGAGAAAACGCAGAATAGCAATGACCTTTCTGTCATTGGCTGCATAAAACTAAAAGAAATAGCAAAAGAGGATGCCACTGATACAGTCGTTATCTCTAGCGGTATAACAGATCATTATTTTAAACTCATGCCACCTGACAAAATGAAGCGCCTTAGAAAGAAGCACCTGATCGGCTATATCATGGTAGCAAAGGATACTTATGTTGCTGTCTATGAGCATAGCATAATGATGCCACTGCTCCTGTCCATTTCATTTCTGGCAGTATTCTGTGCCATTATATTTTAAAAGCAGGGGAAATCCCTGCTTTTATTATAAATTGAATCTTTCTAACTCCTGTATAGTACATTCTTTAAAGAACTGTCTGAAATACCTACTGTTAACCTTATATTTTGCTTCAAATTTCCACAATTAATTCTTCCATCTTGATGAATCAAACAACGAAAAAAGGATTGGCTTTATACCAATCCTTTTTCTCCTATCTGGCTAAAAACTATTTTTAATAAAACTTATCTTAAATAAAACTATTTCCAAAAAACTTATCTTGGTTTTTATCATATCATTTTACACCTGCATTGTCAACAGTTTCTTCACTTTTCTCTACAAGTTCTGTACTTTCTGCAATTATACTGTTTTCCCTCATTAGTAACTTAATCGTTGTATATCCATTGGTTGGTACCGCATCAATTAATTTTTTATCAATCATTGCATTTATAATTTCACCTGCATATACCTCTGATACTTTAAACTTACCAGCCACATCCGATCTTAACCATGAAAATCCATATGTTTTATTAGGATTATTTATATACCATTCAGAAATATGATCGGCAATCTGATCAAACCAATAATCAGGTTCTCCTGCAGCTATATCAACTTTAAATAATTTTAGAATATCACAAGAAAAATCACAATATGAATCAAAATGTATAGTTTGGGCTGTATTCTGACTTGTATAATATAATTGAACCTTTTTCCCTTTATATTTAAGCCTACTCATTATGGGAATCATATCACTATCAGAAGTGACAATGACATAGGTATCTATATTAGGCTCTTTATATGTCAATTCTATTGCATCAATGCTAAGTTCTATATCAGATGCATTTTTTCTATATTTATCATCTCTATTATTTCCATAAACATTCCTAATTTGAACACGCTGTTCTTGAAGTTTACGTAAGCTCACTTTTACTTGATCAAAATCTGCATATGCCCGAAATGATCTAATCTTATCCTTTCCATATGTTTCATTAAAAAATTTACATATATCATATTCTTCATCTGTAACATCAATAGCGTATCTCTTCATTGTATGAAATAAATTATCATAATCAATTAAGATGCATACATTTGAGACATCATCTACAATTTTAGATACATCTGATACTATTGAATTATCAACATTTAGATCTTTCAAAATAGTTTCCCCCATAATCATCAATATTATAGCTTTCATTATATACCATAAATCGACAAAATGCTATCAAAACATTTGTTCAGCATCTGAAATGATTCTAGTCTCATCTACAATATTGCTGTTGTATTTTCACTTTTATTATATATTTTCTTTATACAATTACTACTTTTTATTGCTTTTATCCACTTCTCTTCATTTGTAACACTACTTCCCTGCCCGCTTTTTCATAAGAAAAGGGTATCAACTTCTAATCCAATAATTCCAATCCCTTTTCTTATAAAGTCTGAACTCGTGGATCTACGTTAGGAAACGGGTCTCGCCAATCTATGCTTTCCCCGCGCGCGGGCAAACCATGAACAGATTGTCTCACCCTTTCACTCCATGCAAAAAGCCACATGGAGTGATTAAGGAAATTGTTCCTGCCAGCAGAAACAATTTGTCTGCAAGCAGACAACCTTAATCAGGGCCATAAAAAATATGAGGACAGTCCACTGGACTCTCCTCACATTTTTTATTTGAGATGCGCTCGACCCGTTCGGGAAACTTTGATATAATTTAAGCTCTATTTTTATGATGATATTCTTTATAAGTTACAATCCTCCTTGTTGCAGAAATATACACTTTACTGTCAGTTAAGTTGTATTTTTCACAAAGCAACTTAACTTGACTTTCATCAAATTTTGTTTCCAATAAATTTGCTCCTCTTAAATCTGCACCCATTAAATCTGCACCCAATAGATCTGCTCCGCTTAAATCTGCTTTGCTTAAAAGTGCTCCGCTTAAATCTGCTCCTCTTAAATCTGCTCCTCTTAAATCTATTTCACTTAAATATGCTCTACTTAAGTCTGCTTTGATTAAATTTGCTCCGCTTAAATTTGCTTCAATTATATATGCTCCGCTTAAATCTACTCTTCTTAAATCTGCATCTACTAAATCTGCACCCAATAGATTTGCTTCGCTTAAATCCGCTCCTCTTAAATCTGCTCTTCTTAAATCTGCATCCAATAAATTTGCTTCGCTTAAATCTGCTCCCCTTAAATCTGTTCCGTTTAAATCTGTTTCACTTAAATTCAAGCTATTTCCCCTATTAGATCG
Source organism: uncultured Lachnospiraceae bacterium (assembly GCA_910587095.1). Classification (GTDB taxonomy): domain Bacteria; phylum Bacillota; class Clostridia; order Lachnospirales; family Lachnospiraceae; genus UBA3282. Next base: position 114,681 of record CAJUMJ010000003.1, read on the forward strand.
CAAGTAACTAGCAATCTTATTGTTAACTTTTTCTAAAGATAGATTCCATAAATGAACTATTTCAAGCATATTAGAAAATATTCTCATTTCCCGATCAAAAATATTTAAAAGTGGTGTTTTTTGTTCCTTTATAAAATAATAAGTCATTCCATGTCGCAGCATTATGTTAAACACTTCTCTTGTTATAGCCGATAAATCATATCCTTTCATACTATTAAACTTATATCTTACAAATTCAAGTATCTGCTTCGATAAATGACCATCCTTTAACAACTCTCCCAGCTTTCCTGCCACTTCCTCCTTAGATGTCACGCTACATATAGACTCAAAAAAGTAAAGCACAACAAAATACTCATATATAGAGCGATGCACAAACTGCAGTTCATCAGTTCCTTTTCCTTCACAATACTTTATTTGGAAAAAGTTTCCAATTAGAGTATCCCTTTGTAGATCTTCCCCTTTTTCTCCTGATTCTTTCATCTCCTCTTCACAAATCTCTACAAATTTTTCTTGTGAAATAATTGCTTCATCCGCTTTATTTTCAAACATCCAAAAAGCAATTCGTTGTGAAACATGATGTATATGTTTTTTGATTCTAGAGTCATTAATCCTGTGTTCTGTATCATAACCCCTGTCATATATGCCACCTCTTTCTAAAGAAAAAATCTGATCATATATATCCACAGTAGAACTACTCCTTTCAATATCAACTTCTAATGCTAATACCATATACAGAATAAGCGGAATCCCCATTATATCTTTCTTTTCAATTATTTTGTTTATTCTAATTTGCAGATTCTCACTAATTCTTGTCGAATCTTTTCTTATGATTATTTCTTCATAATTTTCACAAAATTTTCTTATCTGTGTTTCATCCCATGCCTGTAAAGTAATATACTCAATTCCTTTTAACTCTTCTTTATCTACATAATTTTCTCTGCATGTTAAAACAAGCGAAAATTTTCTCAAGTAATTTTTCTTTTCTAATTCTTGATTCAATTTATGTAAAATTCTTTCCCTATTCTCCTTCACAGATATCTCATCAAAACCATCAAGAATTAATGTCTTTCCCTCTAACTTATTATAGCCTAAATCAATAGTTTCAAATATCTCATCTAATATATTATGATCCTGCCAATTAACATTCCCTAAATCAGGAGCAAACTGATACACTAGAATATTCTCTTTCTTTTCTACCAAATTTGCCATAATCCATGTAATAAGAGTACTTTTCCCAATTCCTGCTTGTCCCAAAATCAAGAGCATTTTCTTCTCATCATTATCAACTATGTGCTCACTTAATAATCCTTTCAAATCAGCAGACTCTTCATCATTTGATTTCCATTTATAATGAGGCAAATGTTCTTCTAGATATATTTCTTTCAATGCTATATTAACTCCTGCATTCTTATCTCTCTTATTAAAATTATTTAAAAATACATTCTTCTCCCATCTCTTAGCATATTCATCCACCCTATTTTCTATTGGTCTTTTAGTGGAATATTTTGCATCTTGCATTTCCTTTTCTATTAGATAGTCCAATTTTCTATGTGTCTCTTCATCGTTCTTATTGCTCACATCAAAACCTTCACGCACAGCTTCAAATGTTTGTCCTCCTTGAATCAAAATAATTTCCTTATATAAGATATCATTCTCATCCATACAAATTACATGGCACAATATTTTCAAAAACTCCTCACACGTTTCACTTGTAACTTGTGAAACAAGCATTTTCAGTCCCACTCTGACTGCTTCTATATTACTATTGCTATTTTTAAAACCTCTGATTATACTTTCTGCTGCATCATATAAAACCTCTTGTCCTTTATAATCTTTTTGGGTAAATTCTTTTATTGCATCAATTGTAACCTGATATATCCTCGTCTCTATACTTTGATTTCTATCTCTCTTCTTTTTATCTGCATCCTTTATCGCTTTTTTGATTAGATTCTCTGGTATATCAACAACATCACTAATTATTTTTGATATAAACCCACTAATTATCATTTCCCCAGTTATCGACATCAGTATATCCCCCTTTTTATCTAATGAATATTTATAGTTTAATTGTACTATCTTTTTAACTATTTTCCAACCACACCACGAAAAAAGGAACTGAAAATTCTCCAGTCCCCATTTCTCTCACTTTATATGCCTATTAAACCCAAAACCAGCCATCCCCAAATCTCTCTCCTGCTCCGCTGTCAGACTCCCATCCGCATACTGCCTTATCACCTCACCAACTTTCTCCCCAAGCGCATAATTTTTATATCTATAACTTCTCCCTATCACTAAAGGCTTCTTCGTTACCCTGATGCACTCCCTGAGAAGCCCAACGAACCAATCCCATTCCGCGTTTTTCAGATCTTCCCAGAACATCCCAATCTCTTCCAGCATCTCTATCTTTTTATCGCTGATCTTATGGCTTGAAAGTTCAAGATACCTATCCCTCTGCTCCCAGATCCATTTCCCAAGTGTAAATCCATCAGAAGTAACATACTTCTTAGGTACAAACAGATGTCCGTTTGCTTCAAAATACTGCTTGGCATAGCTGTACGCTATATCCCATTCAGAGATTTTTCTTGGTTTGATCCACTTTATTCCCATGCTTTCAAGCCGCACAATCTGATAAGATGAAAGTTCTCCCTGTTTATACAGCTTTTTCTGGTAATGTATCCATTGGAACATGTTCACCCCATCATGAAATAGGACTGTATTTGGCATGGATAAGGTTCCATGCTCTTTGTAATATGCTTCTACTTCATCTGCCCTCTCAATCCATATGCATAGGTCTTTCTGCGGGGAATCTACAAGCTGCATCCTAATCTTTAGCAGGAACCTTATCTCTTCTTCTGCCAACAGATTCTGGTCATATGTTTCCTTTAGTCCTGCCCATATCCTGCCGAGCGGATAACCGCCTGCTGATACGTATTCCTCTGGGATATGTAGGAATTTCTTCTGCTCCAGATATCCCGCATCCATTATGTAATACATGATCTCTAGGAGAAATTTCTCCCTGTCCTTCGGATCTTTTATATTAAACTGCATATGCAATCTACCCTCCCTTCTCTTTTGATATGGAGGCAGCCACCTTAAATGCAACTGCCTGTTCATTTATTTCAATTTGTGACATATTATGTCATAATATTTTATTCTGTTTTATATTCTGTAGTTTCTGTTTTATAAGATGTCATAAAATAACATATTATTTTAATCAAAGCAGCAGTTTTTCTGCCCTGCTCTTAAATTCATTCATATTCTGCGGCGTAAATTCGATAATGTTACTCTTGATACCTTTTTCTTTCCGAGTGTTGGGATTCTCTGAATCAATGGCAAGCCTGTTGATCTGCGTGAACAGTTCTTCAATCTTCTTATCCTTTTCTTTGATGATGCAGTTAAGTTCCTCTAATTTGTTTTCATAATCTTTCTGCATCACCTTGACTGTCTTTGCTGCATCCTGATACCTGCTCATATCCTGCACCATCTCGATCAGCGTCTGTATCTGCATTGCCAGTTTTTCTTCATCCCCCTTACAGGAAGCCAGTATCTGCTCCGCTGACGGAAGCGAAATGCCTGTCCTTGCGACATCAACTTTCTTCACTTCCCTGTTGATCTTATCTATTTCCTCTTTCATGTTGTAAGTCCAGACATGTCTTTTGATTCCTGTGGCTGCCTCCAGTTCAAACAGCCTTATCGTCTGGTCAGGATGTTCTTTTGTGTACTGCAGCAGTATCTCCAATAACTGCTCTTTTGCGTAGTCTGCGGGCCTGCCGCCTTTCGGGTTCTTCATTTATTCCTTTTTCTCCTCTCTGTATCTGTACGAATCTATCATTATTTTCTGACTTAACAGGACACTGAGCTGTATCGCATCCTGTTTTATCTCTGCATCATCCCTAAGGGTTATCTGCCCAAACAAAGTCTGCAGTGATTTCTTAACAAATGCCATGTTCCTGTCATTTTCTTCTTTATAAAAGCTAAGCAGGTCTTCCGACACATTTTCTGGAAAGAAATTTTTGCAGAAAAGGCAGGATTTATGGTTGCATTCATAGGGAATATTCTTGGAGCCGCATCGTCCCTGCCCCTTTGCAACTTTAGGCAGGGCAAAATAATCAGCTCCCAAAAGTTCCTTCTCGATGACCTTCTCTCCCATATTGATATCATTGGAAGGTCTTTTCAGCAGGTTGTTCCCTTTCATAAACTGGCTCAGGATATAACTCTTTGCCGTAGTGAATGTTTCCAGATGTGAATAATATCCCACCTGTGCATCCAGCGTATGATGTCCTGCGATCTGTGCTATGTATATGGGGTTTACTCCCTGCAGCATCATATTCATGATCGCCAGATGTCTTGTATCTCCATAATAGATATAAGGAAGTTCCCTGTCTTTAGTCATACGGCTTCTGACCATTTTATAGTGGTACTGCCCTTCCACGACTTCCTTCTGGAATGCATGGTAATAGATATTCATTTTTTCAGTGATGAATTTCTGTCTTGTATTTAAGACTTTATTTCTGTAGATCACATCACAGGTTGGCGGCGAGATCAGATAAATGCAGTCATCAATCTTATTACAGTAATCCACATAATCACGGATTAGGAAGTATAGTTCCGCATTGATTTCAAAATCCGTAATAATATCACTTACTGCCAGTTTTTTCCCAAGTTCTGTCTTTAATCTTTCAATCTTAAAGAAATATCTTCCGTTTCTTTCATAGATACAGTCCCTCTTTAAATTATAAAATTCAACAGGTCTTGTGGGGATGGCTGTCGTAAGTTTCCACCACAAGATGACTGGAAACAGTCTGTATCTGTCCTCTGAATCCCTTATCTTCTCCCAATAATCGTTTATGATATAATCAAAGATAAGGACGCCTTGAAAATCTGGAAGCTCCCTATAACTGTTCTCTGCTTTCTTGATATTTTTTACCAGATCATAATACAGCCCTGCATGGTCAAGATTGGAAAACTCCAGAAATTCTTTTATTGCGATTGCTTCCCGTTTTTTGTTTCCATTCCATGTACCTATAAGCATCTGATAATCCTTCACATTATCAGGATCAACGAAATCTGTATCTTCCATAAAGTGCTTTATATGAAGCAGCCGTTTTGTTACAGTGAGCAACCTGCATTTCTGTATATACAGCTTTACCAACAGATAATTCTTTACTGTTTTTTTCATTTGAGGATGTGCTTCCAAAAAGGAGAAAGATAGTCTCCTTGTGGGGCTGTCCTTATCTTCAAAACATATCCATAGGTCATCATCATAGAAATCATTGAGAAACGCTCCTGTTCTTTTCAGTTCATGAAACATCTCTGCATAGGTTTCCTCAGATGTATTGTTCATCTTATATTTGATGACCAGATATGACGATTTATTCTCCCCGACATACGCCCTTACCGTCATCCCCTGTTTCTTTATATTGCCGCTATTTTCTGTCATTCTGTATCTCCTCCAAAAATATCATGTTAGGTGTTTCTTTCTTGATCAGTTCATTTATCTCTTTATAATCAATATAGGTCTCTATGTATTCATACCCAAATCTGTCTATGGCTTCTTTTAAAACCATGATCAGCTTCCCGATCTGATAGGTAAGATTGATTCTGTCGATCACATCTTCCGCATTTGTTCTCCCAAACTCTGTCAAAAGCCTTTTCAGTTCATCCCCTGCCATTGCCAGCGAAAAGGTTGTCGGGATGGAATACCTGCACAACATACATTTATCCTCTGTTGGATAGGGGCATCTGCCGCTTACCAGACAGGATACATCATCAGCCCTGCTCATCAGCTTACCATCAAAAAGGAGTTCCGTTTTCTCCTTTATCTCATCCTCCTGCCACGAATAGATCTCGTTAAGCAGCATTTCCCTTTCTTTCACAATGCCATACAATGCCCCTGAAATACTTTCCACTTTCCGTGCAGGAAGCGCTTCTTTCATCTGAACAATCAGCTCTGTATTTTCTTTAAAGGTTCTCCGCTTGTTATCAGCCAGATCGAGCAGCCTGTCATACAGCCATCCGAAAAATCCCCTGTCTATGCTCTGCTTCCCCATATCGACAGATTCATCCTCATTGTAAGTAGAACGCAGATATACCTTTGTGATATTGGCATTTCCCATTTTGGAAGTTTTATGCGAACGCATATAGGAAGTGAGTGTCCCTGCTTTTCCAGATAATTCCGCCATCCCGCCTGCCGTTTCATTGAACATGGAAAGAAGCGTCCTGTTCGCTTTCATGCTTAAGAACCCTGTTTCCAGTCCAAACATTTCCGTCATTTTCTTTGTATCTGCATAAAATTTTTCAAACAGCACAGCCTGTCCCTTTTTTCTTCTCCACTGTTCACAGATGATAAAGGCTATTGCCGTTGGAAGAAGTGCTGCCTGCGGGATATTGAAATGTTTCTTTGCACCTGTCTTCTGTGCATGGTACTGTTCCGCCGCCAGTTTCACATGGTTTATGACCTGCTGTGCGTCTGCTATGGAAAAAGTGTTATTTTCAAACCAATCCAATGTATATTCAGAAATATCAATCAGGTTTTCCAATGCGGGGATATGCAGCACATCCGACTTCCTCCATGCGAGCGACATATGGAGCAGGGCATACAGCCACGACCTTGCATAAAAGCAGTCTTCATACGCCCTTTTTATGTGCCTGTCAATATCAAAGAACACATCCGCAAAGACGGCCCATTCTTCGGAGGTATAAAAATCTTCTTCCCCTCTTACCGTTTCCCTCCTGAGCATACTCATCTCCAAACTAAACTTAAGCTGCTCAGGCTTTTGGTTATAGATATATGTTAAAAACCAGACCGCAAACTGTCTTGCAGCAGTAGTAAAACTGTTATCCCTGATCAGTTCAGCCAGTTCTTCATCGGAATACTCCGTTATCTCCTTATCCATTAAAGAAAGCATTGTCTTTAATGCCTTAAAATGGTTTGCCATATTCCTTTTCAGATTTTTTCTTTTATTGATAAGATACCTCGTATATCCAGCGTGCTGCCTGATCGTGTCTGGAAATCTTTTCTGATAATTCTTTGGAAGTGTCTTTACCAGAAGGTCATATTTTTCTTGTACTTGTTTTTCATGGAGGGCGTTATACTGCAGCATCAAAAAATCTACAATCTTTTCACATTCTGCCTGTGCATCCTGCCCTTCACCGAAACAGTCCTGCCCGCCCTGATAGACCCTGTATTCTTCCAGTTTCTTTTCTAACACAGCATCTGCTGCACCCAGTCTCTTTTTATACTTTTCTTTGTATCTGTGCCTGATCTCCGTAAATGTCGGCTTCTGCATATCAACCAATCTCCTCCTTATAAAGCTCATTCAATATATGGAGGGCATTCTCATCCATCTGTTTCCTATCCGTAAGATAACTGAGCGCTGATGATAAGTTCTTATCACCTCTCCACGCCGCGATCTCCATGATATTATCTGTCCCCTGCGCGATGAGATTGCTGAATATCCCCCTGCATAAGTGGGTGGACCATTTATAGGTGCTCAGATATACCGCATAGCTTTTTGCATCGAAATTGTCAGAATTTCTGAGTCTTTCTATGAATCTCTCTTTCAGGATGGAAAACCTCTTATAATAGACTGCATCTGTCATCGCCCTTCCGTCTGCATCCACAAACACAGCGGAACACCCTTCTTTTTTATATCTTTCCTTATGCTTATCAAACAGTTCCCACAGCAGGCCGTCATAAGCTGGAAGCACTGTCTGTATCCTGTTTCTTTTGCAGTGCGCGAGAAACGCGGTGGAAACATCTTCCCTTAGATCCTTATCTTTTAAGGTAAGCTGCATGGATCTCTTATCTCCCACAGTCGTTATCGAGATGTTCTTATATTCAAGGGAAATGACTTCTGATTTCCGAAGTCCCCCGAAGCACTGTAAAAACACACCTAAAGCAATGTCAGGCACTTCATCCATTGCCGTCTTTATAAATGTGTAGAGGTATTCTGGTTCAATGTTGTGGATCAGTTCCGCATCCTTTCTCTCCCCTTCAATGAACCTGCCTGTAAATGGGTTCTCCAGTACTCTGTGTCCCTCCTGATTGGTGGAATATTCTAATTCTTCTTTTGAGACAGCTTTCAGTGCCTTTTTCTTATCAAGGAATGCGTAGAATCTCGTTAAGTAATAGGCATACTCGCTCTGCGTCTTCTTTTGTGCCGTTTCCACGATAGAGTTTAAATAATCTATCCCATCTTGGACCGTCAGGGTATCTATAGTCCTGTTGTTGTGAAAAATGGCATAATTCAAAAATCTTGTTACAATATCTGCCGCGAGGGAAACGGTGACTGGCTTCCTGCCCGCAAATTCATTTAAAAAATCAGAGAATGGGGAGATCAGGTATTCCCCTGTTTCTGTGTTGCAGAGCGCTATATAGATTCTCTGGATGTTATGTACTGTTCCATTTTCCGTCTGGAACTTATCTTTTATGATTATCTTTTTCCATTTCATCTTATCCATTTGATTCATCCTCCCTTCTTCTGGACTGTATATTTGAAATGTGTTATAAAACATTGAATTATACATAAAGTGATAGCAATTAAAACTGAAATAAGAAAATAAATATATGTATTTTATTTATTGAATCATAATAACGGATGATATCTATCTTTTTATTTATTTTCAACATTTAGAAAACCTTATTTTATCCGTGTTTCAAGATTTTTTTAGTTTTCTATGTGGTTTTCTTTATCTGAATGGTTTTATTCAACTGATTTATAATTCTTTGTTTATTTCTGATTTTGATAGAATTCCATTGTTTAGAATCCTATCTGTTATTAGTATAGATTTTGCGGTTGAATTATATTTCGATTTTATGTACGGACAAAATTATTTTCAATTATTCAATTTTTATAACTTAAAAAAAGACACTGGGTAATCCCAATGTCCTTATATGCCGTATAATTTTAACTTAATCACTTAACTCCTTTTAATAACGACCATTCTATGTTTCACCAATTAATATAGCAAGTTCTTTCCCATAGATCAGAAAAAATTCTATATAAATCTTTAATCATCATATTCAAAATATTGTTGTGCCAAAATTTTAAAAACTTTCGCACTAGTATATGCAGCATAAGGATGATAGTTATCACTTTTAGCATAATCCGCAAAATCACTTACTGACTTCAAAGCTATAAAGCTAGGTCGGGGCTCATTTGCCCAAGATGCTGCATAATAAAATCCATATATTTCCCTTTCTATACCCACGATATCTTTATCCTGATTTTGTAATATATTATGAACAATTTGGGAATCCATAACTATTGATGATCCTGAAACCACTGGTCCAATCAACATCCTTAAGTCAGAATTTGGTTTTAATCCATTTTTAAAAGAGTCTTTTATGCTATACAATAATGCTACATCTTCTTGAATATTCCTACACCAATTAATAAGTTTATTATCCGCAGTACAATTATTTAATGAATTGAGATGTTTTACTGACCTTCCATCTCTTATGTCTGTTCCAGCTCCATAATCCCAAGAACTTGATGCTACAATAATATCTCCAAAACACATCTTCTCTGGTTTTGTTCCACAAATTATACCTGTCATCACCAAATATTTAGGAGTAAAGTTATTAATTACTTTTGTTGTCAAGACAGCAGCCGCCACCATTCCCATCTGACGAGCATAAGATAATACTACACGAACTTTCTTTACTCCTTTTATAAAATAACCACAATAATAAATTTCATTGTCATATGGTATTTGAACACGTTCCACATCACTTAATATATCTTTTATATTTTCTATTTCTTCTTTTAATGCACATATAACAGCAATATCATAATTAAATATATTCGATATTGGTCTTCTTATAGCTGCATTGCGTTTTAATTGTTTATTTTCCTCATCCAACTCTTTAATTCTTTTACTCATTTTAACTAACTCATTTTGTGTTTCGCCTAAATCTAATCCATCCGCCCTTATCCATCCTAATCTGTCTCTACGATGAATCTGTTTATTCAAAGAATTCATTACTTTATTTGCCAAGTCATCTTTGCTTGTCCACCACTGAATCATTCTTCCACTCTTTACTTCATCTTTAAACTGTTCTAACTTTTCCCTCCTATTAACATCCTGCTCCGTCTTTTCTAATGTAACAGCCACACTATTATCTATCAGAAATGCCAATATAGGTATTTTCTGTTCCAACGCATAACGAAACTCCTTTTGCGTATAACTTATTCCAGCATATTCCCCTTCCTCAATCACGCTTCCATATCTATGCCCAACAATCAAAACATAATAATCAGAACTATCTATGGTCTCTCTTATTATTTCCCACTGTTCCTCATCCGCAGCACTGAACATTTCCATTCCAATAGGAAACTGATACATGGAAAGAATTGTATCCTGAACCTTTTTTCTTTCTTCTTTTAAATCTTCGTATGTAGAACTTATAAAAATTTGATATTTCTTTTCCATAAATTTATCTCCTCACTAACATATCCTGTTGTAATTTATACTTTATTATTTTTGTGTTCCTATAAGACTCTTCTTAAATCATGTCCAATGAAATTTACAAGATTATAATCTTTGAACACAAATCATCAATAATAAAATAGAGTATTGTTGTACATACATTATCATTCAAAATTAAATTTCTTGAAATATCTTTATCCATAATATCCAACAAATAGCCATCCTATAGAGATGAAGAAATTATAATAAACAAATTTTAGAAATCTTAATTGATTCATCTGACATCCTATCTTCTCAATATTCTCTTATAGAAATTTCTAAATCGAATAAGCACAACTCCCTTAATTTTTCTTTTGGGAACACCTAAAACATATTGTTCATTAAAAATTAATGAAAAACTACCATACTCTAATCATCGTACTCCAAATACTGTTGTGCCAATATTTCAAATGCCTTTGCACTAGTATATGAAGCATATGGATGATATGTATCACCTTTATCAGAATCTGCAAAATCACTTACAGATTTTAGTGCAATAAATTTAGGTCTTGGATCTTTAGCCCACAATGCAGCATAATACACACCATATATTTCCATTTCTATTCCTAATACATCTCTATCTTGATTGTATAATACATCATTCACAATTTCTGAATCCGTGACCACCGATGCCCCCGAGACCACGGGGCCAATCATCATTTTCAATTCAGAGTCTGGTTTTACACCACTTCTAAAAGAATCTTTGATATTACGCAATGATGATATGTCTTCCTTAATATTTCTGCAATAATCAATAAGTCTGCCATCTGCCATACAATCGTTTAGCGAATTAAGATGTTTCGCCGAATCTCCTTCTCTTATATCTTTTCCCGCTCGATAATCCCATGAACGAGATGCAACAATTATATCTCCAAACCCCATTTTTTCTGATTTTGTTCCACCAGTTATACCAGTCATCACCAAATATCTTGGAACAAAATTATCAATTATTCTTGTTGTTAATGCCGTTGCAGCTACCATTCCCATCTGACGAGCAGACGATAATACTACACGTACTTTTCTTTCATTTTTCATAAAATAACCATCATAATAAATCTCCTGATCATATGGTACTTTAACCCGTTGCACATCACATAATATTTCTTTTATGATATCTATCTCTTCCTTTAGTGCACATATAACAGCAACATCATAGTCATAAACTCTATGAACTATTTTATTAGATAAAATTTCTATAGAAGTTTTCAGATACATATATAACTCTTTTTTCCATTTATCATCAATGGGACTATAATAAATAGCTTTATGTATATTTCCTTCACTTGCTTCAAATAATGCTTTACTCTCCTCATACTCTGAAACAGAAATTACATATGTAGGATATGAAATAGATTTAGACTTTCTAGCCGTTTCTAATAATTGTAAGCCACCATCCTTTTTCTTTTCATCTCCAAAAAATTGCGGTAAATATATATCTAATATCATAATATCAATGTTCTTTCTTGTTAGTATCCTTTTCGCAGTATTAATATCATTTGCTTTCTCTATACTAATTTCTTTTGAATTAAAAGTTTCTATTACTTTTGCACAATCTTGAATTTTTTTCTCTTTATCCTCTACTAATAAGATATTTATCATCTGTTTCTCCCTTCAGATTTCAAATCCGCATCTTATCCAAAGTTTTCTTTAAATCTATTCTCCAATCATCACTTTCATAGAATACTGTTCCTCTCCATATTTTACTAAAATCTTTTTCAAATTCCTTATTCAACGAATCTAATGATATTTTTCCTCCATCAAAAGTTTCAAATAAAGTAATGACTATTACAGGTATAAATACGTGTCTATTCAACATACGTTTCATAATTTCTTTTCCACCTACTGGTTTAGCTGCCCCTCCATCTTCTATAGGAGTAACCGTATAAGTAGGCAAGGTTATGTCAAGTATAATTAAATCCCACTTATTTTCATATACTTTATTTACACCAGCTTTAAAAGATTCTACATATTCTATTATACAATCAGGATAATATTCTTTCAAAAATAATGATACTTGTGCCAGCTTGTTTTTATTGTCTTCTACTATTAATATGTTCACCATTAGCCTCTTCTAAATATATTTTTATGAAAAATTTGTTTTCTTCTAAGATATAATCAAAATCTATATTGGCAGTAGCTCCTATATCATATGAAATTATTTTACAAATCTTGGGTATTCCTGTTCCTCCCTCTCCCGTAATTCGATTAATGTACTCTCCTGTATGAATTAATTCTTTTGCCTTTTAACTTTTTCCTGTTCTAAGGTTATATCTTTTGTACAATCATAATCATTCTCCAAATAAATATATTTTTTCCCTGATTCATTTTTCAAGATATAACGTATTTCAATATTTCTGCCATCTTTAGAATATGCATTTTTATATACATTATTAAACAGATTGTAAAATATTCCATCATAATCTTTCAAAAAATAGCCAGGTATTTTGTCGCTTACTGTTTTCTCAATGGCTTTTGCAATAAAATTTTTCTCTGGATGTATATTTTTTATTGTTTCTAGACCCAAATCAAAGGCAAATTGCAGGTCAAAATCATTATGTTTGCTTTCTGCACTCCGCTGAAACCAATGACATATTTTATTCAATACATTAGGCATGTTCGTAGAAGCCTCATTAATTTTTTGTACTAACTCACGGGAAATTTTTTTATTCTTTATATCTACTATTTTTGTTTTCAAAATACTAAATGCAGTATTATATTCTTCTAAAATTTCTGTACTTATAACCTCTTTGACATGCATTAAATTATCTTCTGTAATTTCCCACATCATAGAAATGATAATATCCATAAACTCTTCAAAACTTTCCAAATTATAAGCTATACCTACAATACAGTTGAATTTAACATTTTGAAGCCTATAATCAAATAATCCATCTGTATCTTTTTCTTCTGTTCTTATTTGTATGTATTTTTCTTTCAATTTAGAAATAATTGTTTCCGTTTCAACAAAAAAGTCCACAATAGCTGAAGTAATAATTGTTTGATCGCTAATGTCAGTATTTCTAATCCAATATGAATCAATAATATAATTTCCCGTTTCATTATCTTTTTTAGCATTTAGCATAGACTTATAAATTGGACTTCTTAATTCATCCGCCAGAGTTCCATGCCTAATATTTAGGCTTAAATAGCCGTCTAATCCGTATTCATTGCTAGAAACAAACGCATCCCTAATATGATAAACAAGAGAATGCAAAATTTGTTTGGTTATATCAGCAAAATAAAGTCCACTTTGTTTATCTGACCATTGCCTTACTCTTTTATCTAAATAAAATTTGTAACGGAAAAAATCACTTTTATAATTTATTACTAGATTTTCTTTTATTCCTTCTGTATTAACTTGAATTTTATTTTCTTCTATTGTCTTATGTTCTTTTTTTATCATTAATTTTTTTGTAAGTTTTCGTATCTCTTTTTCATATTCCTCTGCATTATCCGAATCCATTTGACAAAGTCCATTACATATTTCAACTCGTTCTTGATCCCTTTCTTGGGAACTAGAAAAACTTACAACTGACATGTCCATAATCTTAGGTGTACATACATTTTTCAAAAAAAATATAAGAGTTTCTTTATCATATTGCGAGAAATAATTCAACATCTGTTTTGGACTTTCTATGTTATTATAAAAGAAAAAATCTTCACAAATAATACCTAAATCATCTTTCTTTTCCTTATTATAATAACTAGAATAAACATAGTATAATATAGGCGAATAAATACTTTTCCGTATATCCCTATCTGAATTATCTATATAATCAATTATTTTTTTTAAGGGAATAAGCAACGAAGCATATATATTGCTGACCACTAATATAGTAGAAATACGTGAAATTATTTCAAAATTTTCGTCTAATTTGATAGTAGAGATAAAGTATTTTATTCCCTTTGCCGCAATACCAACATCTCTTCCTTCCATCTTACCTAGATGCTCTACTCTCTCACATATATCATTTTCGTCATTGTAAACAAATATTAAATCCTTAATTTGCTCAATTTTACATAA
>CAJUMJ010000004.1 GCA_910587095.1 uncultured Lachnospiraceae bacterium
GTTGTGGTTATATGTTACATATTCCGGATAACGAATCTGTACCGCCTGCCAAAAATAAGGCGCATAGGCACAGCAGAACAGTTCTTCCACTGTGTACCGTCTGCACTCGTCCACCTGTTCCTCCGCATCATCGTAATCAAAGACACTTGGCGTACCATTGCAGTAAAGGTTAAACGCCATCCTGACTACTTTTAAGCTCCCGCTGGTCTGCCATCCTTCATGCAGACACTCCGTTTTTACACATCCTGTCTTAAAGTTATAAATGCTTTTGATATTTCTTCTTGTGTCATCGCTGATACCAAGACAATATACAAGCGCTTTGTGGTATACGTCCTGATACCTGACCTCTTTCAATTTCTCGTAGTAGAATTTTTCATGTGCATCGCTGATAAAAATAATCGCTTTCTCTTTTTCTGCTCCTAACGCTGTATTTGCCATAATTAATCTCCTTAAATTTTTTAATATTATGAAGGATTTGAGAAAATGAGTTTTAAGGGATTACGATAATTGAGTAAACTTCGCCGAAGATTGTGAGTATCCAATTTACTCAACAAAGCTGTTGAGTAATACTCAATTTGAAGTGATTTTAGACGGTTTTTAACGGTAAAAGACGGTATTTCCATCTTGACCTTTTTTTGAATAGAAAAAGGCTCCGAATCCCTCATAATCACTTGAAAATGCGTGATTACAAGGCATTCGGAGCCTTATAATTTTTATACAGTTATTTCAAATGCAAACTTCGCTTACATGCCCATCTGCTTCGCAACCTCTTCCGCGAAATTCTCTTCCTTCTTCTCAATGCCTTCGCCGGTTTCAAAGCGTACAAATCTCTTGACGGAAAGGTTCGTGCCGTTCTCCTTCGCCACCTGCTCCAGATACTTCGCAACGGTCTGCTTGCCGTCCTCAGCCTTCACATATACCTGCTCTAAGAGGCACACCTCCTTGAGCTCTTTGTTCAGACGTCCGCTCACTGCGCCCTCGATCACCTTGTCGGGCTTGCCTGCCATCTTGGGATCATTCTTGATCTGCTCTGTAATGATCTCCTTCTCATGTGCCTTGAACTCCTCGGAAACCTCGTCGGTGGACACATACTTCGGATACAAAGCCGCCACCTGCATCGCAATGTTGGTGAGAGCCTCTTTCACCGCATCATTCACAACATCCGTAACCGCCTCAACGATAACACCGATTCTGCCGCCGCCGTGCACATAGGTTACCACGCAGCCGTTCTCCGCCACAACCTTCTCAAATCTTCTGATGCTTAAGTTCTCGCCGATTACGGCAACCTTATCCACCAGCGCATCCTTCACGGTCTTGGACTCATCCAGATGCCATTTCTCCGCTAAGAAAGCGTCCAAATCAGCCGCGTCGGACTCAACCGCCTGCTTTGCAACAGCTTCCACATACTCCTGAAAATCCGCGTTCTTCGCCACGAAGTCAGTCTCGGAATTTACTTCCACAACCGCTGCGGTCTTCTCGTCCTTAATCGCTACACGGCAAAGTCCCTCGGCCGCGATTCTGCCCGCCTTCTTCTCCGCCTTTGCCTGACCATTCTTTCTCAGATATTCTACCGCCGCGTCCATATCGCCGTCAGTCTCGTTCAGAGCCTTCTTGCAGTCCATCATGCCCGCACCGGTCATCTCTCTCAACTCTTTTACCATTGCCGCTGTAATAGCCATCTATTTTCCCTCCTGAATTATCTATGATATATCTCGTTCATCTGACGCCTTCGCAAAACTAAACCTTCGATACTTCCTGTTTCTTCACGGCTCATATTTGCTCAATTCAGCGCTCCCTCAGACCTTCACCCGCCTGTCACATTCGTGCAGACACGATCTGCCCGACAGTCTCGGTCCGGTCGAACTGCTTATTCCTCTCCTACCTTCTCCGCCTCGGCTTCCGCCACGTAATTGTCAGCCTCCGCACCCTGGTTTGCCTCGACAACCGCGTCAGCCATCTTGGATACGATCAGCTTGACCGCACGGATCGCGTCGTCGTTGCCGGGAATGATATAATCAAGCTCCTCCGGATCGCAGTTTGTGTCGCCGATACCGATCAGGGTAATGCCGAGGGTATGAGCCTCCTGCACACAGATTCTCTCCTTCTTGGGATCAACCACAAAGATGCAGTCAGGTGTTCTGGTCATATTCTTGATACCGCCCAGGTTCTTCTCCAGCTTTTCCCACTCTTTCTTGATCTTGATAACCTCTTTTTTGGGAAGCACCTCAAACGTACCGTCCTCAGCCATTCTCTCGATAGCTTTTAATCTCTCAATTCTGGACTGGATCGTCTTAAAGTTGGTGAGCATACCGCCCAGCCATCTCTCATTCACATAGTACATGCCGCAGCGTTCAGCCTCAGTCTTAACCGCGTCCTGCGCCTGCTTCTTCGTTCCCACGAAAAGAATGGTGCCGCCCTGCGCAACCACATCAAACACCGCTCTGTAAGCCTCGTCCACCTTACCCACAGACTTCTGTAAGTCGATTATATGGATACCGTTTCTCTCCGTGAAGATATAGGGAGCCATCTTAGGGTTCCATCTTCTTGTCTGATGTCCGAAATGAACACCCGCCTCAAGTAACTGCTTCATTGAAATAACGCTCATGATTCTACCTCCATTTGGTTGTCTGCCATATACCTTGCGCCTCCCTGCCACCCGCAATCGAGCTCTGCTCACCGCGCGGAACTCACATTTCACTGTGCATCCCTGCACATAAAAGGGCACCGGCATGGGCTGGATATATGTGATTAATAGATCACGCGTGCTCTGCACACACTTAAATACTATAACACAAAAGAATCCCCCTTGCAAGAGGGATTCTTTTCATCCGAAAACTTAGTCGTGGAACATATCCACAATATTTTTCAGCTTCACCACATTCTCCGCATTCGTCTCCATCAGCTCCGCATTACCTTCCACGAGCTGGGACACATCCTGCGTCTTCTGCGCAATGCTGCTGATATTATCAGCCGCGTCGCCTACCGTCAACGTAATGTTGTTAACCGAATCCGCAATCTCCACAATAGCCGAGAGCAAAGTTTCCACTTCGCTGCCGATAATTTGCATGTTCTCCTCGAAATCGGAGGCGTCCTTTGTATATTTCTCCGCAACGCCCATGAAATCGCTGTAATCCTTAAGCACCGTCTTCTCCAAAAACGAGAGAGTTTCCTGCAGACAGGATTCCATATTCTCTACCGCCTGGTTGACTTCCGTCGTGATACCATTGATATTGCCGACCGTCGCGGATGTCTGTGATGCCAGTCCTCCGATTTCATCGGCTACCACAGCAAAGCCCTTTCCGGCCTCTCCCGCTCTCGCCGCCTCTATGGAGGCGTTTAGCGCCAGCAGATTCGTCTGTCCCGAAATATCAAGAATCGACTGTGTGAGCTGGTTGATCTTCTGCACCGCCTGCGCCTGCTCCATAGCCGCCCCGGTCTTCTCCTGCACATTGCGGTACATCTGTGTGGTCTTGCTCTGTGCCACGCCTGTTGCGTTCTTCAGATCATCGGCACGCAGTTTACTCTCCAGAGACGCTTTCTCGCCTTCTCTGGAATTGTCGCGGATTACCTGCGCCCGCTCCCTGATCCGGATCACCGTATTGTTTACCGTCTCCATAGCCGCCGCCGTCTCCTGCATGGCCGCCGCCAGACCCTGGGTTGTTTCCGTGTTCTCCCCGCTCATACCCTTCACTTGTTCTGTAGTCTCCGCGAGTTTCATCAGCGTGTCATCCAGATCGGAATAAGTTCTCTTGATATCCGCTACCATAGAGCGCAGGCTGCCGCGCATCTCTCTGAGGGAATTTGCCATACTGCCACTCTCATCCCGCCGTTTACAAAGTCTGTCGCTGTTCGCGTTCTTCGCGAAATCAAACCTGGCCGTATTGGAAACGATCTCGTTAATCTGCGTAATCGGCCTGGTGATTGTCATACCCATGATTATGCCTATTACCGCGGATATCGCCATTGCTACGAGCATACCCATAATAATCAGACTGGCGATATGCGTAGCCGCCCCCCTCATCTCCGCCTCCGGTGTCGTGAGAACAAAGCGCATACCGTTCAAAAGGTTTACATAACACATTTCCTTCAATTCGCCCTCGTAGGTGTAATTGACAGGCGTCTTTTCCATGGACGGATCTGTCAAGGCACCGGCCATCGTCTCCGCGCCGGCAATTCCCGCAATCGCTGTGCCTGACTCCAACGACTTGTGGTAGGCGATATTGCCCTGGCCGTCCGTCAAGAAGGCGGATCCTGTCTTAAACACCGTTGCGTTGTCAACGGTATCCGTAAATTTGTCAAAGGCGATATCCATACCGATGATGCCGAAGGACTCCCCGTCGATCACCATCGGAATCACATAGGACACCATATAGACATTGATGTTGGAATTTAAGTAAGGCGACATCCAGGTCGGTTTCCCGTTTCGTACGGGTATGTAGTACCAGCCCACATGCTCCAGATCATCCGGAGAGTACATGGAAAAATCGGTCGGTACGACCGGGACGAACTCTTCCCCGTCACTGCTCCTGCTCCAAAAAACGCCGCTGTCCGGCTCTGTGAACTCGGGATTATACCGGATATAGGACGTCAGCGCACCTTCCGTATTGCTGCCCATCTCATAGAGCATCTCCTCCATAATCTCCGTATAAGCATCCACATATGCCTTGCTTGTCTTAAACGCATCCGGGTCCGCAAGCTGATGCATTGCGACGCTGTAGGCCGTATTGACAGACTGCTCCACCCTGCTCATCTGAGCGTTGAGCAAATCCCCCTGATTTTCACACACATACTGCATCTCCCGCTGGGAATCCTCATACACCGTCCTGCTGGAATTGACAATACTGACGCCGCCACAAATGAGTGATGCCAGAAGGGTGCATACAATCACCGCAGTTAAAATCCTCGCCTTAATTGATTTCATACCGTCTCTCCTTTTGCTGTCCTTTTTCACTACTGACCTGTCACAATCCTGGCAATCTGCTCGTCGCTGGCATTTGCCGGGATCTGGAAAGTTCCCGTCCGCAGTTTTTTGTCATAGCCTCTCTCACACAAAAAGGTGTCGAAAGAATCCGCAGAGTTCACAATACCCGCCTCCTGCAATTTTTTCGCCACCGTATAGGAACCGTCGCCGCCCACAATGGTAATACTTCCGGCCGTCTCCCCGGATGTCACGGATGATTTGTCTTCATCCTGCTTTGTCATCTCATTGGTATCCTTCGCCGGAGAATCTTCCGCCTTCTGTCCCGCCGGACCGTTCTCCTCCTTCAGCGTACCCACCACAGGTTTGTCTTCCTCGGGCGCTTCCGTCTTATCCTCCTTATTCTGTTCCTCTTTATTCTGTTCCTTCTGTTTCTGTTCTGCCACGGCTATGTCCTTTTTGACCGGCTCGGCCGCCGCATCCTTTTTGACCGCTTCCTCCTTCTGCCCGTCCTCAGACACGGTGTCTTCCCCTGTCTCCCCGGACGGCTCCAGCAGACGTGAATCCTCTATCATACCAAGCTCTTTTGCTCTGGCTATCACTTCTTCGTCGGTCATCTCACGCTTTTTTCCGTCGGAAAGAGCTATTCCCATAATAACAGCCGTTACAATAATACCCAAACCAAGTCCGCGAAAATAATATTTTTTTTCCATATCACATGCCCTCGAACAAGTCTATGACCAGTTTCACTTCCCCAAGACCAAGCCCCAGGTCCTTGGCGATCGCCATGTTGGATTTACCGGCCTTGTGTAGCTCCAAAATTCTCTCGTTGCTATTACGCCCGTTATCTTTTCCCTTAGCAAAGCGGATATCCACTCCTCTTGAAGGCTCATCCGACACAGGCGGCTTTCTCCCGAATATTCCCATTTGCGCGAAGGCTTCGCTTGTTGAAATATCCTCGCTCTCAGCCACATAATCCGCCTCAGGGTCATGGATAATTTCAACCTTCCTTGGTCTGATGGGTTGAAAGTCATCCTCCGGCTCTTCTTCCTCCCGCCGCCAAAGGGCAGTTTCCGGCACAGGCTCATAAAGCGTTTCCTCCACCGGCTCCGGGCTGTCGTCTATGACACTCGCCTCCTCCACCACATCCGGTTTGTAAGTTCTCGCATTATGAAGGGACCAGATATCCGTCCGCTTATCCTCGACGGCTCCCATAACGGATTCCACTGCCTCCTGCACCGCTTCCTGGGCATCTAACGCCGACAACTCGGCATCCCGAATCCGCGTAAGTGCTTCATCCGCCGCGTTCCCTGCATCCTCCGCCTTTTTCGCCGCCTCCTGAGCCGTAATTTCCACATCCCTCACGGTCTGTCGGATCTCGTCTGCCAACTGATTCGCCTTACCTAAACTGGCTGTCAATGTCTCGTGCTTGTCGTTTAGCATATCGTAAAGGAATGTCACTTCCTTGTGATTTTTGTTAATCTCCTCCAAAACGGTGTCAGAGTACTCGTTCACCGCCATAATCTTCTCGTTCGCCACACGCTCCATGGCGCGCTCCGTTCTCTCTATAGAATAGCCGATCGTCTCATCCACTATATCGGAAACCTTCTGCCTGACAGTCTCCGTTTCTCCTTCCACCATTCTCCTGATCTCCGCCTCACTGATCAGTTGTACTTCGTCATCCGCTTCTTTCTTACCCGCGGGCAAAAAATATCCCAAAAGAAATATCCCCGCACCGATCATGATCAGAACGATCTCTACTACACTCATGCCTCTCCCTTTCGTAATCCGGCCTTTGCTTCTATGACCTACCCCATAGCATCAAAAGTGCTCACGCCTTTTAAGAGCACCTTTCCGTCCGCTTCCCGCTTTTCCTGCTTTCTGCCACGGCCGCCATCCCCACGATATTCATTGCTTCCCTTTTCTTTCGCATCGAATTTTTTCTGACGATTCATCGCTTGTTCTCTCTGGTTCACCCTGTGAACCTGCTGTTCCACCTGCCTGGTCATCTGCTGTCCGAAATTAGACTGATCAACCATGCCCTTGGTATCTTCATTGTGCTTGACTGTCGTAAAATCCTGCGCTCTCGTGATCTGTCCCTGCAATTCCACAAAACCAATCGCCATTTCTCTACTCCTTCCAGACGCCTTAGAGCGGCGCCATCTTCACATCCCCGCGTTCCCTGACAAAGCGGCAAAAATGCGAGGTTTTCTGCACTGTCATGGAAACGTCCCCGATACATATCCTTGTACCCGGATACACCTCGCCTTTCACACGCACAACCGCCTCCGAGGGAGAACTCACCTGCTTTTGCAGAATCTCAAGCTCCGCGTTGGCCGCGGCAACCGCCTCGGTTTTCTGCTGGTTCAACGCTGCCATGGACTGCACGTACTGAATCTGTTCCGGGCTCAGCTTAACGCCCTTCGCAAGCTTCTGCCTGGTGGACAAAAGGATCGGCTGTACGGTCTGCAATGTCTTTGTGTCCTCCTCAATCTGCTTTTTCAACCGAACGATCTGTTCCTTCGTCTCGGGATCGGCCCCCACCTCCAAAACAGTGGTTGCCCCCATCTCGGAGCCAAGCGTCTTTACATTGATGCTGCCCGTCGCACAGACTTTTCCTCCCGTGATAAAGCCGCGCCTGCCGTCCACATTAACCTCTCCGCCTGCCGTCACCTGACTGTGCAGAATAGACTCGGAGGCCACGTATCCCCTCGCCTCCGCAGTGACGTTCTCCAGAAACTTTGAAATGATATTTCCGTCGGCTTTCAAAAGCCCCCGGCCCATACCGTTCATGCCCCTCTCGATGACAATATTACCGCCCGCCGTAAGCTGCGCGCCTTCCACAACGCCCCTCACAACAATATCTCCTTTGGCTTTCACCTGGAAGTTCGTCGCCACATTGCCGTTTATCCGTACATTGCCTTCATAATCGATATTGCCGGTGGAATTGTCCACGTTTTCCACCATCAGCTCATCGGAGACGAAAACGGAGCCCTCCACAAGCTCCACATGTCCGTCCACCTGCGCCGTAAGTACAGTCCGGTCTTCGGATATGTCGATATTGTGACCGCACTTCAAAGTTTCCTTTCGCACCTCCGCCGGCTGTATCTTGTCTCCCATAAGGTTTTCGCCCGGCTCCCCCGGTACCTCGGGATGAAGGACTGCCAGCACGTCCCCTTTGTTACAATGATTTAGTATATTCAGTTGGAAAAAATCTACGCTTCCGTCTTCCTTAAGAGTAGGTTTTGCCTTTTTATCCGTGTTAAATTTATATTCAATATATGCGTTTTGACCCTGTTTTGGCTCTTTTCCCTCCGCTACAAGAATATCCTCCAGGTAATTCCTCTTCGCAAAAAAGCCCTCGATGGCATCCGTGCGGATACCGCACTTTATCCCCCGAAGCTTCAAATCGTTTATCATCTCCTTGGCGGTCATGTTCTCACCGCCCTCGGAGGCAGCATAAAACTTTGCATATGCCTGCATCTTGTCAGGCCTGATTGTCAGCTTATAGCACTCTCTCTCCGGAAATCTCTTTTCCCTGCCAAGAACGATTTCCCTCTCCTCCGTCTTTGCGCTTTCCACCACGCTTTTTAACGCCCGCAAATCGCAGGCGTATTCTTTCATCGTCAAATACTCGGCCACATCCAGCACGTCGACGGGTTTTCCGTCTCCCAAAGGCGGATACAGTCTGAGCGAGGATCCCCCTTCCCGGTTTATCAGTTTGAAATATCCGTTCATACACTCTCCTGTTCTCATCTCTTCCCACCGGCATCCGTAAGAATGCCGATATAGTCACCCAGTCTTCCCCTCATCTTCTGTAAAGCCCTGGTGTGAAGCTGAGAAATTCTCGACTCAGACACCTCCAGAATATTACTGATCTCCTTAAGAGTTAAATCCTCATAATAATAAAGCACAATTACCTTGCGCTCTTTCTCCGTCAAAAGCTCAAGAGCCTGTGCCAGCATTTTCTTCAACTCATCTCTCTCCAGAATTTCCTCCGGAGAGTCAAAAGCCGCGCTTTTGGTATTGCCGGCTTCGTTGGACACCTCGCTGCCCTGTTCCAAAAATTCGTTCAGAGACACCACATTCGTAATTTTCATCTGAGACTGCCAGTCAAGGTATTCCTCTTCCGAAATACCAAGAGCTTTCGCAATCTCCTCATCTGTGGCACTTCTGCCGCAGCGCGTCTCGATCTCCTTGATCGCGGCATCGATGCGCTTCTGTTTCTGCCTGATGGTACGCGGAATCCAGTCCATCTTGCGAATCTGGTCCAGAATGGCTCCTCTGATCCGCAAACTCGCATAAGTCTCAAATTTGACATCCTTAAGACAGTCAAACTTATCGATGGCATCGATCAACCCGAATATCCCATAGCTTACAAGATCCTCATATTCCACGTTATATCCAAGGTACATGCTCAGGCGTCCGGCCACCACTTTGACAAGCGGCGCGTACTCCAATATGATCTTTTCCCGTATCTCAGGGGACTTATTGTTCGCGTAGTCCTCCCAGAGTTTCTTTCTGCCCGTATCGTCCATTCTGAGTCCCTACTCACCCTTTTTATAATATATCTTACTCCGAAGGCTCCTTCTCTATTACCTCGCCCTCCTCCATGTGAGCTTCCTGTATCTGAAGCTCGAATCTGTCAAGCATAATCTGTAAAACGCGCCCGACAAAGTAAAAACAAAGCAGAACGCAAAGAAGGATAATCAGCATTTTCAGCGTTTCATAATGCAAAATGCGCATAGTAATGCTGACAATCGCTCCGGCGAGCAGTGTGACAAAGGGAGGAATCAGCTTGCGCTTACGCGCCTTTTCCTTTCTCTCTTCTTCCTCCCTCTTTTCCCTTGCCTCGCGCTGAGCCGCAGTCTCAATCTCCTCCTCCGGCTCTACGTTGTCTTCCCCGGTGCTCTCCGCCTCGCGAACATCCTCCTGCGTATTATCCGTCTCTTTGCCGTTCTTTTCTTCCCAGTCCACCTTATTGCCCTTCCATCATTTCTCCGCGCACAGCTCAGATCTTGTATTCCGCTTTTCCCACTGCTCTGATTACAAAATCCCCCGTCTCAGGATAAAATATAACGGTTCTTCCGAAATTCTTGCCGGTGTCCTCCGCCAAAATCGGAATCTTCATCTGCGCCAGCTTCTTCTTGGTCGCCTGCACATTCCTTTCGCCCACACGAACCATCTCGCTGTTACTGCTAAAACCAAACATCTGCGCGCCACCGGCTATCTTGGCCACCAGGCGGCCTCTGTTTGCACCCTTTCGGGTTATCTGCCTGACCAGTTCCTCTATTCCCGTATCCGCAAACTTAGGTATGTTCGTGTTGTTACGAATCGTCGTAGAGTCCGGTAGCATAATATGTGCCAGCCCGCCGATTTTTGTAACCGGATCGCGAATTGCAATACCAACGCAAGACCCCAATCCTAATGTCGTTATCCTATCGGGGCTGACACAGACATTCAAATCAGCCATTCCGACTTTTATCTCTACTCCCATAACCCTGCAATCTCCCGTTTACACTTTCTTAGTCTAAATCTTCGCCGCCGATTGCTTACAAACTAATTCCGAGTGCTGTCAACATCTTGCCATATGAATCCAGATCAGGAATCAGGATAAAATACCCGTCTAACACCATTTCGTCAAAAAACTGTGTCTGAATCATCAACATTCTGTCGCCAAGAGCCGCGAACTCAATCGCCGGTACGCTCAAGATAGCCCCGGCCATATCCACCGTCAAGTCGGGCACCGAAGGATAAATTGCCAGATTCGTAATGCTGGAGAGGGAATTCAGATACGCACCGGTAATGATATTCCCAACCTCTTTCAATGCGGAAAACTCCATCTCCGAAAACTCATCGCCCTCCGATTCCATACCCATCAGCTTGCCAACCAGATGCTTTGCCGCCGCTTTCTCCAGCAGGAACATAATACTTCCCTTGATATCGCCCTCAATGCCAAGGTAGATTCCCGCCATGACTGTCTCCTCACCGACCATGGCGTCCCCCAACTCCTTAAATTCCAAAAGCTGCACACGCGGAACCGACATATCCACCTTACACTGCATCATCTGTGCCAGAGCCGTCGTCGCGTTTCCGGCGCCAATGTTGCCCAACTCCTTCAGAACGTCGAAATATTCATTTGACATTTCGTCTAAGTTGATTTCTCCCACTATCGCTCCTCCTATACGCTCTCCAAAACAACCGCATTCAAATCGAGCAGGGAGATCAACCCTCCGTCGCTCTTGCCAACTCCGCTTAAGAAGTTTGCCTTTTCATCTTTCGAATCGTAAGCTACCTTCTCGATTCTCTCGTTCTCCAGGGTGACGACTTCTCTGACCTCATCGACGATCACGCCGATGGTGCCCTGCTGTTCCAGTTTTAAAATAATAATTCTGCTGGACTTCGTCTCCACATCTCTCTCTAATCCCATTTTAATGCGGATGCTCATGACAGGAATTACTTCGCCTCTCAGATTGATCACGCCCTTCAGGTAGTCATCCACCTTCGGTACTCTGGTGATATGCTGCATCCTGACTATGTTGTCTATGTACTTGATGTCAATACCGTACTGTTCTTCGCCGAGCTTTATCACGATAAACTGCGTGGTCTGGCTCACGGGCCTCAGTTCTTCTACTTCGTTCATATCCCTCATATCCCTTTTCCTCCCTCCTGTCAGATCAGTGCGTTGGCATCCAGAATCAATGCAACCTCACCGTCGCCCAAAACCGTTGCGCCGCTGATAATCTTGCATTTACTGATATACTTGCCGAGTGACTTGATAACGATCTCCTGCTGTCCGATCAGTTCATCCACCACAAGACCTGCCAGCTTGTCGCCCTTCTTGACAACCACAACCACCAGATTCTCGCCGGCGTCTTTCTTGCTCGGAATATCCAGAATCTCATTTAAGCGGATCAGAGGGATAACCAAATCCCGAAGCTGAATCACTTCCTTCGCCTGTACCAGCTTCACATCGCTGGGCAGGATATCCTCAATGGTCTGGATGGAGCCAAGAGCAATGGCGTATTTCTCATCGCCGATCTCCACCATTAATGCCTGGATAATAGCCAGGGTGAGCGGCAGTCTGATCGTCCACGTGCTTCCCTCGCCGAGCTTTGATTTAACCTCAACTTCACCGCTTAAGGACTCGATCATGGATTTCACCACGTCAAGACCCACGCCTCGTCCCGACACGTCCGACACGACTTTTGCGGTGGAGAAGCCTGCGTTAAACAGAAGGTCGATGATCTCCTTCTCGCTCATGGCCTCGCCCTGCTCCGGAGTGATAACGCCTCTCTCTATAGCCTTGTTCTTAACTGCTTTTGTATCGATACCGTTACCGTCGTCCCTGACCTCAATAACGACGTTATTGCCGTCCTGATAGGCATCCAGGAAGATGGAACCGACCTCCGGCTTTCCTCTCTCCTTACGCACCGCGGCTGGCTCCAGTCCATGATCCGCGGAATTGCGGAGAAGGTGCATCAGCGGATCGCCGATCTGATCCACCACCGTACGGTCAAGCTCTGTCTCCTCACCGCTCATGTAGAGCTCCATCTTCTTGCCGAGTTTTTTCTGCAAGTCGCGGACCATTCTCGGGAATTTGTTGACCGTACTCTCAATAGGCACCATTCGCACTTTCATGACCGACTCGTGGAGGGATGTCGTCACACTTTCCAGATACTCGATCTGCTCGTTCACCGCCTGGCTGGAATTGCCGGACATGGCGGATGCCGACACGAGCGAGTTCTTCGCGATAATAAGTTCGCTGACCAGATTCATCAGCGTATCCAGTTTTTCTATATCTACCCTGACGGTTCTGTTCACCACAGGTTTATTTGCCGCAGGCTTCTTCGGCGCGGGCGTGTTCGCTGCCGGCGCAGGCGCCTGAGCCGGCGCTTCCGCTGGCTGCGCAGCCGCAGCCGGAACCTCCACGGGAGTCTGAACATCCTGTGTCGCAGCTTCCCCGGACTCCGAAGCAGCTTCCGTTGCCGCCTCGTCACTGCTCACATCGTCCAAGTTCAGTACGCTTCCGGTAACGTCCTCTATCTCGGACACGCTTCTGGCCGCTCTCAGTACCTCGTCGAGTTCCGCGTCGGAAACAATAATCAGACTGAAATGCTGTTCAAACTTCTCGTCCTCAATATCCTGGGAAGACGGATCGGAGACAATAATCTCACTGGTTTCCTCAACCGCTTTGAATACGAGGAAAGCTCTCGCCGCTTTCAGAATACAGGATTCCTGTACCTTCACGGTAAGTCCGTATACGCTCTTGCCCAGTTTGATGGCCTCGCTCAGCACGTTCCGCTGGTTCTCATTGAGCTTAATGCCCGCAAACGAGTTTTCTCCCGCAGATACATTCGCTTTCTGCGCAGGCGCCGCCTCCGCAGGGGAAGCACTGCTCTCGCTGTCTGAGCCGCCGGCCATAATATCATTCAGGCGCTTAATCAACGCATTATTGTCGTTAGTTCCCTCGTCGGAGCTCTCCCTGATGTTGGTGTTATACTCCTCCAGCGCATCCAGGCACTGGAACAGCACGTCGATCATATCCGCTTTTACCTTGACATTTCCGTTTCTAACCTCCGAGAAAACGTTCTCCATGTCATGGGTCAAGGTCTGCATTCTCTTGTAGCCCATCGTTCCCGCCATACCTTTGAGCGAATGGGCCGCACGGAAGATCTCATTGATCGTATCCATGTTCTCCGGCTCCTGCTCCAGAGAGAGAATCTGGGTATTCAGATTTTGCAGGTGTTCATTTGTTTCATCAAGGAAAATCTCGAGATACTGGCTTACATCCATATTATTTTACCCCCACGTTCGTCGTGATCTCCTGGGCGATCTGTTCAAGCGGCACCGTCTGAGTCGCAAGCCCCGCGTTGACGACGCTCTTCGGCATACCGTAAACCGCGCAGGTACTCGCCTCCTGGACAATCACATGTATTTTCTTTTTCTCTTTCAGATTTTTGATTCCCTCTGTGCCGTCCGCTCCCATTCCCGTCAGGACAACGCACACAACCCGATCAAATTTACTGTCCCTTAAGGACTCGTACATGTAATTTGCACAGGGCTTTACGCCCTCCCTGCTGGGTTCGTCAGTATAATGAATCGTGTATCTGCCTGGTGAGCCAACAATATTCAGATGCTTGCCGCCTTTTGAAATGTAGACATTTCCGGGCATAAGCACATCTCCCTCGGCCGCCTCCTTGACATTGACACTGCTTAGAGCATTCAGTCTCTCCGCCAGAGAAGCCGTAAAGTTGGGCGGCATATGCTGTACAATCACCACCGGAGCTTTCAGATCCGCCGGCAGCTTCGGAATCACCGCCTGCAGCGCCTTGGGCCCCCCCGTGGAGCTTGCCAGCGCTACAATCTGGCTGCCCGAATCATAGACCGCTTTCCCAAAAGAAGGTGACAGCGGTCTTTTTTCCGCACGCTCCGAAACGGGAGCCGCCGTCCTCACAAGCGGGCTCTTCAACGAGCTGAATCTTGGCGTCACAGGCTCCGCCTGAGCCGGTCTTGGTGGCTCCGCTTCCGTCACCGCCTCCAGAATCCGCAGAAAGTTCTGTCTGAATTCACTGTCCCTGCAATCCAAAGCGCTTGACGGCTTGTGGATGAAATCGAGCGCTCCCAGCTCCAGCGCATCCAGCGTAACCTTCGCGCCGTCCCTGGTGTCCGTGCTCGCCATGAGCACCTTCGCATAAATCTTGCGCTTTTGCAGCTCCTTCAATAACTCCAGACCGTTCATCTGCGGCATGTTGACATCCAGCACCACCGCGTCGTACTTTTTCTTGCTGAGCATATTCAGCGCATCCAGACCATTCACCGCACGATCTTGTACACGGAATCGCTTATCTGACTCTATTATATCACAGAGCACCCTTCTCATGAGTGCAGAGTCGTCAACAAGTAGTATATTTTTCATAATTTATACCTGCACCTCCTATCTTCGCATACATCCGCTTTATCAGCTATCCGATTTCCGTTATATTGTGTGTCTTTCTTGCCTCATCAAAAATATACTGAATAATTTCCTCTCTGTCCTGGGGATCCACATTGACATACTGGACGCGGTGTTCATAGGAGCCGGGTTTGTTCTCCAGCTCGTTAACCGCAAGCACCTTCCCCACCAGCCTGTATTCCTTCTCCTTCCCCTCCACCATCAGGTGATAGATACATAGAATAAGGCTGTTCACCTCATAGGCATAATATGCCACAAACTTAAGTCCGCCACCGCTGATATCCACAACGACACTGCTCTTTAAGGGCAGCCCCGGCGACAACTCTTCCTGGGACGAAGCGGAGATTTCCTCCTCGCCGCTAAGCTGTCTGGAATCCATCTCCAGCTCACAGCTAAACCGGTAATACTCCCTCCTCTGATAATTGCGCAGGTTACTTGTCAAATCCATTACCAGCATATACTGGCCATTGTAACGGTATCTGTCCACCACCCTCGCATTACACTGAAAAACCACATTATTCCCATAGAAATACAGGTCATAACAACCTTCCACGGGTAAAAGGATCAACTTGCCGTTTTCAATTGGCATGGCAATCTCGACACGGTTTTCCGAAAGAACGGTGACCACTCTGCTTTCGTGCGTCCGGTCCGGCCTGCCCTCCGCCTGCCCTGGCTCCTTCCCGATTGCCCGCAGTTCCACCTTGCTGCCAGGCGTCACATATTTCGACAATAATCCTGCCATCAGTTCACTCCTTTACCTCTTCGACATAATATGGGAAAAAAATTCCGCCATTCCACGCCTTGGAATCGTTTTGTTCAGCTCCTTGTTCAGAAGCTTTGCCGCCAGAAGCTCGTAAGCGACGGCGGAACGGGCTTTTGGGTTATCCAAAGATACCGGCGTCTGCTGCATGACCGCCTTTGCCAACTGATTATCCTGGGGAACCAACCCGAGATAGGATATGGGCAGCTTTAAATATCTCTTGACCACCGTCTCCAGCTTTGTATAAAGCGAGCGCGCCTCCGCCTCGTCCGCAACTTTGTTTGCAAGCACTCTGATCTGAGTCTGCTCCGGCCGAAAGCGTGGATTGCGGCCAAGCGCCTTCAGAAGCGAATAGGAATCCGTGATGGAAGTCGGCTCCGGCGTGGTCACCAGAAGTATCTCCCCGCTGGCAACGAGAAATTCCAGCACCCCATCGGCAATTCCGGCGCCGGTATCTACAATAATGATATCGGTCATCTCATCAAGCTCCGAAAGACTTTTTATGATGTAATTCAGCTCATCCCGCTGGAGATTGGACATACCGGCAATTCCGGATCCGCCTGATATAAACCCCACTTCCATGGGCCCCCAGGTAATGATATCTTTAATATCCGTTCCCTGATATATTAAATCACACAGGTTATGCTTTGGTACTGCCCCAAACATGATTTCTATATTGGCAAGCCCGAAATCCGCATCCAGAATGATAACCTTCCTTCCCATCCTGCGAAACTGTATGGCAAGGTTGATCGCCGTATTTGACTTCCCGACACCCCCCTTTCCGCTGGTAACAGTGATCACCCGGGCAAGAGGACGTTTCGGCGGCGCGCTTCCCTTAATTATCCTTCTAAGCTGTTCAGCCTGATCCATCTTTAGGCCTCCTTAGTTCTTTCCCCCGAGCAACCGCTTGACTGTCTTTTGTGGATTGAAATCTTCAATGTCGTCCGGTACATTCTGCCCGCAAGTTACATAGGACAACGAAGCGCCCGTGTAGAGCCGCAGATTCAACAGATTTCCTAGCGTCGTCGTCTCGTCCAGTTTCGTAAAAATCAGCTTATAATCCGCCATATCCTTGTAGGAGTCCGCGATACTGATTAAATCCCTGTATTTCGTCGTTGCGCTTAGGACGAGATGAACCTCCCTCTCCACCCTGTCGTCCACGGCGTGTATAATATTACGCATGTTATCTTTTTGCGTGGTGTTCTGGTGGGAATGTCCCGCCGTGTCTATCATGATATAGTCGTAATCCCTGAAATCTTCCAAAGCCTTCGTGATCTCCTCCACCGTATAGATCACCCTGAAAGGCACTTCCAGGATATTCGCGTAAGTGCGAAGCTGCTCTGCCGCGGCGATACGGTAAGTATCCGCCGTCAGAAGCGCCACTTTCTTTTTCTCATCCACCCGGAATTTTGAGGCAATCTTGGCGATGGTGGTGGTTTTTCCAACCCCTGTCGGGCCAATAAAGAACACCAGTTTCGTTCCGCTTTCCGCCGGCTCGATACCTGCGGGCTTGCCGAATTTCAGGATCATCTTCTGATATATATTGGCAAGCGCATAGTCAAAGGGAATGTTCGGTTTGTTGACCAGCTCAATCTCGTCAATAATCTCCTGCGCGTATTTCTCGTCCACTTCGTTATCCAGCATGGTGTTATGCAAAAGACGCATGAACTTATCAGTCTCCGTCTCCTCCGGCGTCTCCTCTTTCCCTTTCTCCTTCTCCCGATCCTTATCTTTATCCTCGTCGTCTTTATCCTTCTCTTCCTCGGGCTTCTGTAGCTGCTGTTCCAATAGCGACTGCAAGCTGTCCAACTTTTCCTCTATGGCGCTGTTTGAGTCCTTCTTCTCTCTCTTTTCCGCTTTTTCAGTAACAGGTGTGCTTTTTTCCTGCTCCTCCTCCTTCATCTGACTGTTCGCAATCACGTTGTTGATCGCGGACACCGCCGCCGTGTATTTCTCGCTCTCCTCCTCGAGCGCCACGGTAACCTCCACCATAGGAGTTTTTAAGAACGCGAAAAAGCCCTTGTGTTTGACGGGTTTGACGTTCATCACAACTACGCCTTCCCCCAACTCGGCTCTGGCGCTGTCAATCGCTTCTTTTTCGGTTTTCGCGGTAAATTTCTTTATTATCATTATGCTGTCACCATCCCAACAGACTGTAATTCAACGGTAGACTCCACTTCGTTGTAAGACACAACGACCAAATCCTTGTAGTAATCCTCTGTCAGCTTCTTAAAGTAGGCACGCACGATAGGAGATGTAATAACAAGCGGTATTTTCCCGAGGTCTTCCAGCTTTTTGATCTCGGCGCCAAGGGAATCCATGATGCCCTTGGTTTTTGCCGGATCGAGCGTCAAATATGCGCCCTGTTCCGTCTGCTTGACGCTCGCCATAATTTCCTGTTCCAGCTTCGGATCCAGAGTCACCACGCTGGTAGTCTCGTTGGCCGGGAAAAACTTGCCCGAAATCGCCCTCTTCAGACTCTGTCTGACATATTCCGTCAGGATATCGGTATCCCTCGTGGTTGTGGCGTAGTCCGCCAATGTCTCGAATATGGTGAGCAAATCCCTGATGGAAATGCCCTCCCTCAGGAGATTCTGCAACACCTTCTGGATCTCGCCAAGCCCCAAAAGCTTCGGATAAAGCTCATCCACAAGAGAAGGATTGCTCTCCTTTAAGTTGTCCACAAGACTCTGTACGTCCTGTCTTGTAAGAAGCTCCGAGATATACTGTCTGATGATCTCCGTCAGATGCGTCGCGATGATGGATGGCGGGTCTACCACCGTGTATCCCATACTCTCCGCCCGCTCTCTCTGCCCCTCCGTAATCCAGATGGCAGGTAAATGGAAAGACGGCTCAAAGGTGGGAATACCCGTGATTTCCTCCTCCACATAACCGGGATTCATGGCCATATAGTGGTCAAACAAAATTTCACCCTCGCTGACCTGTACTCCCTTTATTTTAATAATATATTGGTTCGGATTCAACTGTATGTTATCACGCAGACGAATAATCGGCACGACCGTACCAAGCTCCAGGGCAATCTGTCTCCTGATCATAACCACACGATCCAGAAGATCGCCGCCCTGATTGACATCCGCCAAGGGAATAATGCCGTATCCGAATTCCAGCTCGATGGGATCCACCTGCAAAAGGGAGGTGACGTTTTCCGGCTGCCTGATCTCTTCCGCCGCCGCTTCCTCCTCGTCCGCCTCGTGCTCGATCTCCGCCGTCTCGATGGTGCCGGCCATCACTCTTCCTACCACCACAAAAACCAGACCAAGACCCACAAACACTACCGGGTTCAGAGGGGTGACAATACCCAGGAAACTCAGTACCGCTCCCACCAGATACAAAACCTTCGGCACACCGAAAAGCTGGCTGATCAGCACCGTACCAAAATCCGCCTCCTTGGAACCCTTCGTCACCAGAATACCTGTTGCGAGAGAGATCAGAAGAGACGGGATCTGGCTCACCAGACCGTCACCGATGGTCAGAATCGTATATTTATTGAGGGCTTCGACTACCTCCATCCCCTGCCTGAACACGCCGAAACCGATACCACCCACGATATTGATAAAGGTAATCACCAGACCGGCTGTCGCATCTCCTTTTACGTACTTCACGGCACCGTCCATGGAACCGAAGAAAGTGGATTCATCCTGAATCTTCTCTCTGCGTCTCTTCGCCTCCTCGTCCGTGATCGCACCTGTGTTAAGATCCGCGTCTATGGCCATCTGCTTACCGGGCATAGCGTCCAGGGTAAATCTCGCCGTCACCTCAGCCACACGCTCGGAACCTTTGTTGATAATCATAAACTGCACGATAATCAGAATCAGGAAGACCAAAACACCAATCAAAAGGTCACCGCCGCCCACGTATTCGCCGAACGTCTGCACCACGTTTCCGGCGTCGCCGGTGGAAAGAATCAGTCTTGTGGAAGAGACGTTCAGGGCGATCCTGAACACGGTTGTGAAGAGCAGAATCGTCGGATAAAAAGACATCTTCAGCACTTCGTTTGCAAACATACAGCTAAACATAACCGTAAAGGCGACCGCGATATTGCAGGCGAGA
Source organism: uncultured Lachnospiraceae bacterium (assembly GCA_910587095.1). Lineage (GTDB taxonomy): Bacteria > Bacillota > Clostridia > Lachnospirales > Lachnospiraceae > UBA3282. The sequence continues at coordinate 19,705 of CAJUMJ010000004.1, forward strand.
AGAATGTCCAAAAGTCCCGATTTGATCGGAACGATCAACATGACAAACGCCGCAAGCAAATATAATGTAACGCCTACGTCCCCGATTCTAAGCTTCTGCACCGCGAATCACCTCCTTTCAACACATTTCCAATAACACATGATATTTCTACTCCCCTGCTATACCTTCCCCTGCAGATGATAGACAAAGGCCAGCACCTCCGCCACCGCCTGATAGAGTTCCGGGGGCACAACGCTGCCAACCTCCACGTTGGCGTAGAGCATACGTGCCAGGGGCTTGTTCTCCACGATTTCGATACGATTTTCCTTAGCCACATCCTTGATTTTCTGAGCCAGATAATCTGCGCCTTTCGCCACCACATAGGGAGCGTCGTAAACCTCGGGTTCATATTTGATAGCCACGGCAAAATGAGTCGGGTTCGTGATAACCACGTCCGCCTCGGGAAGCTGCTGCATCATTCGGCGTCTGGAAGCTTCCAGCATCCTCTGTCGCTGCTTGCCCTTGATCTGCGGATCTCCCTCCTGATTCTTGTACTCGTCCTTGACCTCCTGCTTGGTCATCTTCATGTCTTTTTTGAATTTTATCTTCTGATAGGCAAAATCCGCCGCAGCAATCAGCATATAGAACAGAGAAATCCTTATGCCCAAATTAATGACCAAAAATCCTACCTGGGCAATTCCCTGGTTCAGGGAAACATCATAAAGCTGATAAATCGGCGGCATATTCTTCTTCAGATAATCGTACACCACATATCCGATCAACGTCAGCTTTAACACGGACTTTAAAAGCTCCATCAAAGCGTTCGGTGAAAAAAAGCGCTTGAACCCGCTCACCGGATTTAGCTTACTGAATTTCGGACGAAGCGGCTTCGTGGTCACTTTCCATTTTACCTGCAAAAGATTGGTGATAAAAGCCACCAGAAAACCGACAAACAAAAAGGGGAAAATCACCTGCAGTATCCGAAGCAGCGCCGACGTAAAAAGCATCCGGAAAGTCTGCTCCTGAATGTGCCCGTCGTACAACTTCACGTACTCCGGGATCCGGGAATAAATATCATATATATTCCCCACAAAAACCGTCCCCATGTATTCCACGAGAAAACGAATCATCAGGAAAGCCGTAAGCATCTCAAAGGCGCTGGTCACCTCCTTGCTCTTGGCCACCTGTCCTTCGCTTCGCGCGTCATTTAACTTTTTTGAGGTGGGTTCTTCTGTCTTTTCCCCGCCAGGTCCATCTTTGGCAAAGAATTGGAGATTATACTCTAAAATCACACCATCCCCTCCACAAAGGATACGACCATTCTCCTCATCTCCGTAAAGATATTATCCGCCAAAACAGGCAGCATACGCGCCGATAAAAAGAGAATACCGAGCCCCACAATCACCTTAAACTGTATACCTACGGCAAACATGTTGAGCTGCGGAGATACCTTGGCGAGCACGCCCAGAACGCAGTTCAAAAAAATCATGGCGCAGAAAATCGGTAAGATAATGCGGAATCCGATCGTAATATAGTCTCCGAGAAACAGGAGAATGGATTTAACCAGCGCCTCCGTCTTAAAGACAGCGCCATTGACCGGAACAAGGGTATAAGCATCCACCAGCGCACCCAACAGATACTGGTATAAGCCTGAAATAAGCATAAACAACATAAAAATATATTGGTAAAAGACACCGGTAAAGGTCGCCTGCTCCTTGGTTGTCGGATCCATCAGCGACACCATAGACAGACCAATCTCCATATCCGCGATGTTTCCCGCAAAAGCTGTCACCGTAGTGCATATCTGTGCGCCCCAGCCGATAAGAAAACCTGTCAGCGCCTCCTTCATCACAATGACGGCGTAGCCAAGCAACGTATTGTAGACCACCTCGTTTTGATCCAACATCTGATAGAGCAAGTAGGAAAAGAAGATGCTGAACCCGATCTTTATCCTGCGCGGCACATTTGACATACTGAAAAACGGAGCAACATGCACAAAGCAGCTAATCCGCACCAGAATCAACAGAAAATATTCTAAATCCGCATAAGTAAAGCTGATGTCTAACATACTGCCACTTTCCCACAGTGCATCCTGTCATTATCGCACATAAAGATTAAAATCTGTCCAGAGCTGTTCCATAAACTCTACCATGTTATTCATAATCCAATGGCCCATTATGATCAGCGACAGAAAAATCGCCAAAAGTTTCGGGACAAACGTAAGCGTCTGCTCCTGAATGGACGTAACCGTCTGGAAAATACTCACGGCAAGACCCACACACAGAGACACCAAAAGCATCGGTGCGGAACACTTGATAATCGTAAAGATCGCCTGCTCGGCAATGCTTGTGACATCATTGACTGTCATCTGTCCACATCCCTTCCCTTCGAATAAGGACTGTACCCGTAATAATACTAATAATAGAAGGTTTCCACCACGCCTTTGATCACCAGATACCAACCGTCAGCCAACACAAAGAGTAAAATTTTAAAAGGCATGGAAATCGTAGTCGGCGGCAGCATCATCATACCCATACTCATAAGGGTGGATGCCACAACCATATCAATCACGATAAACGGAATATATATCAGGAATCCGATAATAAACGCCTGACGCAGCTCGTTGATGATAAACGCGGGCACCAGCACGCTTATCGGTATGTCATCCAATTCACCGTTCCACTCCGTGCGACTCAAATCCATAAAGAAGTTCACGTCGCTCTTCTGTGTCTGGCTGTACATAAACTGCCTGATCGGCACAGCCGCTGCCTCAAGCGCCTCCTCCTGGCTAAGCTCTCCTGCCTCGAAAGGCAGAACCGCTTCCGTATAGACCGCCGTCAACGTAGGCTGCATCACATAAAAAGTCAAAAATAAGGCGATTCCGATCAATACTGTATTTGGCGGAGCCGACTGCGTGTTGAGCGCCTGCCTCGTAAAATGGAGAACAATGATAATTCTCGTAAACGAGGTTAACATAATAATCAATGACGGTGCAATAGCAATCAGGGTAAGGATCACCAGAATCCGCAATGCGCCATTCACATTACCATTACCATCGTTGTATGTAACCGTCACCGTATTAGCAATATTCAGTTCAGCCAGATCATCGGCATCCTCCGATGTCCCGGGCGGATCCACATTTGTCCTCTCATCGGAAGTCCCGGTGAGATTGGATTCCCGGTAAGGGGTATCGTTCACCGCATAAGCGGTACTCCCCCAATTAAGATACAATATGCCTGCCATCATCAGCAGGCATATTAATTTTGCCAAATGATATCCGGAAAAATATCTCTTCATTCGTCTCGCCCGTCTTCTTTTTCCAGGATTCTTTCTTTCTGAATTTTCATCAGCACATCCCTAAATGCGGACGCACCTTCACCAGAACTCCCGGGAAAAGATAAATCCTCCTCAGGAATCTCTGATAACATTGTAACAGTATCTTTGCAAACTGCAAGCGCCAAATATTTCCGTCCAACTCTGACAATTTGGACATACTTATTGTTAGACAGACGTATGGCTTCCACAAGCTCCATATTCGCACCCGCGGACTTCCCCTTTTGATATCCGCCGATCCACTTTGTGACAAACGCAGTGATCGCCAGCACGAACACAAACAGCAGCAATACCGTTATAAACTGCATATAAGAGTCAGCTCTCTCCGATACAAGGAGCATCAACCCACAACCTTCTTCACAGCCTCCAGCACACGGTCAGCCTGGAAAGGTTTTACGATGAAATCCTTGGCTCCGGACTGAATGGATTCGATAACCATGGCCTGCTGACCCATAGCGGAACACATAATAACCATAGCGCCGGGATCACCCTCTTTGATCTTCTTAAGCGCCTGGATTCCGTCCATCTCCGGCATCGTGATATCCATCAGCACAAGATCCGGCTTAAGCTCGTTGTACTTCTCAACAGCCTTTGCGCCGTTCTCCGCCTCTCCTGCCACGTTATAGCCGTTCTTGGTCAGGATATCTTTGATCATCATTCGCATAAACGCTGCATCGTCACATACTAAAATATTTTTTGCCATGTCTCTTCTCCTATCACATATTATTTGATAATTTCGGTTACCCGAATACCAAAGCTTTCCTCAATTACCACTACTTCACCTTTTGCTACAAACTTGCCGTTCACCAACACGTCAATCGGTTCACCTGCAATTTTATCTAATTCAATGATGGTGCCTGGCGCAAAATCCAATATTTCGGAAATGGATTTGGAGGTTCTCCCCAATTCTACCGTTACCTCCAGCGGCACATCCTTGATCAGATCAATGTTTTCCTGGGGCTGCATAGGATTGAACGCACCCGCAAAGCTCTGGAACTGAACCGGCTGTACATTCATGTTAGGCTGCATCATCTGCGGCATCATCATCTGCGGCATTCCCATCTGTTGCATCCCCATCTGGCTCATATCCATTTGAGGCATCCCCATCTGCGGCATTCCCATTTGGGGCATCCCCATCTGACTCATGTCCATCTGAGGCGTTCCCATCTGGCTCATATCCATCTGAGGAACCGCCGCAGGTGCCGGCTGTGGCGTTGGGGCAGACGCGGGAGTAGCAGGCTCAGGCGCGCTACCGCCTCCCTGACTGTTTATAAAGGTATCGTAAATCTCTTTCGCAAACTCTATCGGATACAACTGCATGATAGTGGAGTCCACCAACTCGTCAATCTGCATCCTGAAAGATATCTTAAGAAAAGTCCCTTCCAGAAATTCCGCTATATCACCGCCGGATTTAAATGCCGTGAGATCTACCAGACTCGCCTCCGGCGGGCTGATATCAATCATCTTGCCAAGCATGGTAGACAGCGATGTAGCCGATGAACCCATCATCTGATTCATGGCTTCCGAGATCGCGGAGAGATGCAGCTCTCCCAACTCCCCGTCCGTATTGCTGCCATCTCCTCCCATCATCAGATCCGTAATGATCTTTACATCATGTTCCTTTAAAATCAGGATATTCGATCCGTCCAAACCCTGTGTATATTTTATCAGAATAAATACGCAAGGCTTCTCGTAATCCTCCAGTACATTCTTCCATGTCGCCATCTTGACTACCGGGGTCGTAATATTTACCTTCCGGTTCACGATGGAAAACAGAGTCGTGGCTGACGCGCCCATACTGATATTGGCCACTTCACCAACGGCATCCTTCTCAAAATCCGTCAGGAGCGAGTCATCCGCGTCCGGTCCGTCAATTATGGAAGCGCTCTCCCCGGCCGGCTCATCCGTGCCGTTCAAAAGAGCATTTATTTCATCCTGTGATAACATTCCGTCCATGCTACTATTCCCCCTCTCTGATCACCGAAGTGACTCTTACAGCATTCTTTTCCCTGCTGGTGCCGGGAAGTGCGGTGAATTTTTTGATATTTCCTACATATACTGTGAGATCCTGTTCTACCTCGGTATCTAATCGTATAATATCGCCGACCTGCAGATTTACAAAATCGGTGATTGATATGCTCGTTTTCCCCAACACGGCCTTGACAGGAACGTCCACTCTCTTGATGAGCGCTTCGATATACTCTTCGAAATTCTCGTCATCCTGCTCCTGCATATTCGCATACCAGAATTTCGTATTGAGCTTATCCATTACGCTCTCCAACGTAAAGAAGGGGAGACATATATTCATAAATCCTTCTACATCACCTATCTTCATATTCAAGGTGACAATAGCAATCATATCATTCGGAGCAATAATCTGCGCAAACTGAGAATTTGTCTCAATCCGCTCCATCATGGGATTAATTTCCAGCACATTCCTCCATGGCTCCCTCATAAGCTGCATACAGACAACCATCATCTTTTCTATGATTGTCATTTCAATCTCCGTAAATTCCCTGCTCTTTTCAAGAGGGTCGCCGGCTCCGCCAAGCATCCTGTCTATCATCGCGAATCCAAGCTGGGATGCCAGCTCTATCAGAATCGTTCCGTTCAGAGGGGCAAAATTTACAATTCCCAAAATAACGGGATTGGATAGGGAGTTGGAAAACTCCGAAAAAATAACCGTCTCAGAGCTCGTCACCGTAACCTGAATATTTTTCCTCAGATGCACCTGCAAACTTGTGGAAAGTAACCGTCCATAATGCTCGTATATGATTTCCAACGTCCTCAAATGCTCTCTGGAGAACTTTGTAGGACGTTTAAAGTCGTAATTCTTTACCTGTTTTTCATCTGCGCCATTTAGTTCATCCGTATCCAGCTCACCGCTGCTCAAAGCGGCGAGCAAATTGTCTATCTCACTTTGTGACAGTACCTCACCCACGAAAGTTCACCTCCTGTGGCAGTCTTCTATTCTAAGTAAGTACTATCCAAACATGATGTCACCGAATGACACATTATAGATATACTCGTTGGAATCAAACATTTTCTGGATTCTGCTCAGGATCTCCTTTTTGATCGCGTCCTGATTATCTCTCGCCTCCTCCATCGTATACTGGGCGAAAACACTGTTGATCTCGTCTTTGATCAACCCCTCCTGCATACTCAAATCGGAACCGTATTTCTTGTAGACATCGGCTTTCGTATTAATCGACAGCGTAACGGAAATGATGCAGTAATGATCCTTTTCATCTCCTTCACTCTTTTTTAAGGGAATCGTCATGCTCTCCGCAAAAGAGTAAGTCTCCGTATCCGCCATGGAAACGGCCGCCTCTCCTCCTTCGCCCGACGCAAGCTCAAGGTTCAGAGCCATAGAGATACTGTCCACCAGTGCGGCTGTTTTCTTTGAAGCGCTCGTCACACTGAACATCATTATGGCGGTCAATACAATGTTTACAATCAACAACGCCAAAATAACTACGGAAATCAGATTCTTCTTCATAACCTTTGTTATCTCCTTCTACACTTAAACTATACCTATACCTAGTAAGAGCTGAGAGAGTTGTATATCTTAATCTCCACTCTTCTGTTTTTCGCTCTCCCCTCGGGTGTGGCGTTATCCGCAACCGGAAGATACTCTCCTCTGCCCGCATGTTTAATGTTGGCAGGATTCAGATTCGTGATCGAGAGGATGTAATCAAATACCGAAAGCGCACGGCCCGAACTCAGTTCGTCATTGTTGGAGTATTTCGCCCCCGACATAGGCACGTTATCCGTATGACCCTCAATCTCAATCGTCCCTTCCGCATACCGTTCCAGAATCAATCCGACCTGATCCAAAACGGGCTTCGCCTCATCTTTTAAGAGAGTGCTTCCCGAATCAAACAATAGCGATCCCTTTAACGTCAACTGGACAAACTGGGCGGTAAACTGTACTTCCACCTGATCCGCCATGTCCCTTTCGTCCACCGCTTCCTGAATCTTCTCCGAAAGCGCTTCGGACTCCTCCATCTGCGCTTCCTCCAACTGTTCTTTCGCGGCGGCCGCCGTGCTGTTTGCCACATCCTCGGAGACGATCTCACCGCTGTCCATCCTGCCGGTACTGTTTATGAATTCATCCAGTTCATTGAGCTGGCTGACTCCGTTGCTGATCAGAATACCGTCGCCGATGGCCGAGGCCCCCGCATCAAAAACCGAGAACATCTGGTTAAAAGATGCGACGATCTTCTCCTGCTTCACCTCGTCAATAGTGGACATGGAGAAAAGCAGGACAAAGAAGCAGAGGAGCAAATTCATCAGGTCACTGAAAGTAGTCTGCCACGCCGGCGCGCCTTTCGGCGGCTCTTCTGGCTTTCTGTTAGCCATCCGCTTCACCTCCGCCCTCGTCTCCGGTAGCGCTCCTGTCAGCAGGAGACAGGAAGGATTTCAGCTTTTCCTCTATGACACGCGGGTTTTCGCCCGCCTGAATGGAAAGAAGACCTTCTATTTCAATTTCCTTCATCATCATCTCTTCCGCGTTTTTCGTTTTCAACTTTGTGGCCACAGGACTGCAGATCCAGTTTGCCAACACGGAACCGTAGAAAGTAGTTACCAGCGCGACAGCCATGTTCGGGCCGATGGATGCGAAATCCGACAGGTCACGCAACATGTTGATCAGACCGATCAGCGTACCGATCATACCCCACGCAGGACCCATGGCTCCTATGTTTTCCCAAAACCCGATTTTATCCTTATGTCTGCCCTCCACGCTCACAAGCTCCGTCTCCATAATCGCTCTCACGAGCTCGGGATCCGTTCCGTCAACGATCAGCAAAATACCCTTCTTCAAAAACTCGTCGTCGATGTCGCTGGCCGCTTCCTCCAGGGAGAGCAGGCCCTCCTTACGGGCTACGTTCGAAAGCTCTATGATCTTCTGGATGATCTCGGGCACATTCATGGTGGATGACTTAAAGATCAGTCCGATACTCTTAAGGCCCGCCACGAAATCAGGCACCGTATAACTCGCAAGAATACACATGAAAGAACCGCCAAAAGTAACCAGTGCAGACGGCATATCCGCAAATCCTTTGACAACCGAGAAGTCCTTGCCCCACACCATACCGAATATCATCAGGCAAAAGCACGCTATCAAGCCAATAATCGAAGCTATATCCATATGTACACACCCACTTTTACACTAATCTGCAAAAATATCCTTTCTATACGATTTTACTAAATTTTTTACTTCTTGTCTACTTTCTTTTACAATTAATTTCCGACCGGTCGTAAAAGACAGTACCGTATCCGGCGTTTCCTCCACCAGTTCCAGCAGATCGGGATTAATCAAAACCTTGATTCCGTTAATCTTCGTGACCTCGATCATAGGCAAGCCTCCCTTTCGTATCTCTAACAACTCATATATTCTACCACACATCCGCGTAAACTGCAAAAAAAATTTTATCGGCGCTTTTTCCTGTGTTTATGCGCAAAAAAGGAGGGTTTTTACGCGATTCACGCAGAAAAAGCCCTCCTGATAGTACATATTTCCTATTCGGTTATCTCTTCAGATTTACCAGCTCCTCAAGCATGGAATCGGAGGTTGTAATAATACGGCTGTTTGCCTGGAAACCACGCTGGGTCGTAATCATCTCGGTGAACTCGCCCGCAAGATCCACGTTACTCATCTCTAAAATGCCGGACTCCATGGAACCCTTTCCGTCCGCGGTGATATCCTGGCCGATGCCGTCAAACTCGCCGGAGTTCATGGTCGTCTGGTAGAGGTTGTTGCCCGCTTTTGCAAGACCGGCCGCGTTGGCGAATTTTGCCACCGCAATCTGCCCAAGAAGCCTGGACATGCCGTTATCATAGGACGCCCTGATCTTGCCGTCCTGGCCGATCTCCACGCCGATCAGCTCGCCGTACTTGCGGCCTGCGCCGATATTGTCGGAGCTGCCGTCTCCGCTGTCAAGTCCCGCCGTCGATACCTTTCCGTTGTTGATGTTGGAGAGAGACGCAAAGTCGATGTCGATAGTGCTGAAATGTCCCAAATCAACATTGGCGCCTTCCATGTTGGTGGCGGAGCCGAGGAAATTGAGCGTCGCGGAGTTCTGATCCGGCCCGCCTATCCCTTTGAACTTACCGGTCTTCGTATCAAACTCAAGCAGATTTCCGACATAGCTCTCCGTGGTCGTAATGCTCGCATGACCGTTTGCAGGCTCTATAAAATTAATCATATGCGATTTGTTTTCCGTGGTAGCCAGACCGTAGGCTTTCTCGAGAATCTCCACCTGGTGCGCCGCGTCATTCGGAATCGCCACGCCGAATCCTTTCGACTTGGTAAAGGTCGACGCCTGGGTCGTCTGCATGCCCACGCTATAGTTCAGCTTTACCTTACCGTCCGATCCCACCTCGATATCGGGAACCGTTGCAGCCGGATTAGCCGGGTCTTGCTTATCCTTGAGAGATACCTTCGCCGCCGAAGTGCCCGTGCCACTCAAGTTGCTCAGGATCGATTCCCACTGCGTCTTATCGGCCGCCGTAAGTCCCAATTTCTGGGACACGCCATTTGCGTCTTTATAGTAATACGCCTTTTCGTCCGGATTCCAGAGCAGGTTATACGGCTCCTCCTCCAGTACGCTGTAGTCAAGTTCCACGGCGCCCTCCATGGTCACATAGGAACCCTGCCGAATCGTCGTCCCCACAGTAGGGATCGTATTTCCTGCCGCTGTCGGCCCCGTAGCGTTCGCCGCCGCGTTCACGTCCACCAGTGTTAGCTTTCCCATACCGAGCATCGGGTTATCCTTATAGCCCGCGAGAATCTCCGCATAGGGATATTCCACAAGGAACTGGTTGTTCGCCGCATCGTACTCCGCCCCGTCCACGAGCGGCCGGCCCTTCGTATTGACAATACTGCCCTTGTCGCCGAAGGTCGCGATCTGGTCGATACTTCCCAGCTTGTAGTAGTCTTTCAGGGACTCGCCGTCCTCGTTGATGATATCGTCGAGCTGTACGTAGTATTTTCCGTCCTCGCTCAGCGCATGGATGCTCATCAAAGCCGTGTACTGGTAACCGAGCGCGTCAAAGAAGTTCAGGGTCATGACCTTACCCTTGCTGCTGTGTACGTCGGTGTCGTTTTTGTCAAGAATACCGGAAGCGTAAGCCCTTGTGGTGGCCTCCGCCTCTGCGATGAGGTTGTCTCTGTTCATAACCTGCAGGGCGGATACCACGTCGGAGCGGATATCTCCCGTCTCCTCGTCCACCTGCCAGCCCATCACGCGATAGCCGGTACTCGCCATAACGAGGTTGCCCGAGCCGTCGATTGTGAACGCGCCGTCTCTCGTAAAGAAGTTCTGCGAACCGCTGTTTACGATGAAGAAGGATTCTCCCGTGATCATCACATCCCACGGATTGTTTGTGGACTGGGCGGAACCCTGTTTCGTGATGGCCGTGCTGATTGCCGACGTCTTGGCGCCAAGACCGATCTGTCTCGCGTTGATACCGCCGCGGCCGGTGTCCGCATTCGCGCCGGACGCCGCCTGCGTGGTCTGGTAGAGCAGATCGCTGAATACCATGTTCTGCGCTTTGTATGCCGTTGTGTTTACGTTTGCAATGTTGTTACCGATAACATCCATTCTGGTCTGGTGGGTCTTAAGGCCCGACACGCCAGAAAACAATGATCTCATCATAGTGAAATGACCTCCTTAATTCTAAAGAACCGTCTGCCCTCTCAGTCATTCGAGCGCTGTAAGCCTCCTGTAAGGTCCGGCTTATATGATTACGGCTCCGTCTATGTTTGTGAATATATTCTCATTGGCTTCCGTCTGATCCATCGCGGTGATAACCGTCTGATTCGGCACGCTCACGATGAACGCGAGGGAATCTACTATAACCAACGACTCGTTAATTCCCTTCGCCGAAGCTTTTGCTGTTCCCAGATTCAGGCGCTCCACCTGATCCTCCGTCAGTTCAATATTCCGGTCCGACAGGCGGTTTGTGGCATGCTTCGAGAATTTGATCTCCCCGGACTGCCCGATCCCGTCCGTCTTCTTTGACAGGATATCCTGAAAACTCACGCCTCCCGGTACGGACACCCCGTTCCTGCCTCTGCCCAAATATTGATTCTGCAACTGCTCTATGGAAGGAAATGCATTACCCTGAATCTTCATAATCTCTCCTCCTTGAGATAACTGCTTTTCCCAGGACAATTACGCTTTGTCTTTATCGCCTGTATCCGCATCGTCCTTGCCCGTGTCGTCTTTACCTGCGTCGTCGCCTTCAGATCCTTCTGACTCGGCAACTGCCACCAAATCCTTCATCTTCGCCACATACTTCTTCAAGGTATCCACCTGCGCGTCGCTTAAGAAGTTCTTCTGGTAATCGTTCATCTCGCTGTACATCTTATCGAGCTTCTCGACCTTCTCCCTGTCCGCAACCGTCAGATTTTCAAGCTTAGGAAGCTTGTTGAAAATGTTCAGGAAATCCGTAGCAAGCTTGTATGCCTCCAGATATGTGGGATCTGCCACGGTATCGAGATCGTCCATGGAATAGAGATCGCCGTTCACGGACAGATACGCCTTGTTCTTCTCGTAAACCACATAATCCACATTACCCTGTACACTTGTTTGTCTGCCCTGGCTGTCCGTCACCTTCAAAAGTACGGTCTGCCCCACCAGTGACGACGCTCTGAAAAGATCCATGGATGCGCTCATATTCTGCATCTGCTCCAATTCCGAGAATGTCGCATACTGGGAAATGTACTCCGTATTGGAGGTAGGCTCCAACGGATCCTGATATTTCATCTGCGCAACCAAAAGCTGCAAAAACGCGTCCTTATCCAAACTGTCGCTTCCCGTCAGCTTTTTTTTGGATTCCGCCAGAGATGCCGCGGAATTGGACTCCACAAATTCGCCGTTCTCTACTTTCTGTACTACTCCCATTCTTTCACTCCTCTCTGTCTTTATTCTACGCGGTATAATCTACCGTGCTGCCGTTTGCCTGCATCATTTCCACCGCGATCCGCTCCGAATCGTCGAGAGCCTCCAATCCGTCCTCCGCCAGGTCAGCCAGGTTCAAATTGATCCTGCGCGTGCCTTTCTTCGCGTTTTCCTGCTCCCTTTGCGCCTCTTCCTGGCCGTTGTCAAACTGTTCGTTGAAGGATCGGTTTGCGACTGTGACCTCAACGGCATCCACCTTGATACCCTGCTCCTCGAACTGCTCTTTGAGCTGGATCATCTGCGTTTCCAAAACGGCTTTCACCGTCTCATTCTGTGCAGTAAACTGCGCCGTGACTGCCCCGTCCTTCGCTGCGAGCTGTACATGTACCGTGCCAAGGCTTGCGGGATGTAACTGCATCTCAAGCACCTGCGTCTCCGGTTTGATGTTGACTTTCATGTACTCTACGATCTGATCCATAATCTGTGGCGTCTCGGGCTGCACATATACCGGCCTCTCCGCTTCTGTCCGAAGTTCCCCTGTCTGCTCTGTCAGATGCTGCAGCACAAAGGCTCCCGGCGTGTTGTTCTGTTCTCCCGCCTGATTCTCGCCCTGATGTCCCGTGTCCGCCATGTTCTCTTTCTTAAGTACAGACTGTGTCTCGGGCTTCGACGTCTGCGTAAGCTGTTCGCTGACATGCTTCGCGCCGCTCTCGTCGTCCACCGTCACTTTGATCTGTACGGTGCCGCTCTCCTTCTGCACGGAGACTGCGTAATCCTTCATGCCCTCCACGCTCACCTCCGGCTTTTGTACCTGAGGCATCTCTTCTGTCGGCTGCTCCGCTTCTACAAGCTGTTTTTGCGCTTCGCCAATCTGTTCCATCACGGCTCTTAGCTCTTCCGCATTCAGTCCAAGCTCCTCCTGCAAGGTTCCCAGCGTTTCCTGTACCGTGCCGAGTATTTCCTGCCAATTGCCGTAAAGTGTCCCATCCGTCACAAGCGCAAGCTCGTCGGTATTCCCTGTCAGGTTTAATAGCAACTGTTTTAGATTTTCCGGGTCAAAGAGGTCTACCGCTGTAAGCCCCAGAATCTCCATGGCCTCCTCCACTTTTTCAAGCGGAATGCCCATCACGTCGACGATCTCCCCGACAAGTTCCTTCGCGGCCTCCTCCACGGTTTCCTGCGTCTCGCTGTCCGGCGTCTCCACCTTCCCGGTTTCCACGTCTTTCTGCTCCACAGTATCTTTCGCTTCATCCCCTGATGTCTTCACGTCATCGGGCTTTTTGGGTCCGTCAGTCGCTTCTGTCTCTGTCTTCTCCTGACTGACATTCTCCTTCGGCTGCGCCGTCTCCGCTCCGCTCTTTGCCGGTTCCTGCGGGGTCACGTTAACCGTCTGTGACTGCTTCATCCCTGCAAGCTGGTCGCCCATTTTGGTCATGAGCTTGTCAAAACGCTCCTGCACGGCTTCCTCCGGCTTCACGGTTGTCTGACTTCCCTGCACGGCACCAAAGGGCGAGAGGGCGTTTACATTGTTTACCGTCATTCTTTGCTCTTTCCTCCTTTCTGCAATTTTCAAGGTACTTCCTTTACTGACAGGCGTCTCCGCATACCGCGTCAGCGGCAAATTCTCTTATGCGGGGACCTGTATATACATAACATGCGGTTTCCCACATGATATATATCGACATTTCCCGGCCACATTTAAAGCCGTCGTCTCAAAAAAATTGAAACCTACCTAAAATCAATAATCCGGATCCATAATTCTCGTCAGTCTGGCCGCCGTCTCTGCGTCCATCGCACCGAGAATCTTTCCTCTGTCCTCCGCACTCATCTGTTTAAGAATTTTGGCTGCCAAATCCAGTTCATCCGTCATCTCCTCAAATATCCCCGCAGCCTGAGCCGGTTTCATCTCCGCGTAAGTCTGTGCGTAATCCTGTATTTCCTTGTCGGCCTCCTGCTGCTGCACTACCTGTTTGTACAGATATTCCGCCATAGTCGGATCGATCGTCTGGTAGTACTTCTGGTATTCCTCCGCGCCCGGCCCTTTCTCGGCATAGACTACTTCCTCATAAAATTCCGTCTTGATACGCTCGAATTCAACCTGCGCATCCTCGAAGGTCTGCAATCTCTCGTTCTCCGCCCGAAGTTCCGCCAACGCCTCGGAATCCACCGAGCTTGACGCCTGGGCATCCTCCAACTGGAGCTCCAGCTCTTTTATGTAATCGACCGCCTCACGCAGACTGGTGTAACCGCCATAGGAATCCTCCTCGTCGACGGTAGCCGTGTTGTCCTCCGGCAGGATCTGGTTGACCACCGGGACATCTTTTAGGAGAGGCGCCAGCACGCCCGACCCGAAACCGCCTACATCCAGCTTAATCAAAAGGCAGAGGATGGCCACCCATATAATTACAATAACAAGCGTCACAAAGAATACGGATATGCCGCTTCCCTCGTCGCCGTCAAGCCTTGCCTCCTGATCGGAAAGCTCTTTTGCGCGCTGTTTGGCTTCCTTCTTCTGCGCCTTTCTGTCGGCTTTCATCTTTTTGCGTTCTTCTTTTAATCTCTTTTTTTCCGCATTTGCATCAACAGGGGCTTCCATACCCGCATTCGTCGCTTCAACCGCCATTTTCACTTTCCTTTCCACGCTGCCCGTAGGTATAGCTTGTTAATTCGTCTACCACCTTGGCCTCGGCCGCTTTCTCCTCCTCCAGAAATTGGAGCAGGGCCTTCTCCTTGAGCTTTTCGTGCATCTTGCGCTCCTGCATGATCTCCGTCAGCTTTGCCCGCGCTTCCTCAAGCGCCTCCTCGGCTCTCGCCACCTCAAGCCGCTGGGCCATAATCATCTCATCCATAATGAGCATGGCGTTTCGGTTGTCACGCAGATCATTCACGTTGAGAGCCTTCTTTCGCATCTGCCGGCCCTCCTCGAGATAAGCGTTTTTTCTGTCGATCAGCTTTTGAAGTTTATCCTCCTCTTCTCCAAGGCGCATCTGCGCCCTGCCGACCTCCATCTTCGCCTGCGTCTCGAACTGATATTTGATATTCAGGATGCTCTGCATCCTGTATCTGAATTTCGCCATGGACGCTCACCTCTTACTCCGCGTAACGGTTCCGCCTGCGGCCTTTCTGTTGCGGAATCTGCAACAAGCGCAAAATCCTGCTCCGAACCGTTACGTTTCCGCCTCGGAAAAAAGCTCCCGCAGCATATCCACAGCTTCCTCATAATCATATTTAGAATCCACATCCTGCATCAGAAATTCATTGACCGCCTCAATCTTCTCGATGGCATAATCAATATTTTTGTTGCTGCCGCTCTTGTAGGCGCCGATATTGATCAGATCCTCGGCGTCGTTGTAGGTAGCAAGCACATTTTTAAGCTTTCCTGCAAGAGACTTATGTTCTTTGTTGACAATCTGGCTCATGCACCTGGAAATACTCTGGAGTACATCGATCGCCGGATAGTGGTTCTGGTGCGCCAGCTTCCGGTTCAGCATAATATGTCCGTCCAAAATACTCCTGGCCGTATCAGTGATCGGTTCGTTCATGTCGTCGCCGTCCACCAGCACCGTGTAGAGCCCGGTGATCGAACCCACCGCCGCGCAGCCTGCCCGCTCCAAAAGACGCGGCATCTCCGAATAGACGCTGGGCGGATAACCTCTCGACACCGGCGGTTCCCCGCTGGCAAGCCCGATTTCACGCTGCGCCATGGAAAAACGGGTCAGGGAGTCCATCATCAAAAGCACGTCCTTACCCTGATCCCTGAAATACTCCGCAATCGCACAGGCGGTCTTGGCCGCCTTGTTTCTCTCGAGAGCCGATTTGTCCGATGTGGCCACCACCACCACGGAACGGCGCATACCTTCCTCGCCCAAATCCCTCTCCACAAACTCGCGCACCTCTCTGCCCCGCTCGCCGATCAGAGCAATCACGTTGATATCCGCCTTGGTGTTCCTGGCAAACATCCCCATCAACGTGGATTTCCCCACACCCGATCCCGCGAAAATACCGATACGCTGACCTTTTCCTACGGTCATCAGGCCGTCAATGGCTTTCACGCCAAGGGGCAGCACATCGGCTATAATTTTCCTGCTCATGGCATCCGGGGGCTGGGCCTCCACGCTGTAGGGCACGCCCGGCATATATTCACCGTCGATCCGTCCCAGGCCGTCGAGCACCTTTCCCAAAAGATCGTCGCTCACGGGAACCGTAAGCGGATTCCCCGTATTTTCCACGATACATCCCAAACCGATCCCGTCGGTCTTGTCACAGGGCATCAGGAGCGTCCTGCGCTCCTTAAAACCCACTACCTCCGCAGTGATAGGAGGATACTCATCCCCCACGGGATAAATCATGCACAGATCCCCCAGCTTCGCCTCGGGACCCGCCGATTCGATGGTAAGACCAACCACGTTCTCCACTCTTCCTTTTTTCCGGAAGAATGTGTCGTCCATTATGCTGCTGTATTTATAGTAATTAATGGCTGTATTCATCCTCAAACCTTCTCATAGGATAACACTCGCAATTTTTTGGTCAGCTCCTCCAACTGCGTGCCCAGCCCACAGTCGAAAATGCCGCCGTCCGTCTCGATCATGCAATCCCCTTTGGACAGCGCGATATCCTCTATGATTTCAATCAATCCCCTGCCAGCTACCGCGCCCTCCACAAGAGTCTGCTTCTGCATGTTGACAAAGGGATAGTCTTCCGCCGACACATGCACGATGAAGGTTCTGCTGCTCTCCACCTTGCGCAGGGTGGCGTCGATCAAATGCACGAGAATATCTCTGTTGTCCGACAAATCTACGCCGAAAATATGACTGTAAATATCGGTGATAGTCTCGATAAACCTGGGTTCCAAATCTTCCAACAGAGCGTCAAATTCCGCTTCCAGTTGTCTCTTTCTCTCAGCCAGGTCACGCTTCATGCCTTCCACCTCGGACATGCCTCTGGCATATCCTTCGTCGTAGCCCTGCCTCATGCCTTCCTCGGCAGCGTTTACCCGCTGTATCTCGGCTTCATGGCGCGCCTGTGTCTCTATCTCAAGAGCCTGGGCTCTGGCCTGCGCCACGATCCGTTCCGCCTCGGCCTCAAACTCCTCCAGGCTCGGCCCGGCAGCCTCGCCTGCCTTGATCACATTGCCTCCGCCCGTGCCTTCGGCAAACAAGGCATCTATCTCTTCTCCGCCAAGGCCGCTTACAAACTCCGGTTCCCCTTCCTCGCCCTCCTCATCAAAGTCGGGCAGGGCGGCCGCGTTTGCTTTCCTCGCACTCTCCCACTCCTCGATACGTCCCTCAAGAAGCGTGTTGCTGTCTATCACACACTTTTCTTCGTCGGTCACTCTCACCCAACCGGCTTTGTACAGGTTTCTGCTCGTCTGCTTAAACAATGATCTCATCACCTCCGCCTCTGGAGATAACAATTTCTGCCGCGTCTTCCAGTTTCCGGATGATATTTACAATCTTCTGCTGCGCTTCCTCCACGTCCTTCATACGGACAGGACCCATGAACTCCATATCCTCCTTGATCATGACAGCCAGACGCTTTGACATGTTATTAAAGATCGCGTTCTGCACTTCCTCGTTGGAGCCTTTCAGTGCAATCGCCAAATCGGAATTATCCACGTCACGCAGCACACGCTGAATCGCGCGGTCGTCCAAAAGCAAAATATCCTCGAACACGAACATTTTCTTTCTGATCTCGTCCGCCAGCTCCGGCTCCTCGATCTCCAAAGTTTCCATGATATGTTTCTCTGTACCGCGGTCGACCGTATTCAAAATTTCTACGACAGCGTCCACGCCGCCGATAATCGTATAATCCTGGTTCACCAGAGATGACAGCTTCGATTCCAAAACTTTCTCCACTTCCTTGATCACATCCGGACTCGTCCGGTCCATCACCGCGATACGCTTTGTTACATCCGCCTGTCTGTCCGGCGGAAGCGCCGATACGATAATAGCCGCCTGCCCCGGCGCGAGGTATGATAAAATAAGGGCGATCGTCTGCGGGTGCTCATCCTGGATAAAGTTGAGGAGCTGAGCCGCATCCGCCTTTCTTACGAACTCGAAAGGCTTCACCTGCAAGGATGCCGTCAGCTTGCCGATCACATCCATCGCTTTCTCGGCGCCGAAAGACTTCTCCAGCAGCTCCTTCGCGTAGTTGATACCGCCCTCCGCGATATACTGCTGCGCCAGGCACACCTGATAAAACTCGTTGATCACGCTTTCCTTGAGCTGCGGCGTGATACTTCTCGTGTTCGCAATCTCAAGAGTGAGCTCCTCCACCTCATCCTCCTTGAGGTGCTTGAATATAGACGCAGATTTCTCCGGTCCGAGGGCAATCATCAAGATAGCCGCTTTCTGGACCCCGTTGATCTTCTCATCCGCTTTCGCTGCCATTTATCCTACCCCCAGTCCTCGTTTAGCCAGTTGCGCAGCAGATTTGCCGCGCCCTCCGGATTCTCTTCCACAAATTTATTGATAAGCCGCTTTTCTTCGGATTCATTTTCGGAGCTGATCTCTGCAAGCTGTACGTCGGACTGCAGAAGGGTTTCCACGGAAAGCTCTTCCTCTTCCTCCTCGTGCTTCTCGCCCCGCATACTGCGCAGTACCACAAAGGCCAGCAACGCAAGAATGACTATAATAAGTACAATCTGTAAAATATCCGTAGCCGTGATCGCAGAACCTTCCGCATCAAAGAAAAGATTCTCGCTGTAAGCCACCAGCGTGATATTGTCGGTGGAGATGCCCGACGCATTGGAGACAGCCGCCAGAAACGTATCGTCAAGCTCGATTCTCGTGCGCTCCGCATTTGCGAGCTTATATTCCTCCCAGCTCACACCGTCCAGAAGACCCTGCGCGTCCACGTCCTCCTCCCGGATCACATTGTATCGGATCAGGGAAGCCGCCAGAGAAGAGCTGCCGTAATCGATCACGCCGGACGGCGTCTCCGTGGTGGTTATCGTCTCGTTCGGCAGATAGTCCCTCGACTCCTCGCTCTGGGTGGATGTGGAGCCCGCATTGTCCTCAAGCACATAAGTGGTGTCGTCGTCGTTAGAGTCCGTCCCCGGCACGCCGCCCACACCGCTCACATTTTCGGAGCTGAAGATATCCTCATGACTCAGCACGCCTTGGGTCTGCCCATCCGCCGGCGTATATGTATGCTCCGTCCGTTTCTGGTTGGAAAAATCCAGAACCAGATTGGGGGACACCTCCACGTTGTCAAACTCGTTCGTGCCGAGGATAACCCTGCGCACGCTGTTGATCATATTCTTTTCCGCCTCGCTCTTCACGGAGAGCTGGGCGTTCGCCATACCGGAAGCCGAGTAGTTTTCGTCCCCCGTAAAAAGCATATTGCCTTCCGAATCCAGAATGACAATGTTGTTTGTCGTCTCGTTTCCAAGCCCGGTCGCTATGGCGCGTGCCAAATAGGCCGCGCTCTCCTGGGAGAACTCGTCCTTCAGTTCCAGATAAATCGAGGCGCTGGCCTCCTCCTGCTTCGCGATCAAAGTTCCGTCATTTTCGGGAATATTCAGCGTCACTCTCGCGTTTTTGATCGCGGAAAACATGGAAAGCACGTCGTCTTCCAACTGTTTTTGCAGATAATACACATATTTTTTCTGCTTATCGGATTCCGTGGTGGAAAAGCTGCCGTTCGTCACGTTCTCGATTCCATAGCTGGCCGCCTGGATGTTATTGGCGCCCAGCAAAAGATTCGCCCGACCGAGTTCCTCTGCCAAAATCGAGACGGTCAGCCCGTCGTCCGTGATCTGGTAATGATACCCATCAGCCTCCAGGAGATCGCGCACCTCCGACGCCTCTTTCGTGCTCTCACACTCGCGAAGCAGTACATACTGAGGTTTGGTAAGCCATGACACGACAAACACAATCCCGATGATCAGCACCGCCACAACGGCGACAATCAAGGTCTTCTGCTTCGCCGTGAAACGGTTCCACCACTCCATTATTTTATTTCCAAATTCCCTTAATTTTTCTATTATTTTCTCCACAACACTACGCTCCCCTTCAGCATTACCCTCTTACATGCAAAACAGAACTAAACCTGCATCTGGATCAATTCTTTGTAGGCTTCGAGAAGCTTATCTCTGATAGCTACCGTATATTGCAGCGCAGTGGAAGCCTTTTCCAGAGCGATCGCGAGATCGTGCGTATTCTCCGTCTCTCCAAGCGCCCATTTAATCTCTTCGTTCTCCGCGTCTGACAAGTAGCTGTTTGTCGTGTTCAGATTGTCGATTGCGGTATGTAGCATCGCGTCAAAGCCGTTTTCCTTATAGTCCTCGATGCGGGTCGCGGGCGCCGCCTTGGCCGCCTCCCTGACCGCGCCAGAAGACACATTATATAATTCCGTGATATCCAAAGCCATCTACGTCTCCTCCAACATTCCCATATATGCTTTCCATGCGCAGCGCATGTATATAACATGTGTTACCGTAATTTTATACCGTTTTATGATCCGTTCAGCATATTAAGACCCATGGTTGCAATGTTTTTGCTGGCGCTGAAAGCGGTCGAATTGGCCTGATAGGCGCGTGACGCATCGATCAGATTCGTAAATTCCGTGATGATATTCACGTTCGGATACATGACATATCCGTTCTCGTCCGCATCAGGATGGGAAGGATCGTAGACCATATTTCCCTCCGTCACATTGTCCTCGTAGACGCCCGTCACCTTTACGCCGGTACCGGAATAGCGGTCCGTAGCCCTGTTTAAAACCTGGTGAAAAGGTGTCTGTGAGTTTTTCTCCTCAAACACCACGATTTTCCTCCGGTAAGGTGTACCGTCCTCCGTCCTGGTTGTGTTCGCGTTGGCCACATTCTGGGAAATCGTATCCATCCGGAAACGCTCCGCAGTCATACCCGACGCGTTGATATCAAAAGAGCTGAATATCGACATGCCGTATCCTCCTTATATATTATACACTCCCAACCAATGATCTTTCCTGCAATTACTTCATAACCGCCTTAAGATTCTTAAATTCCTGCTTCGCACTCATGTAAAGTCCCTGATACGTCACCTGGTTTTTCGCCAGATACACCCCCTCCGTATCCGGATCCACGTTGTTGCCGTCTATGCGGTACGAAAAGCCCGAATAATCCGTGTAGGTGATGGGCTTTAAGCGGTTCATCTTCAAATCCGACACCTTGGCGTCCATGGACTTATACCGGGAATGACGAAGAGCCTTGGCAAGCTGCGTCTCGAAATTCACATCCTGCCTCTTGTAACCTGGCGTGTCCATATTCGAAATATTGTTGGAAATCGCTTCGTTTCTGATCCAAGACGCGTCCATAGCCTTATCCAGCACGTTTACATAATCAAAAGCATTCGTATTGATCAATGAGCTCATAATCACACTCCTTCCACGTTAATACAATCCATATTCCATTATAAATAAATTAGAAAAAAAAACAAGATATTTCGATTGATTTTCGCAAATTAGTATTTCCGCAAAACATCAAAAAAGGATCTGCGGTGCATAAATACGGCACTTTTCGCAGATCCTTCTGCCAATACTTTCTATCCCTTAGAACCTTCCCTGTTCCTTGAGCTTTTCCACTTCCTCGAACACCACATCGTTGAGCACCTTGATGTAGGTGCCTTTCATGCCGGAGGAGCGGGATTCGATAACACCCGCACTCTCAAACTTTCTCAGGGCGTTTACGATAACCGAGCGGGTAATTCCGACTTTGTCGGCTATTTTGCTGGCTACCAGAATTCCCTCCATGCCTCCCAGCTCATCGAAAATGTGGGTGATCGCCTCCATCTCCGAGTACGAGAGTGTGGAAATCGCCGATTTCACAACCGCCACCTTGCGGTTTTCCTCTGCGCTCTCCTCGCTCACCGCCCGCAGCATCTCGAGTCCCACCACGGTGGTTCCGTACTCGCACAGAATGATATCGTCGATGTCGTACTGGTCGTCGCACTTGTAGAGAAACAGAGTCCCCAGCCTCTCGCCGGAAATCTCGATGGGCGCGATCACCGCCTGGAACCTTCTGATCCCCGGGCTCTCAAAGCCCATCGTCTCCAGATTCACGTTCTCCTTGGTGGATAACACCCCCAAAAGCCTCTCGTTCAGCATGGGATCGATAAAGCCTCCCACATGATCCACGATCAGCTCCGTGATGGACTCCACGGACGGCATACCGCCGATCCCCAAAACCTTTCCTTTCCTGCTCACCACCAGCACGTTGGAGGAAAGGATTTCCTTCAGGACGTCACAGATATCGTTAAACACTACCTTCCCGGAATTGTTATTGTGTAACAGTTTCCCGATTTTTCTCGTCTTATCCAATAATTGCACGCTGCCCATGTATTGCACCCCAATTCTTGCTGCCTTGCCTGTAATACATTAATTTTATCACGCGATTCGAGCAATTGCAATGTGTTTTGGTGCAATTTATTTGTTATTCACACAAATCATGCGCATTTTTCCAAATATTCCATACATTTTATCTTACTTCCAGCTTCTCCTTCGGCATATCCTTCACAAAACCGCAAGTTTCATCGGCGCATACCAGCTTATTTCCCTTCTGCAGCATGACAAGACTGCCACAGCGGTCACAGGACACATCCACCGGCTTTTGCCACACCATGAAATCACAGTCAGGGTTGTCGATGCATCCGTAATACTTACGCCCCTTCTTTGTTTTTTTCAGCACGATATCCTTGCCGCACTTAGGGCAGGCCACCCCGATTTTTTCAAAGTAGGGCTTTGTATTTCTGCAGTCGGGGAAGCCGGGACAGGCCAGAAATCTGCCGTGAGGACCGTACTTGATCACCATCTGCCTGCCGCACAGATCACAGAACTCGTCGGAGAGCTCATCCGCGATCTCCACCTCCTCAAGCTCCTTCTCCGCTTTCTCCACAGCCTCCTCCAAGTCGGGATAGAAGTTTTTCACCACCGTTTTCCACTTCACATTGCCCTCCTCCACGCCGTCGAGAAGAGCTTCCATCGTGGCCGTGAAATTCACATCCACAATGGAGGGGAAAGCCTCCTTCATCATGCTGTTGACCACCTCTCCCAGCTCGGTTACATAAAGATTTTTATTCTCTTTTACGATATACCGTCTGGCAAGTATCGTTGTGATGGTGGGCGCATAGGTGCTCGGCCGCCCGATTCCCAACTCCTCCATGGCGCGCACCAGAGACGCCTCCGTATAATGCGGGGCAGGCTGCGTGAAATGCTGCTTCTCCTCCAGGGACGCGAGGGAGAGCTCCGCCTCCGGCATAATCCCCTTAATCAGCGTGTTGCCTTCCTCCTTGTCTTCCTCCTGGGTGTAGACACTCATAAAGCCGTCGAAAACAAGCTTGGACGCAGCCACGGTAAAGCGGTGCTCCCCTGCATCGATTTTCACCGAGGTAGTCTCATACCGCGCCTCCGTCATGCGGCTGGCCGCAAAGCGCTTCCAGATAAGCTGATAGAGCCGGAACTGATCTCTCGACAGAGATTCCTTCAGCTCGATGGGAAGCCGCCCAATATCCGTAGGGCGGATTGCCTCGTGAGCATCCTGGATTTTTTTGTCGGCCTTTTTCTCCTGTTCCGCGCCGGCAGCGTAGGCCTCCCCATACTTTTCCGTAATGTAGGTTCTGGCCGCCGTCTCCGCCTCCTCCGATATCCTGGTGGAATCCGTACGCAGATAGGTGATGATACCCGTTGTGCCGTTGCCTTTGATTTCCACGCCCTCATAGAGCTGCTGGGCCAGACGCATCGTCTTTTGTGTGGAGAAATTCAATACCTTGCTGGCCTCCTGCTGCAAGGTTGAGGTGGTGAAGGGCAAAGGCGCTTTCTTCACACGCTCGCCGGTCTTTACGGCGCTCACCTTGTATGTCGCGCCGAAAAGCTCCCCTTTGATCCGCTCGAGCTCCTCTTTCGAAGCGATCGTATGTTTTTCCTTTGTCGTGCCGTAATATTTCGCGGTCAGGAGGTTCTTTTCCCCCTCCACCCTAAGCTGCGCGTCCAAAGTCCAATACTCTTCGGGAATGAAAGCGCTTATCTCCTCCTCCCTGTCGCAGATAATCCGAAGAGCCACCGACTGCACGCGGCCCGCGCTCAGGCCCCTCTTAACCTTCGCCCACAGCACGGGAGAGATCTTATAGCCCACCATGCGGTCCAGACATCTTCTGGCCTGCTGGGTGTCCACCAAATCCATGTTAATTTCTCTGGCATTTCTCAAGGATTCCTTCACCGCGGTCTTTGTAATTTCATTGAAAGTGATCCGGTATACTTTTTTATTTTCAAGCTTCAGCGCAAAAAGCAAATGCCACGAAATAGCCTCCCCCTCGCGGTCCGGGTCGGTTGCGAGGTAGACCTTCTCGGCCTTCTTCACCTCTTTGCGAAGATTTGCAAGGATTTCTCCCTTTCCCCGGATAGTGATATACTTCGGTTCGAAGTCGTTTTCCACGTCGATGCCAAGGACGCTTCTCGGAAGATCCCTCACATGTCCCTGGCTGGCCGCCACCTCGTAGTTTGCGCCCAAAAATTTTTTGATTGTCTTCACCTTTGCAGGCGACTCCACAATTACCAAATATTTAGCCATAGCAATACCCCTTCACAAATTGCTGAATATTTCAACGAGCAACACTATACACCAAAATTTCCGGGCTGGCAAGAATAAAATTTTGTCTTTTTCTTCATGTTTTTATGATTTTCACGAAATAGTTTCCCGCCACCTGCCCCGCATGGCCGTCCGCGCACAGTTCCAAAACTTCTTTAAATAGAAGAGGAAGCGCAATCGCTTTTTGATACTTTTCCTCATATCTGCGCTGTAGTTCCTGAATCGGCAGGGGTGTAAAATCAAGAAGGGAAAAAAGCTCCCCTCGTATCCCTTCCAAAAAGATAAGCTCTGTCTGCACACATTTCTCCCTGCCCTGATATTCTCCCAAAAACTCCTCCAAAAATTCCTCCGGCGAAGCCAAAAGCCCGGCTCCCTGCCTGATCAGGCGGTTACATCCGCAGCTTAACGGATCGGTGACCCGCCCGGGCAGCGCATAGACCTCGCGTCCCTGCTCCAACGCCATATCCACCGTGATAAGCGTGCCGCTCTTCACTCTTGCCTCAATCACCAGGACCGCGTCGCTAAGGCCGCTGATAATACGGTTCCTCGGGGGAAAAAACACGGCCCTTGGCGCTACCCCCGGCGGATATTCGGAGCAGACGCCCCCTCTTTCCAGAAGAGCCTCATAAAGTTCCCGGTTCTCCCTCGGATAACAGATATCAGCCCCGCATCCCAAAACACCCACGGAATAGCCTCCCTCCTTCATGGCAGATTCCTGACCAACACAGTCAATCCCTCTCGCCATGCCGCTCACAAGCTGCACGCCCGCCCTGGCAAGGGCCGTCCCAAACTGCGCCGCCATATACCGGCCGTATGCCGTGCACTCTCTCGCCCCGACAAGCGCAACCGCCTTTTTCCCTTCCGCCGGCAGACTGCCCGCGTAATACAGGACGTAGGGCTTATCCGAAATCTTTAAAAGCCTTTTGGGATAAGCCTCCTCCTTTTGCGTAACGAGACGGATTCCCCTTTTCACCATACGCTCGTAGCTCTCCGCCACGTCGTAGCCCTTGGTAAACTGTTCCATCCGCGCCGCTTTCTCCTTACACCGCCCCGACAGCTTCCCTGAAAGCCCGCCGCGAACAGTCAGCCGGTAAAGCTCCCGCGGCGTCCCAAAAGCCTCCAAAGATCGCAAAAAGCTCCTGTTTCCCGTCCCCGCCGCCTGACATAACCAGTGTATGTAAGCCTTCTCCTCTTCATTCATGTACCCTCCTCGCTTCCACATTGTGGAATTTCAAACCCAATATTTCCGGTCCGACTGTCTGTAGCAGATCGCCTCGGCCAGATGTATCTCCTCAATCCGTTCGCTGCCCTCCAGATCCGCTATGGTTCTGGCCACCTTTAAAATGCGGTGATAGGCTCTCGCCGTTAGCTGCATACAGGAAAACATTCGCTCCATATAGCGAAGCTGTTCGCCGCCCAGCGCACAGAACCGTTCCACCTCTCCCACGCCCATGTCCGCGTTAAAATGAAGTCCCGTCCCGGCGAATCGCCGCTCCTGTCTCTTTCTGGCCGCCATGACACGTCCTCTTATACGGCTGCTGCTCTCCTCCTGCCTTAGCGCCGTGATATCCGAGAACGCCACGGGCAGGGCTTCCACGCATATATCCATGCGGTCGAGAACCGGCCCCGATACCCTGTTTAAATACCGCTTGACCTCATAGGGCGTGCATCTGCATCTCTCCCTGTCCGGATAATACCCGCAGGGACATGGATTCATGGCTCCCACCAGCATAAAATCCGCCGGATAGACATAACTTCCGCTGCTCCTTGCAATCTGTACCTGCCTGTCCTCAAGGGGCTGTCTTAAAATATCGAGCGTCTCCCTTTTAAACTCCGGCAGTTCGTCCAGAAAGAGTACACCTCTGTGAGCCAGGCTGATCACCCCTGGCATGGGAATCCGCCCGCCTCCGGCCATCGCCCTGTCAGTAACGGTGTGGTGCGGATGCAAAAAGGGCCTTGTTCGCTTTAGCGGCTCTCCCGGCTGCAGTCGGCCGCATATGCTGTAAATCGTGGATACCTCCAGACTCTCCTCCCTGGAGAGAGGCGGCAGGATCGACGGAATACGCCTGGCCAGCATGGTCTTTCCCGAACCCGGCGCACCGATGACAAGCAGATTGTGAAAGCCCGCGGCCGCCACCTCCGCCGCCCGCTTCAATCCCTGCTGCCCGTTTATATCCGCAAAATCCGGCCCCTCCTCCCCGCACTCCTCCCCGGTGCAGACGCCCGCCGGAAGGCTTTTGGCGGGAGGTATCTGCTTTTCGCCTGAAAGATATGCCACGGCCTCGCTCACATCCCCCGCGCCGACACTCAAAAGCTCTTCAATTAAAGCCCCCTCCCCGGCGTTTTGGGCCGGCAGAAGGCATCTTTTAATCCCTCTCGCAGCCGCTTCCCTCACAATAGGCAAAACACCTCTCACGGGCTTGAGCTCGCCGGATAATCCAAGCTCCCCCAAAAGCAGCATATCCCGCACCATTTCCTGCTTAAGCTTTCCCAGGGAAATCAGAATTCCCACCGCCACAGGCAGGTCGAACATGGTGCCGTTTTTGGGCAGATCCGCCGGTGAAAGATTGATGTTGATGCACATGGGCGGCAGCCTGACTCCCACGTTTTTCAAAGCCACCTTCACCCGCTCCCTCGCCTCCCGCACTTCGGATCCGGGCAAGCCGACGATCTGAAAGCAGGGCAATCCCTGGGAAACATCCACCTCCACCTGAATCAGATGACTGTGAACGCCGTAAACGGCCCCCGATGTAATTGTACTGAGCAAAAAAATCCCTCCTCTTTAGTCACTTTTCAAAATACCCTGTCCCGTCTCTTTGAAATTCTGCGGCGAAATGCCTGAAAACAGAAAATAGAATACACAAAGATGTTATATATGTCTATCATGCGCTCTGCGGCGGATTTTGTCAACATGAAAATCGAAACGCCGGGCGCAAAGGCCCGGCGCAGGTAACAGTTCAGCCATGCACTATTCCGCGAGTAAAATCGCTCTATATGCGATTTTGGGAGTTGTGCAAGCGCCAAAATGCGACTTTGGAGCATTTTGTGTGCATTGTGGTTACGAAGTAACCACGGTGACAGTGAAGCCGAAGGCTGAACTGTTACCGGCGCAACCGTCATATAATCGGGATTTCCACGTACTCTTCCTCCTCGACCTGTATGCCGGACTTTTTCAGAAGATCCATGTCCATCACATGGCGGTTGTCCAGCGTCCTCATAATATCCTTAATCTCCAGCTCCTCCATATCCGGGTCCGCGAGATCTCTGACGCTGTTATCCCGAAACATCAGTATCCGAGGACGCAAAATGTCCTTTTCATTGGCGGCAAGGACAAGCGCTTTCTCGCCGGTATTCAGCTCCACGCTGACGCCAGGCACCAGAATATTGACGGACTTGATCAGGGCATCCACCACCTTCTCGTGAAATACCTTCGGATGATTCAGAAGGTATTTGAGCGCCTCCACCTCGGAAGCCGGCTCCTCGTTAAATTTCATGGCCGTCATTCTGTCATATGTCTCCGCCACCGCAAGCACTCTCGCGCCGTTGACCAGCCTGATGGAAGAGGTATCCTCCCCCGTCTTTATGCTTGAAAGAAGCTTCTGCGCCTGGGAGCAGATTCTTTTGATGTTTGGCTTCGACGAAAACGCTTCCTCCAGGAAAGCATGTCCGGCAATCTCTTTTGCTTCCGTCGTCAAATCGGCCAGAGAGCCACCCGCCGCGATCTCCTCCTCAAAGCGCATAATCTTTCCGATGTCGTGGACAAGGGCAGCCTGCACCGTCTCCCTCTGCTCCTCCACCATCATATTCATAACATTCGTTATCATAGCGCAGAGAATCGCCACGTTCAGAGAATGCTTGTATGTATAATCTTCTTTACTGCGCAGATTTTGTAAAAAATTGATCTTCGCGTCCAAATGTCCGTAGTTCCTTATGATCTCCGATGCGATCTGCCGCGTCTTTTGGGCGCGTCCCGTCTTAGCAATCGAGTCCAGCTCCTCTCTGATGGAAAAGACGCACATCGTCTGGAAACGCTCAAACTCTACATCCGCCCTCGTCATAGGGGGAACCGGCTCCGCCGGCTCCAGAATAAAAATGCCCAACAGTCCAAAATTTCGAATACTGACGATGCCCTGCCCGGACAGCTTGGAATTTCTCTCGTAAAGCAAAACGCCGTTCTTATTGTATATAGGACGCGCCAGTCTCATTCCGGTTTTTAAATCTTCGCTCTTTACAAAACGCATTGTCCTGTCCCCTCCCATCTATCCTCACGTCATGCCGAAAGCCTCGTATCCTTCCTTCAGCTTTTCCAGTGCCCGTTTCTCGATCCTTGATACGTAGCTCCTGGAAATACCAAGTCTGAGGCCGATTTCCCGCTGGGTGACCTCCCGTCCGCCCATAAGGCCATAGCGCAGTATAAGAATTTCCCTTTCCCTGTCCGAAAGCCTTTCGGCAATCAGACCTTTCAGTCTTTGCAGCTTATCCTCCGTCTCCATCCGGTCAACCACGTCCACCTGATCCTGCTCGATGATATCAAGAAGGCTGATCTCATTGCCCTCTCTGTCTGTTCCGATGGGTTCATACAAGGATACCTCTCTGGAAGTCTTTTTCTTTGCCCTGAGCAGCATCAGGAGCTCGTTGTCTATACAGCGGGAGGCATAGGTGCTCAACTTCCCCTTTCCCGCGTCGAAAGAATCGATCGCTTTGATCAGGCCGATGGTGCCGATGGAAATCAGATCTTCCATGTCCTCGTCCACGTTCTGGTACTTCTTGGCAATGTGGGCCACAAGGCGCAGGTTACGCTCTACCAAAATACCCTTGGCCTCCCCGCGCTCTCTTTCGCTGCCTGTCTTAAGCCGCCCAAGATAGGCTGCCTCATCCTTCGCAGAAAGTGGCTGGCTGAATGTCTTCAAAAGAAGCCTCCAAAGTCCATTTACTCTATTCTATGACCCGGTGGCTTTCCAAGTGCCTTTCCATCTGTCCCAATTCAAATAACCAGCCTGTTTCCCTTGTGCGGTTACACTGCTATCCGGCTCGCAAATACGCGCCTTCGGCGCTCCCCGTCCGATCTCATCGGACATTTGCCCGTCCGTTTGCTTCCTCTTTATAGCCTACATACATTATACATGTCCGGCAGTAGAAATACAATACTGTTCCAGCGGACAATCCTCACTCCTCACAGCAGAAACTCCGCAAAAACCATATTGCTCAAGTCGATTCCCCGAGGGGTCAGGCGAAGCTGCGTCCCGTCCCGCTTTATAAGGCCGGCCTCCAATAAGCCGGCAAGAGACTTTCCGTAAACCTCCTGCGTCGATATTAAAAACAATCGCTCAAACTCGCGCGTATCCACGCCCTCCATCAGCCTGAGCCCCAAAAACATAAATTCCTCCATCTGCTCTTTGCACGAAAGCTCCTGCACCTCCATAAGCCCCGCGCTTCGCAGCGCGTCCGCAAAAGCTCTGCCCCCGGGCGCACATGCCGCCGCGCCCTCTAAGCGCGCCACGCAGCCGGCATATGCCCGCCCGTTCTCCTGGTTTTTCCAGCGGATATTGTTTACCATCGAGGAAGCGCCAAGGCCAAGGCCAAGATAGTCCCCTCGCTGCCAGTAGACCCTGTTGTGACGGCACTCCCGCCCCTTTCTCGCATAATTGGAAATCTCGTAGCGGTGAAAGCCGGCCTCCCGCAGATACTCCCCCGTCAGCCGGTACATCTCCCGATCCGCCTCCTCGTCGGGAAAGCAATAGTTTTTCTGGTTTACATAAAGTTCCGTTCCTTCCTCCAGGATCAGGCTGTATGCGGAGATATGCTCCGGCTCGAGGGCGATCACCTTTTTCAGTGTCTCCACATAGGAATCCACGCTCTGCCCCGGCAATCCTGACATCAGGTCGATATTGATGTTGCGAATCCCCGCCTCTCTGGCCAGCCTGTAAGTCTCCAAAAAGCAGCGGTAATCGTGAATCCGCCCGATGCGCGAAAGCTCCCCGTCATCCGTTGACTGCAACCCAATGCTGAGGCGATTAATACCATAGGTTATGTAATCTTCAAATTTCTCCGCCGTCACCGTGCCCGGATTGCATTCTACAGTAATCTCCGCATCCTCCGCCAGAAAAAAGCTGTTTCTGATTTGTTCCAGAATCCTCCCTGTCTCCCGTGCCGGCAGAATGGAGGGCGTACCCCCGCCCATAAAGATGGAGATCACTCTGTGATCCCCATAAAATATCGCATGTCTTTTTATTTCCCGAAGCAGAAGGTTTACATAACTTTCCATTTCCTTCCCCGACGCAGGTGCGGAAAGAAAATCACAGTAGAGGCACTTTCTGACGCAGAACGGAATATGGATATAGATACTCAAATTTTTCATAATCAGTTGTCGTCCAATTTCAGCACGCTCATAAAAGCGCTCTGCGGAATCTCCACGTTACCTACCTGGCGCATACGTTTCTTGCCTTCTTTCTGCTTTTCGAGCAGCTTCTTCTTTCGGGTGATGTCTCCGCCGTAGCACTTGGCGAGAACGTCCTTTCTCACGGCCTTGACCGTCTCCCTGGCAATGATCTTGCCGCCCACCGCCGCCTGGATCGGAATCTCAAAAAGATGCCTGGGAATTTCCTCTTTCAGCTTCTCGCACATCCTCCGTCCTCGCTCATAGGCACTGTCCGCATGGACGATGAAGGAGAGCGCGTCCACCTCGTCGTGATTGATCAGAATGTCCAGCTTCACAAGCTTCGACTGCTCGTATCCTTTTAACTCGTAGTCAAAGGAAGCGTAGCCTCTCGAACGGGATTTCAAAGCATCGAAAAAGTCATAAATGATCTCGTTCAAAGGCAGCTCGTACTTTAAGAGCGCACGGGACGCCTCAATGTACTCGGTGCTGATATATCGGCCTCTCCTCTCCTGACAAAGCTGCATGATGGGACCGATGAACTCCGTGGTCACCATGATCTCCGCGCTGACCACAGGCTCCTCCATGTAGTCGATCTCGGAAGGGTCCGGCAGGTTCGAAGGGTTCGTCAGCTCTGTCATCTCCCCGTTTGTCTTGTACACTCTATAAATAACACCCGGTGCCGTTGTCACCAGATCGAGATTGTACTCCCTCTCCAGACGCTCCTGTATGATCTCCAAATGCAAAAGTCCCAAAAAACCGCAGCGGAATCCGAAGCCCAGGGCAATGGAAGTCTCCGGTTCATAATTTAAGGAAGCGTCGTTGAGCTTCAGCTTTTCCAGCGCGTCGCGCAGATCCGGATACTTTGCCCCATCCGCGGGATACATGCCGCAGTAGACCATGGAGTTGACTTTCTTATAGCCGGGCAGCGGCTCCGCGCAAGGATTATCCATATCGGTGACGGTATCGCCCACCGCGGTATCCTTCACGTTTTTGATGGAAGCGGTCAGATATCCGACCATTCCCGCCGTAAGCTCCTCACAGGGAATGAACTGGCCCGCGCCAAAATACCCCACCTCCACCACCTCGGCGGAAGCGCCGGTAGCCATCATCCTGATTTTTGTACCCTTTTTCACCCGCCCTTCCTTGATGCGGCAGAACACGATCACACCTTTGTAGGAATCGTAAACCGAATCGAAGATAAGCGCCTGCAAAGGATTATCGGGGCTTCCTCCGGGAGCCGGAATTTTCTCCACCACGGCTTCAAGCACTTCCTCGACGCCTATCCCGTTTTTGGCGGAAATAAGCGGCGCATCCTGCGCCTCAATGCCGATCACGTCTTCAATCTCGTTTTTCACCCGCTCCGGGTCGGCGCTTGGCAGATCGATCTTATTGATAACCGGAAACACATCAAGATCATGGTCAAGAGCCAGATACACGTTGGCAAGCGTCTGCGCTTCAATGCCCTGGGCCGCATCCACCACCAAAATCGCACCGTCGCAGGCTGCCAGGGAACGGCTCACCTCATAGTTGAAATCCACATGGCCGGGGGTGTCAATCAGGTTAAAAATATACTCGTTCCCGTCCTTCGCCTGATAGACAATGCGCACGGTCTGGGCTTTGATGGTGATTCCCCGCTCCCGCTCCAGATCCATATTGTCAAGAATCTGCGCCTGCATCTCCCGGCTTGTCAAAAGCCCCGTTTTCTCTATAATTCTGTCCGCCAACGTCGACTTGCCGTGATCGATGTGGGCGACAATACAAAAATTTCTGATTTTACTCTGATCCATGCTATACCCTCTGCTACCTTTCGTCCTTTCGAAGAATGCCACACTCCGGCGTGAAACC
This sequence comes from uncultured Lachnospiraceae bacterium, assembly GCA_910587095.1. Classification (GTDB taxonomy): domain Bacteria; phylum Bacillota; class Clostridia; order Lachnospirales; family Lachnospiraceae; genus UBA3282. The sequence continues at coordinate 52,715 of CAJUMJ010000004.1, forward strand.
TGGAACTTCTCTGCGAAACGCCATGAGGCGTGAGCGATTTAGAAGTTCTTCCCACGCAAGTATAGCAAATATGAAACAGGATGTCCACATCAATCGCCCTCCGGCTCATCCTCCCGCTCCGGCTCCCTTCCGCTAAAGACCAAATCCAGCACGTGAGCCAGAGGATCACATGCGTTATGTATTTCCTCCTCCGTATTGTTCTGCGCGCCGAGCTCTATCAGCAGCGATTTCGGGCAAAGGTGCATATTGTAGCGGTACGCTTTCAGATAAATTCTGCGCACGATTCCCGGATAGTATTCGTTACAGGCCGCCTGCATCTGGAAGGACAGTGCCAGATTGTCCGCAAGGTACGGGTTTTCCAGTTGCTCAATCGCTCCCTTTTTCGTGCGGCACAACCCGTTAAAAAACATAAACTGCGCTGTTGGACGTCCCTGTACCTGCGTCACAAGACGCCTGTCCTCGGGCATCTCATCCCTGTGCAGATCGATCACCGCCTCGATGGAAGGATACTTTTCCAAAAGCGCCTCCACCGCCGGAAGAGATTTTTCATATGCGTAAGACCGATCCTCGTCATAACACCCGACGTCATGTATCACATTGTAGCCGTAGCGCTCACGCAAAAGAGTGGCCAGATACTCCCCCGCTCCCAAAATCCCGCTGTTTGCATCCCCCGGCACAGAATCCGCAAAAGACTCTCTCGAATGTGTGTGATAGATCAAAATCTGCGGCTCCTCCGCGCTCCCGTGAATCCGCATGTCCTTCTCCAGAAACGTCTGTGCCCGCAGAAGCTCCTCCCCCGCCACGGTTGTGCTGTCCACCGCATAAAACGCTTTGATCAGCGCCTCGTAGGAGGACAGCTCCTCCCACTGATAGCGGTAGCTCTTCTCCTCCACCTGAACAAAGGATTGCTCCTCCGGCTCCGTTTCGGCTTCCTCCTCCGGCTCTCCTTCCTCCTCTTCCGCCGTTAAATAACTCTCGTTTTCCTTTAATAGCGCAGACTCCAGACTTTTTTCCAGATGCATGGCGTCGTCACCGTACTCGAGCGCTTCCTCCGGAAGCCCTTTGTGATCCTCGTCGCTCCCCTCCGGCAAAAGCAGCCTGGCGTAATCGCTCTCCGTCACGCCCTCCTCCCCGTTTTCCCATGCAAAAAGAAGACCCGGATACTGGGAGAAAAGCCCTTTCATCAAAACGCCCTCCTCCGACAGCTCACGGCTCCCCTCATACATTCTGCGAACGCCCGGCAGATAAGGCTCCATCACCCACGCCTCCGCGATACCGCGCAGAGCAGACGGGCCCGCCTTTTTCTCCCGTTCCCGGAGCAATTCCGCACATCCAAACCCGACGAATATAATAACAATCGCTATTAATAATATTTTTAGTCGTCCCCTGTTCTTGTACATATTAAGATATATGCACGTTCACCGGGACTTCATGCCACCACTTCCGCCCGGAAGCTTTCTCAGAAATTCAAAGCGCCGTTTATCCCGTCGCAGATGATATGGCTGATCTGGCGGATCTGCTGATCCACATCCTTGGTGGTGACATACATATTGTTCAACTCCTTTAGCGTAGCGGGGCGCTCTCCCATGGCGTCGCCCACAATGGTAGCCGCATCCACTACGGTAGGCACTCCCAGGGCAAGTACCGGGATATGAAGCGTTTCTTTGGTGATCGCGTTTCGATGATTGCCAACGCCCGAGCCCGGATGAATACCCGTGTTTGTAATTTGGATAGTACGGTTTAGACGCTTGGTGGAACGGGCCGCCAAAGCGTCTATCGCTATCACCAGATCCGGCTTCGTCTCCCCAATCACACCCTTGATGATCTCCGCCGACTCCATTCCGGTCTTCGCCATCACTCCCGGCACCAGACTGCTCACCAGATGCATCTTTGTCCGGTTGTATGCCACTTTCCCGTACTCCATCACGATATGCCTGTTGACAAACAGATTATCCACCACATTCGGGCCAAGGGAGTCCGCGGTCACCTCCCGGTTACCGAGTCCCACCACCAGAATCGACTGCTCCTTATCCGGATTTGGCAAAATTCCCCGAAGCTGCTTTGCCAGAATGCCTGATATTTCCTGATGATAGTCATCCTCCGGCTCCGTCATGGCAGGCGCTTCCAGCGTAATGTAAGTTCCCATGGGCTTCCCAAGCGCTTTTGCCCCATTTTTCGTCTCTATCACTACACGGGTAATATGCACGTCACTTGCCTCATCATAGAACTCCTCCACTTCCACTCCATGAAGCCCGGACTCTTTTTCCCCAATTCCCTCTCTGGCTTCCAACGCCAAGTCCGTCCTGACATTTGACCAGCTATCCATAGCACTTTCCATTCCTTTCCGTCCTGACAAGACTGCAACGAATGATACGTTTCCTTAACCCGCAAGCCGCGCTCTTCGCGCTCTGTGCCCGGTTTCATCGGACGCTTGCCCGTTAACGCCGCAAAAAAGGGAATGCCTGCTTCGCAGCCGCTCACTTTTCTTTTGCAGCTATTATATTTTATGCATCATTCTTCCGCTTGCCCATTTTGTTTTCTATTTTTTGCAAAAATGTACAAAATATGTATTGACATCCCCATTTCCATAATCTAAAATAATATGCGTGTGTTTCCATTAAGACGTCCGTGTCCGTATTTAATGAGACACGTCCCTATAAGATTAAGCTAACGAAAAGCAAATGTTTTGAAATGGAGGATGCTATGGCTAACATCAAATCTGCAAAAAAGAGAATTCTGGTAAACAAGACGAAAGCTGACAGAAACAAGTCTATCAAGTCCAGTGTCAAGACAGCGATCAAGAAAGTGTACGCTGCCATTGACGCGAAAGACAAGGAAGCCGCACAGAGCGCGCTGCTCGCCGCTACTTCCGCCATCGACAAGGCAACCAAAAAGGGCGTGTACCACAAAAATACTTCTGCCAGAAAGATTTCCCGTATGTCTCTTGCCGTAAACAAAATGGCATAAGAAATCAAAAACAGCAGCGAATATTTAAAAGGGCGGGTGCCATGCACCCGCTCTTTTTATCGGCTGCGGCCGCCTCCTCCGTGATGACCGCCTCCGCCTCCGTGGCTGCTTCCACCGCCGCCTCCGCCTCCGCTGCTCGTCTCAATCTTGCGGCGCGTCACGGTCTTATGCAGGAATCGGTCTTCCGATACGCGAAAAACCGGCGCCCTGCCCGCCACATAAGTGACAGCCGTAGTCGTCTTTTTCCCCTCCTTGGAGCGCCAGTTGAGTGACGCAAACATAACAGCCGCTATTATTCCTGCCAGCCAGGGCAAAAATCCCGGCAAGTTTACATGCGACACTCTCCATCCAAGCATATCATGATAAAAGGTATTGACGTAGGTTTTGTAAGCACGGTAAGGGTCGCTTTCCACATAGCGGTATACCTGATCCAGAAGGTGATCCACGTCCTCCACATAATAAGCGTCGTAGGCCCTTCCGGTCGTGCAAAACCATGTATGGATCCTGCCGTCGTCCTCTCTTGACCAGTTGTCCACAAGCATCACGCCGTCCCCGTCCGGCTTATCGTATCCGAATCCCTGCTCCTCCCAACTCCTCTCCGCAAAGACACGGACATACTCATCCGAACTCACCCCCGGCTCTATGGCTCTGGCATACTCCTCTAAAGGTTCATCCAAAGTGACAAGCACTATATCGCACCCCGTCTGTTTCTCTCTCTTAGCAATCAGACGGCGAAGCTTATCTTCTTCCTTGTCCGTCAACACATCGGCACGGTCAAAAACACGTTCCGGCGTCGCGCACGCCGTGTTTGTCCGCTGATAGTCCACCGCCTTTGCGATCCCCCAGTGTCCTACATGAAGCGTCAGCGTCAGCAGCCCCATAGCCGCCAAAATAATATAAAGCCACTTAAAATAGCGAAAATATTCCCTCAAAATCCCGGCCCTTCCCTCCTACAAAATCTCGATCACATGAACAGCCATAAAACAGACCGCCGTCACCACCGCAAACACCGAAGCGCTGTAGGCCAACACCTTTGCCCTCGAAACCGGTGTTGTACCAACCACCTTCCCCGTCTGTCCGTTGACATGATACAGGTATTGCCTGTCCTTGTAGCGGTAGGTATACTGCCACACCGGCATCAGGGCATAGCATGTATCCGTCTGCGCCAGATTCAGATTTTTACGCAGAGGACGCACCGTCATATAGCCGGACATAGAGCCTTGCAAGAGCTCCTCCGAAGCTTCCCTCGCCTTGCCCTTCGCCCTCTCCGCAAGAGAAGCCGCATCCTGGTTGTACAGCTCCGCGTAATACCCGGACATATATTTTGGCATAAAATCGGTAAGATCCAGATAATCATAAGGCTCCATCAAGTCCATAATCCCGTCGTCCATCGCGTAGGAGGCGTCTACCGGGATCTGGTCAAAGTCCACATCCATCCTCCTCAGCACTTCATAGTAGGAAGTCTCCGTGTACTCCGTATCGCCGCTCCTCCATGTCCTGACCTTGATTCCCTCCCCGGCAAAATCATAGTCGGCTCCGAAATCATAGAGCCAGAAAGGTACGTAAATTCCCTCCATCTTCTCCAGACTCTTCGCGGACAAAAAGTCGGAGGGCGCAAATAGCCTCTTAGAAAACTCTCTCTCCATCGCCTGCACCGCCATCTGCCTGCTCACATGGAACGGCAAAATCCGCCTCGGTTCAAAAGCGCCCTCCACCCGCTCATTCAGCACAAGATAAGTGCCGCAGTGCCCGCAGCGCAAAGCTGAGGTGTAATCCGTAATCTCTATGGGCGCGCCGCAGTTTATACATTGCAGAAGCGAGCTTTCCGCGATCAGTTCCTCGCTGTCCACACTCTCGCAGTGAGGACAGTACATCCCGCCCTTCTCCGGCGCGTACACGGTGTTACCGCCACAGTTTTTACATTTAAAAATCATCTATGTATGTCCCCTCAAAATCAGATTCGGCCGTCCCAGCAATATGTACACAGCTTACATTTGTCAATCCCCACCGACGCGATCATATCGTCCAAACGATGATAGCGAAGCGTCGTAAAGTTTAGCTTCTCCCTGATTTTTTCCAGCATCCGTCCGTACTCTTCGCTGTCGGGATCCACATAAACTTCCAGGTTCGGGTACTTGTTCCCCTCCTCCAACTCCTGGATCACCCGACGGGCGATCAGCTCCATCTCCGAGGTCGACCGGGAAAAATTCAGATACTTGCAGCCGTAGAGTAGCGGCGGACAAGCCGGTCTGATGTGTACCTCCTTCGCCCCGCTCTGATACAAAAATTCCGTCGTCTCCCGTAACTGCGTACCCCGCACGATGGAATCGTCAATCAAAAGAAGGCTTCTACCCTTGATCAGATCGTGCACCGGAAGCATCTTCATCTTCGCGATCAGGTTTCTCTTACTCTGTATGGTCGGCATGAAGGAGCGGGGCCAGGTCGGCGTATATTTGATAAACGGCCTGGAAAACGGAATCCCCGACTCGTTGGCGTAGCCGATGGCGTGGGCCGTGCCGGAATCAGGCACCCCCGCCACAATATCGGGCGCTGCATCGTCCCGCTTCGCTAACAGCGCGCCGCAATGGTAACGCATCTCCTCGACGCTGATCCCCTCGTAGGAAGAAGAAGGATACCCGTAATAAACCCACAAAAAGGTACATATTTTCATATCCTTGCCCGGCGCCACAAGGGACTGTACCCCCTCCGCCGTCACAATGGCAATCTCACCGGGGCCCAGCTCCCGCTCCGGCGCGTAGCCAAGATTCAAATAGGCAAAGCTCTCGAAGGATATACAGAAAGCATCCTCCTTCTTACCGATGCTGACAGGAGTACGCCCCATTCGATCTCTCGCCGCGTAAATTCCCTTCGGCGTCATCAAAAGCATGGTCATGGAGCCGTCGATCAGCTCCTGCGCATAGCGGATACCCTCGATCAGATTGTCCCGCTGGTTGATCACCGCCGCCACAAGCTCCGTGGCATTGATATCGCCGCCGCTCATCTCCAGAAAATGCCCCTTGCCATTTTGAAAAATCTCCGACACGATCTCGTCTTTATTGTTAATTTTCCCGACAGTGGTGATGGCGTAGGTGCCATGGTGCGATCGTATAATAAGCGGCTGAGGCTCATAATCCGAAATACAGCCGATCCCCAGCGTGCCGTTCATTTTGTTCACGTCCTTGTCAAACTTGGTGCGAAACGGCGTGTTCTCGATGTTGTGAATCGCACGGTTAAAACCTTCCTTCGCGTCATACACCGCCATGCCGGCCCGTCTTGTTCCCAGGTGCGAATGATAATCCGTTCCAAAAAACAAGTCAAATATACAGTTCTCCTTCGATGCCACTCCAAAAAAACCACCCATTGTCAGTCACTCCTCCTGTCTACATACACCTCGCAGCCGCATCGGCCGCCTTCCTTGACATGGTACAACACTTTCCTCGCCTGCTCATACAGCTCCCTGTAACTCCCGCCGGATTCTCCAAGCGCTGCTCCCGCACTGAGCGTAACCTGCGGAAGTCCCCTCCCGTTGTGCAAGAGCCTGTCGTTTACTATGGCAATCCGTCGTCTGATACCGCTCACCTGGTCAGCCGAAAGCCCCACTATCCAAATGCCGAAGCTATCCTCCGTAAGCCTCCCAATGACGTCCCCCGCACGAAAATTCTCCCGCAGAACATCAAATACCGCCTGCAAAACCCGGTCGCCCGTCTCCCTGCCGAAGCTCTCGTTGATCCTCCTCATACAGTCTACATCCACCAAAAGAAGACAGCCATTCCCCTGGCTGTCCGCCAACACACTTTCCACTTTTTTCTGAAAAGCTCTTTTAGTAACCGCACCCGTCAGTTTATCCCTCTCTCCGGGCCCGCAGCCGCTCCCCGCCACTCTCGTCCGGGGCTTTTTATCCGCCTGGATGCGCCGCAGTATATTTAACAACGCCGTTCCTCCTTCGTCTCCCCCTCTCTCATCTTACTGTAAGTTCACGCAGTTTGCAAATATATTTTTCACGCCCTGCACCATTTAAGGTCAACGGTTTTTTCTGCGGAATCGGGCTTAGATTTTCGGTTAGTCAAGAGGCATACGCACTCCACCCCCGTCGTCCAGGGGAACTGGTCTATGGCCACGCATCTTTCCGCCTCATACCCCCGCGAGAGAAACACCTCGAGATCTCTCGCCAGGCTGCTCGCCTTGCAGGATATATACAAAATATGCGCCACGCCGTAACCGATAATTTTTGAAAGCGCTTTCGGGTGCACGCCGTCTCTGGGCGGGTCAAGAATAATCACATCCGGCTTCTCCTCGATTTCATCCAGCACTTTCAATACGTCTCCCGCGATAAAGTTGCAGTTATGTAAACCATTTAGCTCCGCGTTCTTTCTCGCCGCCAAAACGGCCTCCTCCACAATCTCCACACCGATCACTTTCTTTGCCACGGGCGCCATAAGCTGGGCGATCGTGCCGGTGCCGCTGTACAAGTCGTAGACGACTTTATCCTTCCGTAAAGCTTCATCCTCGCCGGGAGCATCGCAAAGATACCTCGCGATATATTCCCTCGCCGTGCGGTAGAGCACCTCCGCGCCCATACTGTTTGTCTGGAAAAAGGAAAAGGCTGATATTTTAAACTTTAATCCGAGGAGCTCTTCGTAAAAGTAATCCTGCCCGTAGAGGACGCGCGTCTCGTCGCTTCTCACCACATCCGCCACCGCATCGTTTCTGATATGCAAAACACCCACAATCCGGCCGTCCAAGGAAAGCGCCAGCAACCGTTCCTTCAGGCCATCCAGTATCTCCTGCTCTTCCATACCGCCCTCCACCGTCTCACCTTTCATTTGGCTTGTTGTGACAAGCGCAATCAGTATTTCCCCTGTCCTCGTCGCCCTGCGTACGAGAAGATGGCGCAGATATCCGGTATGGCGCAGTCTGTGATAAAAGGAAATGCCGATACCCTGCTCCTGCTGCGCCGCAAAATAGTCCCTGACGCAGCGCAGGATTCTCCGGTAGTCCTCCTCCACAATCCGGCATTCCGTCACCGACACAATATCGTAAAAGCTTCCGCGCTTGTGCATACCGAGGGCCAGCGGCCCGTCCTTCACCTCGTCGCCAAACGTAAATTCCATCTTATTTCTGTAGCCGTAAACCGCGGGGCTTTCCTTTATTTTCTCAAACCGGCACTCTGTATCCTGGGAAGCGAGCACAGGCGCAAGCAGCCGCCTGACCTGTCCCTCTTTTACCGCCAGGCTCTCCTCATACGGAAAAGACAGATACGTGCATCCGCCGCAGCTTCCAAAATGCGGGCAAGGACTTTTAGTCTCCGCAGGCGAAGGTTCCAGCACTTCCAAAAGCCTGCCCTCGTACTTTCCGTTACGCGCCTTGTTCACCGCCGCCCGGACCTTCTGTCCCGGCAAGGCATTTTTCACCGTGCAGACGCCGTCTTCACAAATCACAATTCCCTTATTCGGGAAATCCATCCGCTCTACAATCCCTTCGATTATTTGTCCTTTCTTCACTCCAACCTCCATCACGTAACAAGGCGGCGCAAATCATAAATTTACGCCGCCCCACCATCTCAACTTTTTTATAAAACCGGTTTACTCGCCCGTCTCTTCATCCTCGTCTTCGTCCTCAAAAAAATCGTCATCGAAATCGTCGTCAAAATTATCCTCAAACTCTTCAAGATAATCCGGTGTCAGGCAACGATATACAGCATACGCAATGGCAGCCACCGCTGCAACTGCACCGATCACGGCAAATATCCACAGTACCTTATTGCACTCTTTCTCCTCCTCATGCTTCTTTCCGAGAAGTTCATTCACTCTCGTACCGTCCATGATCTCATCCAATTTATTCAAAATCTCCTTTTTGCTCATGCTGTAGCCCTCTCTTTCCCTTGCGTTGTGACCGCGCTCATCTCCACAGTGCAAACTCAAAAACCTGGAGTTTTCCCGTCCGCGGGCTGTCTGCGCTCCGGTCATTGTCATCGCGTATAGTATACCACGTCTGCTCAGATTTTACCACATCTGAATATCTTATTTTATGAAAAATATAGAAATTATATTCCTATTTTATATTTTCTGAAGTTTTGCGAAACCCGCGTACATGATCTTTTGTCCCGCCTCGTCGAAAATCACCGTCACCTGGCTGTCCCTGGGGCCCGGCTCAATCTTTAAGACTGTACCCTCACCGTACCGGGCATGGCGCACCCGGTCGCCTGCCTCATAGCCGATCTTTCCTGACGCACCCGGCTCGGAAACTGCCTTTGTCCCGGCCGCTTTTCCTCCGGAAGAAAATGGATTTCCTCCCACCGTAACCGGTGTCTTCCCCGCGCCCCGCCTGATGGGAACCGCCACAGGCTTTTTTCTAGCCGTGTAGGCGTCGGGGGTTGCCGCATAGGGCTTTACCGGTTCGGAAAAAGGTTTTGTTGCCGCCGCGTAGGGTCTGGCCTGCAGGCGGTTTCTCTCCGGCGAATCCTCGTCGTAGATCTCCTCTTTCTTTGGCAGACGGCCAACCGGCGTATTGTCCAAAAGAGACGGCGGAATTTCCCTCACAAAACGGCTGACGGGGTTGTACTGCGTCTCCCCTCGCACCATGCGCTTTCTCGCGCAGGTAAGCGTGAGCACCTCCTTTGCCCTTGTAATACCCACATAAGCCAGGCGTCTTTCCTCCTCGATTTCCATCGGGTCATCCGCCGTGATGCTCATATAGCTGGGGAACATGCCGTCCTCCATACCTGCCAGATAAACATGCCCAAATTCCAGTCCCTTGGCGCTGTGCAGAGTCATGAGAAGCACCCGGTCGCTGTCCCCGTCCACACGGTCAATATCCGCCACAAGAGCCACTTCCTCCAGAAATTCGCTCAAGGCCGGCTCCTCTTTCTCCTCCTCGTAAGCCACCACTTTATTGACCAGCTCCTCGATATTTTCAACGCGGTCTGCAGCATCCTCCTCGTCGGACTCCTCCAGCTCTTTCAGATATCCTGTCAGATCTAGCACATCCTTTACGAGCTCCGCCAGACTGTAGAACTCCGCCTTACTCCGAAAGCTCTGTATCATTGTCACAAAAGGTTTCAGCTTGGAAGCGCTTCGCCCGATAGTAGCGATCTGATCCGCCTCCCTCAGCGCGTCATAGAAGCTTATCCCCAACTCATCCGCGTATTCCTGCACCCTCAAAATCGTCGCCGCTCCTATGCCGCGTCTTGGCACATTGATGATCCGCTTCACCGCCACATCGTCCTTGCCGTTGTCGATGGTTTTCAGATAAGCCAGCACATCCTTGATCTCTCTTCTGGAATAGAAGTTTGTGCCTCCTATCACATCGTAGGGAATACCTTCCATGATAAAGCGCTCCTCAAGCAGGCGGGCCTGGGCGTTCGTGCGGTAGAGCACGGCGCAGTCCCCGTAGGATATCCGCTCCGTTTTCTTCTTTTTTGCCACATCCCCCGCAATAAACTCAGCCTCCTCAAAAGCCGAATCAAACTGCTTGAAGCAGATGCGGTTTCCCTCCTGTTTGTCCGTCCAGAGCGCCTTTTCCTTTCGCCCTCTGTTGTTTTTAATGACCGCGTTGGCCGCGTCCAAAACGACCTGCGTGGAACGGTAATTCTGTTCCAGCTTCACCACACAGGCGTCGGGATATACCTTCTCAAAGTCCAGAATATTGCGTATGTTGGCTCCCCTGAACTTATAGATAGACTGATCGTCATCCCCCACCACGCAAAGGTTTCTGCGCCCCTTGGCCAGAAGCCTGATCAGTTCAAACTGTGCGGTGTTCGTATCCTGATACTCGTCCACCATAATATAGCGGAACCGATCCTGATAGGAGGAAAGCACCTGCGCGTCCGTCTTAAAAAGCTCCACTGTCTTCATGATGAGGTCGTCAAAGTCAAGCGCGTTATTCTTCTTTAAAGTCGCCTGATATTCCCTGTAAGCCTTGGCAATCCTGCTTCCGTTATAGTCGTAGCCATTTTGCATCTCGTATTCCTGCGGATCGATCAGTTCGTCCTTTGCGGAGGAGATGGCTCCTAAAATCGTCCTCTCCTTGAGCATCTTCGTGTCAATCTGCAGCTTTTTGCAGACTTCCTTCATGATGCTCTTCTGGTCGTCCGTATCGTAGATCGTAAAGTGATTGTCGTAGCCCAATCTGTCTATATATCTGCGCAAGATCCGCACACAAGTGGAATGGAAGGTGGATACCCATACCTGCTCCGCGCCGAAGCCGACGATTTTATCCACACGTTCCCGCATCTCCCCCGCCGCCTTATTGGTGAAAGTGATGGCCAGAATATGATAGGGCGCCACACCTGCCTGATCCATCAAGTATGCCACCCTGTGCGTCAAAACTCTTGTCTTGCCGGAACCGGCGCCCGCAAGAATCAGCACCGGTCCCTCAGTCTGCATGACAGCCTGTCTCTGCCTGTCATTTAACGTATCATATATACTCATCGCTCCATATCCTTACTGGTATAATTGGTTGCCGCAGTTGCCACAGAATTTTGTCCCTGTGGTGGGTGTGCCGCAGTTGGGGCAAAACTTCGGCCCGGCGCCTGCCTGTGGCGCCTGCTGCCCCTGCATTTTGTTTGCCGCACCTCCCATATTCATCTGGTTCACCATCTGCTGGCCGATAGCCATCCCCATCTGCAGTCCAACCATATCGGACGCCATGCCTGCGCCGCCGCCTCCTTTTCCTATCGCGTCCGCCGCCGCCATTTGGGTGTACTTGTTCATGTCCCCGACCATGGCCTGCGCCGCCGCCTTCTCCTGCATCTTGCGTATCTCTTCCGGGTAGGAGAAGCTCTCGATCGTAAACCCTGAAATGGCGATGCCAAGAGTCCTCATATCGGCGTCCAGATCACTCTCGATCCCCTTTGCGATGTTTCTCGCATCCGCCTGGAGATTGAACATATCGCGGCCCTCTCTGCTGATCCAGCTCATGAGAAGCTGGTCAAGACTCGCGATGATGCGTTCTTTCACGTCATTCACCGTGTATGTCTGCCTGATACCCGCCAGCTTCTCGATCAGAACGTCATGCTGCGCCACCCTGCAGTTGAACGTACCAAACGCCCGGATCGGCATACCGCCCGGAAGGCCCGGCGCCTGAAGATTGATGGCGTTCTTCGTGCCCCATTTTACCAGAAGCTCCTTTGTGTTGATAAAAAGCACTTCCGCCCGAAGAGGCGTGCTGAACCCGAACTTAAAGCTCTTCAAAGTAGTGAGAAAGGGGATGATATCCGACTCGATGTCGTAATCTCCATCCTCCTCAAAAATACCTTCCACTCTGCCGTTATACAGGAAAATGGCATCCTGCCCCGGACGGATAATCAGCCGGGAACCTTTCTTGATCTCCTGATTCTGAAACTTATAGAACAAAACGCCCGCACCGTTTTCGTTCCATTCGATAACGCTGGAAAACTGATTTTTTAAAAATCCCATTTTTCTTTCCCTTCTTCCTGAATTGATATATATATCTTAATATATATCAATTCTGGTTCTGTTTCAACTGCTGCGCCTGTTCACTAAGATCCTCCACAAGTCTGTCTACCTCCGCGACAATCCTTGTATTGTTCTCGCTGACGCTGACAGTCTCCTGGGAATGGGCGGATACCTCCTGCACTATGGCAGAAATCGTCTGCACGTTCTCGACAATCACGCCGTTGGCGCCCGCAAGCTGCCTTACGGCCTGATCCAGGCGCCTGCTCTGCTCATCCACATGATCCGTGCCGACCGCGATCTTCTCAAAACCGTCAGCCGCCTGCGCCGCGGATTCGCTCTGTTTCCGGCTGCTCTCCATCAGCTCCTCAACCGCCCCCACTACAACCTTAATTTTTTCCGAAACGTTGCGGATCACATCCGTGATATTTACCGTAGCGCCCTGCGTCTGGTTCGCCAGACCGGATATCTCCGTCGCCACCACCGCGAAGCCCTTTCCGGCTTCCCCGGCGCGCGCCGCCTCAATACTTGCATTCAGGGCAAGCAGGCTGGTCTGGCTTGCCACGTTGGTAATCATATCTATGATAGACTGCATGTTGGCGGTGTATTCCTCCAGCTCCTTCATATCCGCCACCGCCTGTCCTCCTGCCCGCTCAGTATTTTGCATCTGCCTCATCAGCATGTCCAGATTCTCCCTGCCAAGCCGCACGCTGTCTTTGGCCTCCGTCATACTCTGCGAGATGGAAGTCATCACGTCCGCCATCTGTTCAATGTGATTCTGGATCTCCGCTGTCTTTCCCATCTGATTCTGTATTGACCTGGCCGTCTCGTTGGTGCCCTCCGACACTTCCTGCATGGCGTTTCTCGTTTCCGCTACCGCGTCCCCCAGCTCATGCATCCGGCCTGCCACCTCCAGAATACCACCCGACATCTGCCCCGATATGCGCATCACACGCTCAAGCAACGCGGATACGTTCTCCTTCTCCTGATCCAGCTCCTGCAGTTTGGACGCATTGATTTTTTCCAGCGTCTTCGTGGAACGGCACAGGAAAATCGATACCAGTATGAGAAGCACTATCCGTATTTCGTATGTTGCAATGTCCTCGGCCTTAATGCCTCCCACAACTCCCTGCCACCCAAGAAACGCCAGATTGATGACAATTCCCGCTCCTGACACCCAGGCGCAGAGCTTCACATCCGAATACAAAACCAGCACGAGGCAAAGCGGTATAATATATGTAAACGCAATCATATTGACAGTGGTAAACACCACAAAGAGATAAAACAGACTGTATGTCACGCCTATCACATACTTTAACCGTCCGTCCGAAGGCTTCCTCATATACAGCAAAAATTCAGCCACCACCGGCAGTATCGCAATCAGCGAAAACACCGCGTAATACCCTATCGTTCTGCTTCCCTTAAGCACCTCAATCAGATAGGCAAGCACCAGCACGGCGACGATCACCGTATGACAGGCAACCGCCGTCCTGTTCATCGCCCTTGCACCGTCAAATGCACCATTCTTATCCATCTGTCGTCCTCCTTTTTCACAGAAAATAAAGAAAAACAAAGTTACGGCTTAGTATAGCACATCACTTTGCAAGGCGACAATACCCTTGTGCATATCCTCCTTGTTTACGGCACAATCCGTCATTTTTTCGGTACGGATTGCAGTCTCCTCCCCCGCTATCTCACCCCGATCACAATGCCGGCTATAATAACGGCCGCACAGACAAGCTTGTGCGTCGTGTTCTTCTCTTTAAAAAGAAACCTTCCCGCCAGAATCGTCACCACGCAGCCGGACTGTTTCAGGAGCGTCATCATCGTGACGCGGCTACCCTCCATGCCGTTCGCCAAAAAGAGCGCCCGGTCCGCGACGACTATGAGCAGGCTCAAAAGCCAGACCCACTTGTTGCAGACCACCCGTTTCCAGTTTACGGGTGTCCTTGTAATCAGGATAAACGCCAGATAAAACAGCGTCAGAAACAGCAGATACCAGAACTGGAGCTGAAAGCTTGAGATATCTCTCATTAAAATTTTGTCCAGCAAGCCCGAAACGGCGTTTAACATACAGGAGGTAAATGCCATCACTACATATTTTATTTCCACTGCCTCACCGGAAAGCGCGACGGCCTCCCGCACGCTTCCCGGACGGTATTTTAACAAAAGCAGGCCCGCCGACACGAAAATAAGGCCAACCACCTGAAAAACACCCAAAACCTCTTGCAGAACGATCACGCCAAGCATGGTCGCAAAAAGCACCCTTGACAGGTCAAGCACACCGTACAGGCTGATCGGCATCCGCCTGATCGCCTGGAAGCTGAGCATCCACGCCAGAAAAATGACAAAAGCCTTCGCCGCGATGAAGAGATAAAAGCGGGGTTCCACTCCCATCGACAGCTTCGCGGAAGGCAAGACGATTACAAAAGACAGGAAAGTATACATAAACAACACTTCGATAGTGGAGTTTTTCTCCAGCGCCTTCTTCTTTACAATCTCCCGAACCCCTTTCAGGATACCGTAGAGCAAAACCAGCCAGACCCACATCTCCTTTGTACCTCCTGCCTCCCTGCTCTGCTCACTTCCATAAGCGACTGGCAACATGCTTTCATGCAAGCATGAGCATCTCGTCAGTCACTTCTGACTCTGCTTATGCGCGCAAAAAAAGAAAACCATGTATATTCTGGTTTTCCCTATCTTATCTCTAAAATAAGCAGGCGAGGGGAATCGAACCCCCCTCCCAAGCTTGGGAAGCTTGTATTCTACCGATGAACTACGCCTGCAAACTTACGACATACATAGTATACCATTTTCTTTCCAAAAAGAAAAGCATTTTTTTTATTTCAGCATAGCCTATAGTAAATATGTCTTTATGGATTGCGGCAAAATACAGGCAATCCGAGGAGGATCATGAAAAAAACTGGCTGTTTATTACTTTCGCTGCTTCTGCTCGCGGGTGTTTTGTGGGGCTGCGGCGCTGGCGCCGGAAGCGGAAAACCCGTCGCATCGTCCAAACCCGACAAAACCCCCGTAATTCTGAACGAGGTGGCTCACTCCATCTTTTATGCGCCCATGTATGTATCCATCGAGGAAGGCTATTTTGCGGACGAAGGTATCGACCTGACCCTGATCACGGGCTTCGGTGCCGATAAAACCATGACCGCTCTCTTAACCGGAGAAGCTGACATCGGTTTTATGGGGAGCGAGAGCACGATCTACACCTACAAGGAAGGCGCTTCCGACTACGCGGTGAACTTTGCGCAGCTCACCCAGCGGGCCGGAAATTTCCTTGTATCGAGAGAACCCATCGAGAACTTTAGATGGGATATGTTAATCGGTAAGGATGTGCTGGGCGGACGCGCGGGCGGTATGCCGGAAATGGTCTTTGAGTACATTCTGAAGAAGAACGACATCGATCCGGCAAATGACCTTGCCATCGATCAGAGCATCGATTTCGGTTCCACCGCGGCGGCGTTCTCAGGCGGACAGGGGGACTTTTCGGTTGTGTACGCTGTTTACTACACCTCTATTCATCTTTAGACTTCAGGTTTCTCCAAGGCTCTCATTGCCGCCCTTTGTCATGGGAGATTCTCAAAAGAAAAGAGCGGTGGCAAGTTCCGCTCTCATTCTTAGTTCTCTTTTCCCTCTTCGTCCTTCTTCTTTTTGCCTTCAACTGTTTCGATACAATCAACAATATCATCACTTGTGAAATTTTTTGATTTTAACCACTCGATAAGGTTTAATATTTCTCTTGCTGTCATTGTTTCTAATACCTCCATCTTCCAATCTCCTTTCCGTCCGTCAGATTTACTTGCCTTATCTGATAATACTATTATATCAATATTGGTTACCTATTTATATCATAAAATAGTTGGTTACCAAATGCAAAAAAAATATTTTTAAAAGTTGAAAAAGGGGATTGCTCTTTATATCTTACTAAAACCCGCCTACGCTGCCTCCCTTTCCGTTATCATCCCGCGCCCAATACTTTTTCTCGCGGCTGTCCACATGCACGAATCCGTTATACTTGATAATGCCTTTGATCCCGAGCGTCTGCGCGTACCTCGCCACCTCCTGAGGGGTATGCCCTCTGACAACAATGTCAAAGGCCCTCCCCTGGAGATGGTAAGATGCTTTCGCCCCTTTTACTTTCTTATTGTATTCCGGCGTCCGGTAGGCGCTGTTGATGATAACGGGCGCGTCGAAATGATCCCGGATCAATTGCAGTTTCCCCCTCACGAAATCCACATCGACCAGTATCTTGTCATCCCCATCTTTACAGCGAAACTCCTTCACTTTGAAATTTGCTGATACAGCCTTATTGCCGTCCAGCGAAAGGGAATACTCCCTGATTGCGCCGCCTGCTGCCTCTTGTGCGTTCTCCTTTTTTCCTGCAAGAAACAACTCCCGTTCCGCCTGCCGCCGCTTTGTAAGCCAGTCCAGCACCTTTCCACCAGCCTTATTATAAAGAAGAATCTTCTCTGCGATCACCGTCTTTGACCTGGTTCCATTTGCCGTGAGCTTGTCGATACTGCCTAGATTGTATGCGAAGGACACCATAGCGTCGAACTCGTTCTGTGTCCAGCGGTATCTATCCTCGTACTTTTCTACTTTCTTCTCGTACTTCTCCAGATCGGCGCACAGATAAGCCTCCGCCTGCGCTGACGATATCTTCTGCCCTGCCGTGACTCCTGCCGTATGGCCATAACCGATTGTCCAGACACCGGCTGGACACTTATAGGCATCAAGACGGCAGCCTTCAAACTTTTTTATCAGGTCTATACCTGCCTGACTTGTCTTCATCCCTTATCCCTCCTTCGATCCGATCTGTGCGATCGTCTGCCGTACCTTATCATATCCAAGCGTTGCTCCCAGCCAATTCGCCACTCCCATCAGTGCAAGGTATACACTGTTTAAAGCGTTAAACGGGATCTGATAGTTGACGTAGTAGAGTACCGTTGCCCCACAACCTACAATCACCGCAATGATCAGGACGAGTACATTGGATGCGTATGTAACCCTCTGCTCGTCCAAAAACTTTTTGATTCCCTCCGTGAGCAGCGACGTAATCGCCGCACATGCTGTTAAAATAACTAAAAATACCGTTACTGTCATAACTCTTCCTCCACTTCTATCGGTTGCACCGATACATTTTCATCTTCATAAGTTTTTCCGTCCCTTCCAAACCTGTACTTGCGCTGGTTCTCCGCTTTTGCTTTCCACACGATCAGCGCAGTGTGTATTCCCAGCTCTCCATATGCCCACTGTGGGGCATCTGCAAGATGAGACAAATCCGTCAATCCCAGCACGCCGCTTAGCGCGGTGATAATCAGAATAGCCGCCATAATTGCATTAACCGCACAGAAATTGTAAAAGTACAGTTTGTCCGTGTAGCCACGATTTTTAATCAGCTTTCTCATGTTTCGTCCTCATCGTGCGCAGCCTTGTTTATATACTTCTCGATCTTTGCAACTGCCTCTGTCACCGGCCCGTTGCATCCCTGCTCCTTAAGCCCTTTCAGACAAGCGAGAATACCATATATCACAAGGCATTGCTCTTTCTTTATCTTTGCGATCTCTGCGTCCTGCGCGTTCTGTCTCGCATACCATTTGTAAGCCGCAATCAAAAATCCACAGATCACAGTCAATGCAGATATCACAGCCGCCGCTTTTATGATCTCTTCCGCTCCTATGTACATCCCCTGCTGCCTCCTTACTCCCTCTGCCCGATCAGAATAACGATCTGCGTGTACTGCTCCTCAGTCAGCCTGCCGGAGCCGTAATATACGTCCGCCATTGTGGACAGCTCCTCATTGCTCTTCATGCTGTTTGATATCAGGCTTTTCATAATCCTGTATGCCATGCCCCTCACCTCCCTTCTATAGTCCAAGTTGCACTACGCTGACCTCGTACATGAGGTCAGCCACAGCCTCGGTCAGTTCTTCATTGCTGAGTGGTTCCATATATTCCTGTATGCCGCTTATATCCGGCCAGGGAGCGGTCTGGCGGTAATCCTTATTATTGGTGTAGTATATCGTCCCTTTTTTCTGGTCAACCACGTCCCAGCGGTAAACAAAATCCAGGCATTCCGCGACAACATTCCCGGCTTCGTTATAAATGGTAAAACCGCTTTGGTTCTCTGCCGATTCCCTGTAGTGCAGGGATACCAAATCTTCCTGTATGGAATAGCCGTTAAGCGCAAAAGCTTCCCCATCCTCAAAGACAACTTTTAGACATGTATCCATCCCTGTTTCCCTCCCATTTTCCTACTTGCTGCTTGCATACGCTGTAAAAAGCGGTATCCTCATACCCTCCACAGCCGCCCAGGAGCCTTTAGGTATCTTTATATTTAAACAAAACTTCTCATCTGTACTTGTA
The DNA here is from genome assembly GCA_910587095.1 of uncultured Lachnospiraceae bacterium. Classification (GTDB taxonomy): domain Bacteria; phylum Bacillota; class Clostridia; order Lachnospirales; family Lachnospiraceae; genus UBA3282. The sequence continues at coordinate 71,475 of CAJUMJ010000004.1, forward strand.
GTGAGTTGAGCCATTGTCCATCTGGCCGTTGAACCTACGGAACCAAGCTGAATCTGCTTCATCGTATATGTAATCGGATGGCCGTTTTCGTTCGGTGGCGTAATGGTTCCGGGTTGTGTTACCACAACCGTGTTATAATCGACGTATCTGTCGCACGCGAGCAGGTAAGCCCTGAAAAAATCTGCTTTCTTCTTTTCCTCCGCCGCTGAGGAAGGGCCGCCCAGCCCGTATATTAAAACCGCATTGTTCGGGTCCATACCTTTCACATCATACGAATACGCTTCCGCCGACGCCTTGTGGACAACATAAAAATTTGACCGGATCGGCTTATAGGTCAACTTATCGTAGTCGGTGGAAAATGCCATGCTGTTAAGGTCATACAAGTACTTCTTAATCTTCCCGAGCGTAATGTCAAGCTTCTCGCCGCTTGATGGCAGTGTCCGCGACCCATAGGTCGAAAAGCTGGTTGTCACCTTGCTGGCATCACCTGTCTTTTTAAGCAGCGTGTCCAGGTTTAATTCCCCTTTAAACTCCTTTAAGTTGTTTAGGATCATGCTTTGCGCCCAATCCTTGACCGCGCGCACGGTTTCTTCCATCTGTTTCACTTCCTTCTCCTTTCCCTGCCTATACGCAAAGCCCCGCCGCCATGCCGTAGCTTGTGGTGGTCGCGTTTGCATAGGAGTTGCCGCCTGACGTTGTTATGTATCTGAACTGTGTTGCATTGCTCACATAGGGGGATCGGGTAAAGTAATTCCTCGTCGATCCATTTGTCCCGCCGCGCTTTATGCGTTCCGCATTGCTTGTAAACGCCGGGTACGCCGTCCCCTCCTGGCTGTAAGGGGCCGAAAGCCCCGTCACTCCAAGCTCCGCCTGGGAGAACAGCCACACATCGTCCGCCGTTGTCTCGATTGTGCTGCTCTTGTTCCCGGCCGATGTCTTTTTGTTTACCTGTTTAATCCCGGCTTTCAGCTCCTCCGGCAGCACGTCATAAAGGTGCTCTCTGATGTGGGTCTTTCGCATCTCCGAATCTTTCCATCCGCCGACGTTTGTATTGGTGGCGTTCATCCTGTAGTTTTGTACAAGGCAGTCTTTCATGCCGAAGGTGATACCGGCTGTCTTCGACTCATCCGACACAAGGGTATCGTGGTTAAACCCAACGATCTCCAATACTACCTTCTCTCCTGTCTTCAGCTCAACTTCCTTTGTTTCGTGAAGACGAAATAAAGTGTTTGCCCTTCCCTCTTCCGAAATACTGATTATCTTTCCCCAGGACAGTTCGCTTAGCGGTTTCAGGTGATAGGTGAGCTCAAGAAAGCTGGTATACCCCTCTTCCACCACGATTCCCTCCGCCATATCAGGCGTTGTGTACTCTTCCAGGCCCTCCACATGGATGCTGTGTTCCATACCGCAGCAGGCGTCAAAAGTCAGAATCCCGCCTGTGTACTCTTTTGTCACATCCCGCCCGGTCACTTCATTGTGAAGCGTCACGTTCTTCCCCAGGGCGCTGTCTCCTCCGAGAACCTTTATTTCGATATCAATCTGTCCTACGCCGGCTAAAATCGCCATCGTTTCATCGTAGGAAAGGGTAAGGCTGTTGATGGCGTCAACCAGATTTTCCCTGCTCTCTGTTTCCAGGTTATTCAAGTTGCCTATCTGCTCCTGCAAATGCCCGGCCACGTCATTGGTGAGCTGATCTCTCACCATCTGGAACCATACATTAAAAGCGTTCTCCTGCACATCCTTAAAATACTGGATATCCCCGGTATACTCCGCCTTCAGCTCATCCCATTTGACATCCATATAACCTCGCAACTGCGTGATGTATGCCTCAAAATCCCCCTGCTTCGCATCGCTTTCTTCTAAAAATAACGTCTTCTGTAATTCAAAGAACTGAATAAACACCTCATACAGATCTGTCCCGTTTTCCAAAGCAGCCAAAATAGCATTGACAGCAGTATTTATAGTATTTGCGTCCTTTGCACCAAAAAAAGCGTCTTCCTTCACCGTATAATTTGTGATATCGTGAAAGGACACAGAACCATCCTCATTTTCACTCACCAAATACCGGCGCAAACCTTTAAAGGTCGCATCCACATAGTCTGTTCTCAATAATTCCCATGCCATTTACAGTACCTCCCTGATTCCCAACATAAACGTCAGCATCCGTCTTCCTTCATACTGCCCCAACAGATTATTGTACATATCCAGCATAGCGCCCTCGATCCGGTTCAGCTCGCGGTAGTCAATATATGCCTCATTGTCAGCAAAAATCGGCGGTTCCCCATAATCCGGCTTATATGTACTTGCCGCTATTTTTTCAAGATTTTCCTCCAGCAGATTCGCTTCATCAGCATACAGATAATCCTCTTCGCTCTTGTCTTCTCCCATATCTGCGATCTCGAATGATGGATACAGTCCGGATGCAAATTCCCTGAGAAATTGCAAGTTATTTTTGATCCGGTTATAGTCTTCTATCTCAAAATAGTCGCCTATGTACTTCCCGTCTGCATCCGTTCTCTCCTGCCAGTCGGTTTTCGGTGTTATCCATCTCGTCATATCTTTCTCCTTGCCGCCAGCGTTCCTCTTAAAGCCCCTGTGTACTTCAGGCTTACTTCCTCCAGTCTGACCATTAGATTTTCCACATACCGGCTCTCCAGATACGTCAGATCATTATAGTCGAGGATCGGATCGCCCCTGTACTTCAGTTCATAACGGTTCCCGTTCTTATAATACGCACCAACCCATTCCGTCAGATTTTTCGCGTCCTCTACGGAGCTGATAAGTGGATTATTCCACGTCTGTACACTCCCCGCATTATTTAACCTGACAGATTCCATTGAAGTGCTGATACTGTACTCATATCCACGGATAGTCAGAATTACCTTTGTATCTGTCTGCGGCGGCTTTGTGATCTTAACCCGGCACCAGTAAGAACTGCTCTCCTCAATGACAGCACCAAAGTCCTGCTCTACGTCCTCAATCAGACATTCGGCCATCAGATCATGCACGGCATGTCCAAACTCTATTTCATACTCTTCATACTGTCCTGCTGCCAGCTCCACCTCATCACTCGTCAAATCTTTCAGATCCGTACCTCTTGTATAGATCGTTCTCACCACCCTGAGTTCCTTGATCTTTTCCAGTCTGGTCCCGTATGGCGCTGTAAACAGGTCATCATATGTGATATGGTAGTCTGTCTCACTTCCGAAAAGAATCCGCCTCAGATGAATCCGGTTATTTGGTTTTGCCCTTGTGAACTCTATGGTTATCTTATCAATGTCGATAAAATCATAGTGCACCACTGTTTTTTCCCCGATACTACGGCTTTTAAATCGATTTTTCTCTTCCCCGTTGTTAAACGTGGTAATCCAGAACTCCGCCGGCTGGATGCTGCCAAACCAAAGTGTCAGGTTGTAAAAGGTGTAAGCGCTCTCCATCGTCAAAGTAATCACCGGATTCTCGTCAAAATATCCTTCTGCATCACTGATGGAGGCGCTTACATATCCTACCTGTATGTATTCCCGGCTCCTCGGGATGAAAAACTGCTGCCCGTCCACCCTGGCATATCTGCTTTCAAAGGACGCATATTCTGAATATGGCTGCTCCTCCAGAAGACATTTCACATTCCCATACTCAGCCACTTGGTTTGCTGAAACCTCTTTCTCCGGCTCAAATGATGATTTCAGCATAATAATTCCGTCCCTGTTCTGCATCACCACGCTTCTTCCGGCATTTGCAATGAGCTGAAGGCACTCCTTATGCTTCACCATAGGCATCGGATTGTAAACCTTCACCTTTTTCAGATAGGGATCTATCCAATACTGATCCGGCCGGACACCCGCATCCTCAAACACATCCGCTGCCAGATCATACAATGTAATCCCATCCGGTCTGTATTCGCCCTTCCTATACTCATCCTGCATATACTCGAAAATATCCACCGCCCCGAATTTCGCCAGCTTGTCATCCGCGCTCCACTCTTTCATAAAAAGGGTGCCGCCCTTAACCCACTCCACACTGTCATCATTCAATGTCTGTCCATAGTACACCTTCAGCTCCTGCCCGGTTTCCATGTAATTGATGGCGCTGTCCTCATTGTCCACGTTATAATAACGATCCATATTTACCACTGTTACATTGAAATCAATACTCGGCAAGCCTTCCGAAATCGGAGAAATGCAGCTTTTCATATCTGAGCTAACGATCTTACTGTCATCAAAGATGATTCCAATGCCAAACAGGATATTCTGAATCCGAAAGCGCCCTGCCCCATTAACCATCTCAATAGCGGCAATTTTCATAAAGGTGGTATTGTTGAATGTGTCCTCCGTCGTAAACTTCGATCCGGCATTTTCATATACAGTCACTCCTTCATCCGTTTCCACAGACAATCTCACTGGATATGCATCTCCAAACTCCAGTGTCAGACCTTTGATGTCCAAAGGATCATCCGTGTGAAAATGGATCATGATGCCCGGCGTAGCGCCTTCTTTGCAGAGCGCTTCCGTTACAATCCCCGCATTGTAATAAACCGCTTCAGGTGATTCCCTTGGAAGAAAATACATACTGCCGTCCACCTTGGCAAAACGCTGCTCAAACGTTGCATACACTTTGTCAACCGTTTCTGCTCCGAATGAGCTTACCGCATTTGCAAAGTAAGTAAGCCCTTCATTCTGCATCTCTGCCGTGTTCTGCGCCTCCTGGTTTATCAGCTTTATACTGATTTTCATATAAGTCTTTTTCCGGTGTGCCTGTTTCATGGCTTCCCGGTATTCTGCGCTTACATACTGCATCGCATCACCTACATTTCAATAAAGTTCATGGTAAATCCCTTATACACCGGCATCCCTTTCTCATAAGTGTAAATGGGTGTTTTCCGGTCACCGGCATACATGTTAAGTTCACCACTCGTACCTTCATCCGGTATGAAAAAGCCTACATTCAAGCCAAATTTCTTTTTAATGGCTTTTCTGATAATTCTGTATTCCTCCGGTCTGAGCAGTGCCCATTCGCATACGAGCTTATGAACATCCTCACGGATCATTTGCGATATCATGTATCCCCTTGCATTTCTCTCACTTTCTGATATATCATAATCATCGACACTCATCTTAGAAGGATCGGGGAGAGTTATTCCGCCGACCCTCAAAATGTTATTATATTTTGCAGACACGTTTCTCCCTCCCCTATACTTCTGCCATCTGATATCCCTTTCTCCTCCTAAACTTATCCTCCTGCTCTACGAGCGTCTTTGTGTCAAGCATTACCGTGGTATGGATCGTCTGCCACTCATCGCCTGTATCCATATCATCAATGATATTCATCAAGTTTACGGAAATAATCTCCCCGATCCTTGCCGCCAGCTCATCAAGCCATCCCGTATTATTTTCCAAAGGTACAACAGCCTCTTTTCCGGCTTCCCCGATCATAGCGATTGTGGCCCGGTCTACGATGCCGCCCTTTGCCAGCTTCGGAATGGAAACATTGCCAATAGTAGGAATGTTTAATCCAAAAGACTTTCCTCCGATCTCCGGCACCCAGTCCGGCACATCAAACTTTAGTTTATTTAGTGCGTTTATCATGCCGTTCAGGGCATTGATTACGCCATTTGCCATCTTCTCGACTCCGCCGAGGATGGTATTGATGGTGCCCTTGATGCCGCTCCATATCGCATTAAAAATACCGATAACCGTACTCTTCATGCTCTCCCAGGCATTATTCCATCCTGCTTTGATACTGCTCAGAGCCGTGCTGATCCCCGTCTGGATCGTAGCCATAACCGAGCTGATTGTTGTTCTGACCGCATTGATGATGGTGGATACGGTGGTTTTGATGGTCTGCCAAACCGTACTGAAATTCGTCTTTATCGAGTTGTGTACAGTGCTTATGGTTGTTGCCACCGAATTGATGGCTGCTGACACAATCGTTTTAATAGCAGCCCATACGCCGGAAATAACGCTCTTAACCGCTTCCCATATTGCCTCGTTAGTCGCCTTTATGCTTTCACCGGCCTTTTTAAAATCGCCGGTAAATACCCCTGCTATGAAATCAATAAGGCCGCCGAGCAAATCATATATTGCACCAACTACATCTTCAACTATCCCCACTAATGTCAGGAATACGCTTCCGGCCACTTCCATCACCGGTGCTATACGAGCCGCCACGTTAACGATAAGCCACTCGATAAATGGCTGTAAAATCTGCTGCCATATCCCACTCACGGCATCCGCTATCTTTCCGATCAGCTCCAGAGCCTTGTCAAGGGCAGGCTGCATATGCTCCTCGATAAGCGGTGCAACCTTTTCCTGTAGTCCGTTGAGTACCGGGAGGATATATGTGTTATACGCATTCAGGCAGACTCCCGCAATGCTGCTTACCCCTGACGCAAGCGCGTTAAACATAGGTGCGACATGCTCATCGTACACTTCATTTGCCTTGCCAAAGGTGTCGTCTACCACCTGTTTGATGCTTCCAAGCGCGTCAGATACTACTCCGAGCGTCCCGTCTATGGCCTCTTTGAACCCTGTCTGGTTGTCTATAAACGGCCTCGTCAGAAGATCCATCACATCCCGGCCCATCTTGACAGCCAGCTCGTTGATCCCCATGACCGCATCCGCCACAATCCCGATCAGATTCGCGGTTGCCTGCTGCCCATTCTCTCCACCAAATACAGAGAAAATATTTGCTGCCGCCTGCGCAAAATCTCCTTGAATCTTCGCGATCTCTGCACCCACATCAAACATGGTCACAAGATGTTTCTTAATCCGCTCTTTGTTCTGATCCAGATACTTGTCAAGACCGCCAACCAAATTCGTGGCTATGGTGATCCCTATGCTTGTTGCCGCGCCTGCCTGCTGCCCCAGCGAATACGCCACCGAGTCCATATAACGGTTTGCCGACTGTAATACGGCCTGATCCGTCCAGATCTCTTTCAGGCTCCTCTTGATCCCTTCGACCGCCTTCTTTAACGGCTCCAGCGTGACATCTCCAAGACCGGCTTTGAATCCGTCTTTAAACAGGTTCTTCAATTCAATCAGCCGGTTAATGATCTTTTCTAACGCCGGATTTAACGCCCCGTCCGCCTCATTGGCTGCATCTACGATGCTTTCTTCCAAACCGCCGCCCGCTGCACCACCACTGCCGCCGGTCCCACCAGTTCCGTCTGCCTTCGGCTCCCCTAAAGCGCCTAAGATACCCGTGTCAGAATCATCACTTTTGTTTAAGGAATGTATCTCATCAAAAGAAAAGAGCCCGCCAATTTCCTTCTTTGCCTTACTGGCTGCTTTCCCGGCTTTCTCCGTAGACTTTCCCACCTTGTCAGTGGCTTTTCCTGCCTTATCAGCCGCAGCGCCCGCTGTTCCCATAGAGTCAGCAGCTCCCTCCGCTGCTCCTCCGATGTCCTTTACCGCAGTCGCCGTTCTGGTACTTTTCCCTGTGATCTTTGCTATCATGTTGCTGAAAGCATCCGTCACCGTCAGTATCTTGGCCAGAAGGTTGTTGAGTGCACGAATCACCGGCGTCAAAACCGCAATCAGCCCCTTGCCGATAGCTGCCTTCAACGCGTTAAACCGTTCCGTCAGCACTCTCACCTGATTCGCCCAGCCGTCGGAAGTGCGGGCAAAATCCCCCTGCGCATCCGCTGTCACTGATAAGAGGTAATTGTACCGTAAAAGCGTCTGCTCCTGCTGAGACATCGCGCTGTATGCCGTTGTCATGCCCTGACTCAATGCATACGCCTCTAAATTGGCTACGGAGAGATTGATACCCAGTTGTTTTAATGGCTCCGTCTCTCCGCTTATCCCGGATCTGATCTTCTCAAATGCCACATCCGTGTCCAGATTGTAAAAGGACGCCATATCCGCCGCGAGCCCGGTCATCTCCATTGACATATCCGCTGCGGCCGAAGCGGTAAATCCCATGCTCTTTAACATGGCACCCAGTGTTGATGTATACTTCTTGGCACTTGTCTCGGACAGTCCGAACTGCTCCAGCGCATCCCTGGCAAAATGATTGATAGTTTCTGACATGGATCCGAACGTGACATCCACCACATTCTGTACTTCTTCCAGATCACTTCCCAGCTCGATACAGCTTTTACCGAAGCTGAGCAGGGCAGTAACTGAAAATGCCACTGCCACTACCTTTCCGATTTTACCAAGTGCGCTCTTTATTTTTTCTGCCTGCTTCTGTACTACGTTAGTGGTATTCCGCGTTTGCTGCTGTACCTTTTTCAGCTCCTCGTAATAAGCCTTTGTCTGTGCTTCTATGATTACCTGAAGCCGTTCAAGTGTCATTCCCTCCATTTCCCTCACCTCGCTTCATGGCCTCCCGTTCCCGGACGGCCATGTTGTGCCGGAAAATGAAATCATCCATTCTTGCCTTGTGGAGTTCCATCTCCGGGCTTAGTCTTGGCTTATCCCCTGTCTGCTCGGTGAAATCTGTTTTATTTTCGGTTATAGTTGTGAATAATTCCGGATAGTATTCTGCCGGCATCCGAATCCCAATATCCGGATTTATAAGATGCCCGACCATATTTCCGATCTGGAGCGCCTGATTAAACAGCACCATGATCTCATCCTTTATCGCTGCCTCCCGCTTTTTTAACGCTCTCTCCTCCCGACGAGCATAACTTTCCAGCAGATCGTTAATCTCCCCGACGCTCATCTCCCAAAACAACTGAGGACTGTATCCCGCGTCTAAAAAGACCGGATACAGCCCCCATATCAACTCCGTTATGGTTTTATGACCGCTTACATCGTTTCCTTCGCCTCCGTCATTGCCTCCTGCATCTGATTGCTCAGATTCACGGAGAAAAAACCGCTTACCGCAAAAATCTCCATGTAGACCGACATATAGAATGATAACTGCGAACCGCCTTCATCCACATACCTTTCGAAAATATGCTGCACTTCCGATTTGGTAATCCCATGCTGCCAGTCCTTCATCGCCGCATGAGCCACATCCAACATCACCGAAAGCGCCGGCATTCCGCCTTCCCCGGTTCCCATGATATTCATCAGGTTCGTCTTATACTTACTTTCCAGTTCCACAATGGCGGCGGTTCTCAATTTCAGCCGGTATCTCTCTCCGCCAGCCTCCCATATCGCAAATGGCTTTCTCTTCGGCATCTCTACCGCCTTTCCCTGCTCTGTCCCGTTTTCCTGTTTCTCTGTAGTTACTTCTTTCATGTCATTTGCTGCCGTCACGGCTGCCGCCATAGCATCTGCTTCCTTATTTTTATCAAAAAATACCATGCTGCCTTCCTCCTGTCACTCGATTAATCACTCGATTACTCTGTTTTCTCTTCTCCCTCCGGCGTCGGTTCCTTCTCCGGCTCTCCCGTTCCGGTATCTGTTGCCCCTCCCGCTTCTTCTCCAGGATCTGTCACCTGGATTTCACTCTGCAGGGCCATATTGAGGTTCCACTCGATAACGCCGTTTACGCCGCCCCCTGTCCGTTTTACGGCCACCTGCGCATCATACTCGTACTTAGTGCCGTCCGGCAGTGTCTCACAGAAGGAAAGTACCTCCCTCGCTGCCGCCGCCTTCCTCATCACGCGGTACGGAGAATCCTCCGAAGTGTTCTCATACTTAAATTTGTATGTAAGTTCCCCCGCATCGCCGATGCCGTATTCATACTGCTTTTGTTTGTCCGCAAGCCCGGTATTATCTATTTTCTCAGGATCATCCCCCAGCTCCGGAATCTCCTTGATGCCGGTAAGAATCTCATAATCTCCCCGCGCTCCCTTTTTCCTGTAGCCCAGTGTCGCTCCATTAGCTAACATATCCCGCTTTTCCTCCTTATCCCTGATATACCATCTGCGTGTCTACATCAATGATTCCCTCATAACGCATTACCTTATGCTTCATGCCCGACGGGTCTGCGACATCGCCGCAGGCAACTCTCCGAAGTCCCAGCGGGCATATCGCCTTGTCTATCTCCAATGCTGTCACTGACGTGCTGTCGTTGTTCCAGATATCCACTTTGTAAAGCAGATGCGCCTTACTCTCTTTATTATCCACCCACTCTACAACGGAATTATCCTCCTCCGTGTACTGGATGGCCGGAAGCTTTCCCCAGTCTTTCGGGTATCCGTCACTCACATTCTCAGTAATGCCTTTGATGGCATCATATACCTGATCCTTTACATTAATCATGTCTTTCCTGCCTTTCTGATCCCTTCCCGCAGATCATTGCCAATTGCTCTTACCACCTGCTTTTCCATGCTCTTTAAAGCCGGATACATGAACGGCTGGGCAGGCTGTCCCTCGGTGGTGTGAAAACCTCCCTCCTCATCCGCCCACACCCATTGTTCCTGTGTGTATGCCACCGGCACATTTGGGGAAATGCCCGCATGATCCGCCTGTCCAACCGGCCCTGTACCAAATTCTACAAAGGCCGCATGCGGCGCATCTGTATACACCGTCCCTGTGACGGCATCCGCCTCCTGATCTGCTTTGGTGTATATGCTCCCCCTCAGTTCCCCTCTTGGGACAAAACTCCATGGACCGCTATACACCGGACACAGTTTCACTGCCACGCCCCTGACTACTTCCGCCTGCCTCTTCACCGCCTTGTACACAACCGGCTCCATAGCTCCAAGCCGGTCAAATTTCCGCATAAGGCTCTGCGCTCCCCGTATCTCCATTCGATCACATCCTTTCCAATTCCATCATTCGGGGGCAGTACTCCGGCTTTACGGATATGATTTTGTAATCCGGGGTATCCTCAGGTCCTGCAAATACACAGATTCCGTCCCCCTCCTTCATTTCCTCCGTACCCTCATACGCCATATTTTTTATGTAAGTCAGTTTTTCCCCGTACATTTCGGCCTGCACCCGGCCTCCTGCCGGCCAGATCGTAGCCTTCACCGCTATCGGTTCCCCATAGGTTACCAGGGAACCGCCCTCTTTATTCTTTTCTGTCTTCCGTCTCCTCAGGTAAAATGTCTTCATCAGGCTTTTTCTCATACGCATGGCCGTTCACTCTCCCTAACCGGTATCGTTTGATTATCTCCTCAATGTCCTTCGGGATCTCCGCAAACACAGCGGATATTCCTCCGCCGCTCCGGCTCGTTTCGCCTTCCGTCCCCATACGGTTATAAGCCGCCACGGCCCAGTCCCGCACCGATGGCTTCAACGGATAAATCATCCTTGTTCTTCCCGTCAAAGACAAAACTTTTTCTTCCGCCATGGCAAGTAAAAGGGAGAGCAGATCCTCGTCGCTCTCCCCGGTTATCTTTTTAAGCATATCCAGATCCGTCATGTATCCCGCTCCTTCCCCGTTAATGGTTGAGGATCATCGCAATCAGAGTATCCTTATTCATATTCGAATATCCCGTAATCCCCAGCTCCTTAGCTTTCTCCCTGAGTGCCGGCAGATACATTTCCGCCAACTGTTCCTCATCAGGAGCGGCCGCTTTGTCCTCCTGTTTCTCCTCGTCGGATCCATACTGTCCTCCGTTGTCACTCATATCCGCCTCAGAAACATCCCCTTTTGCCTCGATGGCAGATTTATCCGTTTTTTCCTTTTTAGGCGCTCTTTTGGGCTTCTGGACGCCTTCTGCGGCCAAATCCTCCTGCCTCTCCGCTACGGAATAGGTTTCCGTGTCCTTTCTGCAAGACTTAATGGCATCCATATTATGGCATTCCTGCACATTGCCGGTCTTCTTGTTCAATACATACATGCTGCACTTTCCTCCTTCATCCCGCATTTTCCGTCATTTTCTGCCTATGCGGATTTGCTTGCCGTAAGCACCGAAAGGCACTTGGGCTGCACAACCTTGCCTCCGTACACATGAAGCCCTTTCACTGCATCCGCGAACCGTTTCTCAGGGCTGTATGCCTTGGTTTCCAAAATCTGCTCCGCGTAGGAAGCTCCGGCATTCGTGCCTGCTATGATCTTATACTTTGCTCCCGAGGTGTTCGGTACATTGTTGGAAAGCCATACCTTAAATCCTGCCGCCACTCCGACTTCTCCGCCTTCGATCAATGCTTTGTTGTAGTCGGTACCATTTCCTACAAACCGATTGTCCTTCAAAAGAAGCCCGTGATACCACGCCGGAATAACCACCCATCTTCCCTCTGTCGGCACATCCTTCTCCGTGAGATCCGTTCCCAAATCTACCAGATAGTCATATGCATCGCTCTTCGTGGGAACCACCGCGGATGTATCCGAACCCAAATTTGCACTGTTGTTCTGCGCCGCCAGGTACATCATGTTGGACAGAAAAAGATCCGTCACATCATTCATTTTGTACGCCGATCTCTGCATGGCCGCATCCATCAGTTTAGGATTGACCTGCGCCTTATCCACATCATCGATGGAAAAGTTAAAATACTTTGCCTGATCGATGGTAAGGATGGTCTGGTCACCGCTCGGATCCTCCGGCTCATCGATATCTTTTCCCTTCTCATAATCTTTTACGGTGATATCTCCGATCTGGTTGATCTTCACCGTATCACCGTAGTTTCTGATCTCGCCCTCGTAATCCCTGTTAACCAGGGCTGCGTAAACGTGTTTTTTATCCAGATGTGCCAAAAGTCTGGCGCTCCAGATCGTGGGGATAAAATTAGTTACAGACATTTTTTCTTTCCTCCTTTAATCTACTTATTTCCCGGCTTTCATGGCCGCCTGCACGGCATCCCAGTTTTTATTAATCTCATCCGCGCTCATGGCCCTGATCTGATCCATGGTATATGCCGCTCTATCTTCTGCCTTTCTCGGCGGTTTCCCGCCCGCTAAACGACTCTCAACCGCTTTCTCAACAGCCTCCTGAAACGCCCTCCCAACAGCATCAATGGATGCAATACACATCTCAGCACTGGAATAGTCCAACACATCCGCCAGCGATACGGGAAGCCCTTTCTCGGCAAGCTGTTCCTTGGCTGTCGCAGTAAGCTCTCTCCTTGTAATGCTTGCCTCTCTGTCAGCCAGTTCCTTTTCCCGCTTTTCCTTCTCATACTGCATCTTTTGATCACTGTTCATCCTTGCCAGTTTCTCAGCCTCGGTCCTTGCCGCCTCAATTCTGGCATCAATTTCCTTCTGCATCTTGCCCTTGCTCGTTTCCAGCGCTTTCCCGACTCTCCGGTCAAATTCTGCCTGGTTTTTGGGATCTTTCAGGAAATCATCAAAGCTCACCGCCCCGCCTGCTGCCCGACTGCCTTCGCCTTCTGGTTCCCTTGTCTCCGATCCTCCATCTCCAGATCCCGGCTGGATACCTTCACCACCCGCCGCATTTCCAGACTCGCCCCCGCCGCCTGCAGATCCGTCGGCAAAAAACTGCAAATTCATGGGCACAGTCAATCCCCTGCTATAATCGTTGTTCCTATATTTCATGTTCTCCTCCTTCTTATGCCCCCGCATTTCCCTTCCGGGCCCCACGGATTCATTCATTGTTTTTGCCTGCCTCTTGTTTTTTGTCCCCGGCAGCTTCGGACATGCCTCTCCTCCTTCCTTTTTAGCATATAAAAAGAGCCATACATCCCTGTATAGCCCTTCGCGCACTCCATTAAATATTCTTTTATACCGTGTCTGTCTGCTCCTCTATGGCAGCAATTTCGCTCTCCTTAAATTCTACAAGTCCCGAACCGACTGCAAGCAGCAGCTCCCTCTCCCCGGAATCGCTGTCCCATTCTGAAATAATTCCGTCTACTTCGCCTTGCCAGCATCTCCCGTCAATATCTGTAAGTTTAATCTGTTTCCCCAAATATCTCTGTTCTATCATTTCATTTCCTCTTTCGGTACTATATGTACCCCGCTTTTCGAATAATGTATTATAAAACTCCCTGTTGCCGTTTCCTTTCCTTCCAGATTCCTGCACACGCCGACCTGCTCTTTGACTGTAATTTTCTCTTTTCCTGTATATTTTCCTTTATTGTCCCTGATAATACTGCCTGTACCTGCATACATATTCACCAGCTCCTGTGCCTGTTCTTCCGTTATCGTAAGATAGCTCCTACCCTCCATGTAATTATTATGGCCTCTGATATGCTTGCCCTGCTTTCCGGAATGAATCATCTTGTTCGTTTCATCCGAACGGATTTTAGTACGCAGAATCGTATCTTTGTATTCCGTCTGTATCCCGTGCCATGTATCAGGATTATTATACTTCATATCCTGAAACGCGGCAACGTCCTTTCCCGCTTTCTTCCCGATCACGCCCCTGTATTTCTCATACTGCCTGCGATCCGCCGCCCGGTTACGGAGTATCTTTTCCGACGCCTGTGCCTGCGGGTTCCCGGCCACATTCTGGCTGTACCACTCTTTATAATTCATGGATGCGGGAACCAGCCTGTTCTCCCCGGTATCCGGATCCCTTGCCCGGCGTTTTAATCCAGATACCACGCCCTCGTCCAGATGAATTATGGTCGTCGACCTGCAAAACGGATGCATCGGATTCATATTTACCCCCGGCATGGCATCTTTCCGTGAAAAAACTTTGCCGTCCATCTCCCTGCATACCTCAGAAGTCAACAGATCCAGCACAGCCACAAACTCGTATTTCTCCGCATCACATTCCTCATAAGCCGCAAGCTGCATCTGCCCGTTGACAAAGTTGCTCTCTGTTCTTACCAGCCTGCGCGCCTCAAACGCTCCCGCCGCATACTTACCGGCAATCTCCCTTGCCATCTCCCTTTCGCTTTTCCCTGTCAAAAGCCCTAAAAGCATCTGCTCCTTCACATCATCCGCCAGCCCCTGCAAATTTTTCCATATTCTTGCGGAATAATTGGCCCCGCTCCAGGTAGATCGGAGAAGCCGCTCCAGTTTCGCCGGATCGACGGCCGAAAAACTAAACTGAAATCCCACCTGTCTTTGCACATTGTAGATCTCCCTGTAGTAAGCGTTTTGTGCCAGGTCTTTATAATGCGAGGTCGTGATCTGCTTCTCCTGCTTGTATACCTCCTTCATCATGCGGTCTATTTCCGCTTGAAGCTGCTCCAGTCTTCCGATCCGGGCCCCGTATGCCTGACTTTCCAGTTTGGCTAAAAGCTCCGCATATCCCGTATCCGTCCTGTTTTTCCCTTCCAATGCCCTGCGCAGTTCTGCAATGTCATTTTTATTCCGCAATGTATTGAGAAGGGTCATCGCCTCCTTATCTGTCAGGTGATGCTTATCCCTGAACTTCTCGTAAATTCCATCTATCCGATAACTGAGGTGGCGTGACGCCTTTGCATATATGTCCGCAAGTCTCTCTGCCACCTTTTCCGCGCTCTCCATGCTCTCATACATGGCCCGCGCCTGTCTGTTCTCCCAATACCCCACTCAGATCACTCCCTGCCGCTTACTGCCTGCTTGTCTTTCTCCTTCCTGTCCTTTTCCGGCTCTTTTTCCTCTTTCTGTTGCGACGTCGCAACACCTTCCGGCTTCTGGTCTGTCCCGGACAAAGCGGTGTCTTCTTCCTCCTCATCCTCTCCAAATTCTGGAGGCGTGTTTGCTCCCACGCTAAATAACGCCTGCTGCCGTTTCACTTCCTCTGCCTTATGCTTTTCAACCTCTTTGATCTCATAATCCGGGTCTTCCACAAACGGAAGCAGCTTCAATAAAGTCTTATCTGATACATTGTTCTGTAGATTGGTCACGATTTGGGAAAGCTCCATAAGGTTCTTGGGTAATGCCCGGCTGAACGCAGGCATAATGGAACCGGCTTCCATCTTAACCGCCATCAGCTTAAGGTAATTGCAGTATAACCGGATACGCTTTCTCAGCCCTTTTCTGTAATTTCTTTCCTTCACCTTGGTAAGCATCTCCATTCCAAGGAGCTTGTACTCCATGGCCACGCCGCTTATGTTCCCGGCAAAATTCTCATCCATAAAGTTGGGCACGTGACTCAAATTATAAATGTCCTCTTTTAGGGCTTTCCTTAGCACCTCCGCCCCGCTCTCATCCATCTGTCTGAGAAGGTACTCTGCCCTTGCATTTTCCGGCAGCTCCAGAAGTTTCTCCTTCCTGAGCTGTTTCTGCGCCTCAGACACCTCTTCCTCATCGTCCCCCATCAGAGCCCCGTAAAGCACAAGTACCGCATCAATGAATTGCTCTTTGTCATTGATGCGGTCACTCATCAGGGTGTTGTATGCGTCTATCAGAGGAATCTGCTGTTCAAAATCCCCTATGGCCTCCTTATTGTTCAGATATTCAATGATCTGCGGTTCTCCAAAAAAATGCCTCTCCGGCAGCTCTGTCACAGGCATGGAAGCGTCTGCCCCACTATCCGTTATGTTCAGTACATAGGTATAGTTTGACGTGCTGACCGTAGCTACATAGGTGTCGCTGTTTTCCACTGAGTTCTTCCGCTTGTAGTAGTACACCCCGCATAGTTCATTTTCTTCGATCGTATCATCCACAATGATGAATGTTGATAATGGGGATATATTCTTTGAGGTTGGCACAGCCTCTCCCTCTTTCACATACACATACTCATACCCAGCCCCATAAATACTCATATCCAATGCATTGTCCGCATCCACATCATCTACATTCGCGTCATCAAATGCTTTCAAGAGAGGCTCGATGTCCCGCCTCCCGGTGTTTGAGTATGTTACAGGATGGCCCATGAAGTACCCGGTTACCGTGTCTGCGATCTCTTTTGCGTGATTACACACCACTTTGCTGTTGGGGGCGGCTTCATCCTCTCTCTTCTTTTGCTCAATTGCATGGTGGCCGTCATAATACTTCTTATTTTTCATAAGCCTGCCAACCATCCCCTCATGCTTTTTTACAAGCGTAAGTATGATGCTCTTATCCAGATTATCTTCATCAAATTTCTCTGCCGGATATGTAAATCTAACCAACTTATACCTCCTTACCTCAAACCTCTCTTGGCTTTGTTCCTGATCTTCGCCTTCTTACGTATCATCTCATCTTCCAGCGCATATCGCACTGCATCGATGCTGTGGTTATCCTTGTCCGGGTATGATCCTTTGAAATTACCGTTTTTATCTCTTTCCAGTTCGTAGGACGAAAACTCCCTTGCCGCATTGGGGCATCTTACTGGGTCAATGATAATCTCATCTATATCATCAGACAGGTATGCCATGCCAAAGTCTACCGATCCCGGCCCTTTCTTCGCTGCATACACCTTTAGTCCAAGCTCATTAAATGAAGCGATTGACCGTGGTTCCTCGGAGTCCGCCGTGATTATCTTATTATCCGGATTTAACTTCTTAATCTCTTCCACGGCCTTTTGAGTTTTGAGGTTAACCTGATACACCTCTGCAAAAATATAAAGCTTCCTCTGTTTTTTGTTGTAGTGTGTCCGCTCAAATGCAAGCGGATCCGCCGCAAACCCAAAGTCAAGCCCCTGCTTAATCTTGTCAAATACAGCTATTTCAGCATCCGTGATCTCCCGTATGATCACATTGTCAAATACCTTCCCGCCAGTGCCCGTCGCCTCGCCAAGATATTCATTCCGATATTTTATCCTGTTCTCCTTTTTTAGCTCATTCGCCTCTTTAAAAAATTTCTCTCCCAGCCAGCCCTTTGGTACAGTCAGATAGGTAGAATGACTGCATACCGTATCATCACGCACCTTGAGAACATCCTGATTCACCCATGAATTGAGGCTCTTGGGTGGATTCCATGTATAGAACACCACATATTTATCGCCGCCTCGCATAAGGGACTGGAGGATTTTTCTCTCGTCATCGTCACTGTCAAACTCGGCCCGTTCCTCAAACCAGATAAATTTAAAATAACCATTTCTGATCTTGATTGACTTGGATTTATTCGGATCGTCACATCCCCTAAATATAATCCTTTGCCCCGTTGGCTTGTATGTCAACCGCAGCGGAGACCGCGTCACTTTCCATAGATGGCTCACTCCAAGCTGCTCTATCGCCCAAAGAAGTTGCTCAAATACACTCTCAGCCAGAGTATTTCCAACTTTTCTGAAACAAGCCGCGTTCGCATTTGGATCCTGCATCATTCCAAATATGATTTCTGTACTGGCAAATGAGGATTTCGTGGAACCCCGCCCGCCATACAGCTTATAATGCGTATGGCGGCCTTCCATGATATCACAGTGAATTTCGTAAAATTGCGGAGCAATAATATCTGAAAGCCTAATCTCCATCCTGACATTCCTTTATGTCATTCAATATTACTACTGGCTCCAGTTCCCCTGATACCTCCAGCTTGTCATTCCACATGCCAAAGTGTTTTCCAAGAAGTTCCAACGCTTTCAGTTTGGAAGCAATCCTTACTTCACGTTCTTCACTACTTCCCGTTTCCGTATCCGATCTTTTATACCTAATGGATTCAATGCAGGACAAATCCGCTTCTCCCGCATCCTCCCTGATCCTTCCTTCCGCGTTAACAACATCCGTCATCTTTACAAAAGCCATCTTCGCAAGTTCCGACACAATTCTGTCCTGGTTTACACCGGTACGACGCGACCGCTCTGCCATAGCTTTTGCAATGTACTTTTCGATCTCAGGTTTTTTAAGGTTCTCCGATGCGATTGACGCAGCCGTATCTGGCGAATATCCGGCGCGGATAGCCGCCTGCGTGCCGTTTAAGTCAATCAGCCATTCATCCGCAAATCTCTTTTGTTTCTTCGTCACACAGCGCCACCTCCATGTCCTTTGATTCTTAGTTTGCTGAAGATTTGTTTGTTGTACCAAAAAAGCACCATGCTTTTGCACGATGCCTTTTAGCCGGTTCAATTTAATGGATAAGCCAACAAATTTTCACCTGCTAACACTTTATCACATCTAAAACGAGAATCGTGAGAAACTTTTATTTTCTTCTTTTCCTCCTATTTTCCGGCCCTTCCAGATACTTTGATAGGAGTTTTTCCGGATATGTGCGATCACAGTTCATCGCATTGGCTACTTTTCCCCAGGAAAGCCCTTCTTCATATCTCAAGCTGATAATCCGCCTGATCCGGCTATCCTTTATACTTTTTATGTATTGGGAGATTTTATATTCAGCCTCCACCGCCTGCTGCTGCCGCCTCAGCAGAAGAATTTCACTCTCAGTCAGTTCTCTTCTATGCTTTTTATCCGTTTCGTCAATACCGCTAATGGTTTTCGTCGTATAAATGTATGGATATTCCTTTGTGGATGTGCGGACTTTATCTACTGCCTGTCTGCCCCTGTCTCTTTGAAGTTTTTCAACTCTGGCATCCAGTTCGCAAATCTCCTTTCTGAGATCAAGTAACTGTTCTAATTCTGCCTTGGTCACTGGTTCCCCCCCCTATTTCCCTATTATAGACATAAACACTGACGCAAAACATATAGCCAAAATCGCTAATACTATGGCCACGACCAAAATTAAGCATCCTAGTCCTCCTATCTTGAGAACCAGTATCATCGTTTCTATAATCTTCATCATACGCTCATCCTTCTCCTTTCTGGCGAGGTCTGCTGCCTCTCTGAACTGCTGCCACGTTTGCGGATCGCTTCTTTACTACCGCTTTCATATGCCCCTCCTTTTCTGTGAAAACAGATCAAACAAAAAACACCAGATTTCTCTGATGTTTTCTGCGTCTTGTTCCCTTGCTTCACTATATCATGCTACTATAATATCACATGTAGTAATGCAAAATCATGCCATCTTTTCATTATCCTATCACTTTCTTACATTCTGGCCACAAATTCTTTAAATTCCTGTAGCTCATTTTTATCAATCAGAATATCGAAGTAACAATATTCTTTATTTCTGATAATATACCAAATGCGTTTAAGTTTTTCTTTTAATGTCATTTTCCCTTTATCCTGACTAAAATAAAAACTATCGCTTACAAGCTGTAACGAAAACTCATTATCCTCATTATCAAACTTTAAAACGACTCCATTTCCGCATCCACATTTGCAAAATGTCACATGTTCATTTTGTTTCATCATCCTTCTCCTCGTTTTGTTGTATAAACTTCTCCATGAACTCCCGGATCACCTCGGCTTGTGACCGGCCTGCCCGGTCACAAGCCTCCTCAAACTGCTCCACAATATCCCGTTTCAGTTTAAAGCCCTTCGTCATGTAACCCGCTTTCTTCTGGTACTTCTCACTGGCTATCGTCTGTTTTGACGGATTACCTTTCGGCACGGCTCTCCCTCCTTTTCACAATACCCGCATAGATTAGCTTCACAACTCCGATTGTGATGAAAAAGATTCCTAACTTTAATAACATATTTACACAGATGAGCTTACATGGTATAGTTTAGGTAACAGGAAGGGCTTTCGCCCTCCTGTCAGCTTAACAGCTTGTCGAGAATCAGTAAAACGATTCCGATAACCAAGTCCGTCAGTGCACCGAGTAGCCAGCTCTTATATGTACTGTCGGGCTTTTTATTTTTGCTCACCTGTCTCTCACCTCCTTCTAAGTATATAATATCATATGGTTAACCATATGTCAACGCTTTTTACAGACTTTATCTAAAATTTACAGATACTCCTCAACAATGTGCGGCTTGAATGTATACAGGAAAAGCGCCGTTCTCGATATCTTGCCCGCCATAGACTCTACCTTGGACGTGATGATTTTCTCCGTTCTCACGGGGTTAGCTTTGAGGAAAACACTTGAAAATACTGGTACGATATGCTATATTGAACGTAACGAGGGAGAACCATAGAAGCGGCTACCCTCAACAATGTATAAACTGTTATATGTTAACAGCCGTCACTATTGCTGGTAGTGGCGGCTATCTTTTTCCCTTGAAGACTGTGTAACACAGCCCCACAAGGGCGACAATGAATATTCCAACTTGGACTAAGTCCGCATATGTAACATACATTGGCATCCCTCCTTTCTTTCGTCTGGAGGGTCAGCCCCTCCGAAACGGAGGGCAGCCGCCTTGGCTCTATGGTTCTCCCGTGTTTTTAACCTATCACAACGCCTTACACGGCGCAACTATTCATTTTCCCGCAGTTTCCTCTGGTGTATCCCGGTTATGTCCTCCAAAGTGTCCCATATTGCAAAATCCCCCGTCCTGCTGCCGCTCTGGCTTCTTTTAAATTCTTTCTCACGCTCTCCCCTCCTTTAGATTTCTCCCATATATATCCCGACCTGCAGAATGATCTTCTTTACGATCCTTTTCATCTGCCGTTCAGAATATGCCACATCATCTATTTTTGTATATGGCATGTTTCGGCGCCGATCCGACCAGAAACGGATCTTCATTACTTTCTGTTCCTCTGGCTTTAAGCTTCCATAAACCAGCTCCACGGCATCTATTTGCTTCTTTAACCTTTCAGCCCGTTTTGATGTCATTTTCAGGGCTTTTGCCTCTGTAACTGATTGCTGCTTGCTATAGTCTTCTGAAAAATTCACTCCTGCCGAATGATTTGTGGATAACGCCATCACCTGATCTATGTATTCACCATATTCTTTTTTGGATATCGGATATCTCCGAATAATGATTTCTATTATATGCCATGCATCCCGATCAATCATGCCGGCTTTCATCCCCTTTCCGGCGGAGCCTGCTGCCGCATTTACGGTTACTGTGATATACTAATTTATGGAGGTAGTTATATCATATATGCTTATCCAAAAAATTTACATCCGCTTTTTTCATCACTCCTCTTCATACAAACGTCCGCTCATTCTCCGTCAGATAGTTCTTTCCAAAGATCTTCATGAAGTCCAGATCCGGGTATGTCTTTTCAAAGGCTTTCTGCGCCTCCCTGTGGAGTATTTCTGCCACTTCTGCATTTTTATGCACCGCCTCCGGGCCGTAGAGATGATGGTCCGGGTCGAGCCATATTTTGAGGCCGTACTTTTCGGAGAGTCTGCGGTTTGCCGTGCCGCCCATGACGTGATGCTCCTGTCTGACAGGCTTTATGCCGTAATCCCCATGCAGGAGGCGGCAGAGGTAGCACTGTCCGGCCTCCTTATCCTGCATGATGCTTTTTATCTTTTTAGCCATTCCATACCTCTAACATATTCTTAATGCTTTTCACTCTGGTTACAATCGTATTTGCCTCCGCCAGCAGTCCGTCCCAAATGCCTTCACCACATTGCATCCTCATCTTATGAAGGCTTCCCATGATAATCTGTTTCTGGTTCTCAATATGCTGCCACATGCCGTCCGAGTCCGTAATCTTTCCACCTGGATCCGCTGCACCTTCTGACACCTCCGGTTCCGCCTCCGTCCGAGTCTTTTCGGGCTTTTCCGGCTCTGCTTCCCCGCCTGCTGCCTCCTGTCTGTTCCGGTTTTCCGGCGTTCTGCCCTGCCCGCCTGCCTGCCCCTTTTCCTCATTCTGTTGCGACGTCGCAACAGACTCTGCCCCGCTGTCTGATCCGGTAAGGCCGGGTTTCTCTGCCTCCGCTTTTTCAGTCTCCTGCCGTTCCTCCTGCTCCCCATAAAAATCACCCCAAACATCCCCTTTTTCACAGGCGCCGAAGATGCCGTAAATGATGTCAAAGAGCGCCGCCCAGCTCATGGAAACGGGCTCCGGCTCCGTCATGAGTTTATATTTAATGCCGGTATTCCAGTCGTACAGGAAAAGGAAGACGATCCCTTTCTGGTGGGATGTCTGTGACGGCGCCACCAGCTCCGCAGCCTCCTTGTACGCAGGCGGCTCCTCTTCCAGATAACGCAAGGCGCTGTTTAACATGTCTTTCCTGTTTTTAAAAAAATCAATCAGACACTTTTCTAACGGCGTGCGGCTTCTTTCCTCCCCGCCTGCTGCCTCCGCCTGCTCCCCTGTCTCCTGCGCGGTCTGGCTGTTAAAGGCTTTTAGCTCCCGGATTTCCCGGATCGTTGTCTTCTCGGTGATAAGCTCCACCTCGCTGTCCGGCAGGGTCAGCATTTCAGACAGCTTGGATGAGGAAAAGTTTCTAAACTCCTCTTTCAATACAAGGGAATTTCCTCCCTCACTGTACTTCTCATTGATGGCAATAAAGCGGGAGACAGTGCTTTTTCCCAATCCGTATTCCTTCTGTGCAAACCCGAAGATATCTTCCGCGCCGTCATACATGCCGGAATCACGGATCTGTCTGAGTCTGTAACCGATGTAAACAAAGTTTTCCGCTGTTTCCGCCAGCTTTCTGCGGATATCCTCCTTCCACTGCGTCCATTCATCCAGTGTGATCTGTCTGTATTCTTCCATCATCCACTCCCTTCTTTCCTACATTGCCGCCATTATGAGCGTCTGCCCCGCCGCCTGTCCTGCTGCCTCCGGCCCGCATTTTAACCGGGTCACATAAGCATCCAGCCATCTCTGCATCCGCTCCTCGTCCGGCTTTTTGTCGTGGGCGCCATACCACTGCCTGATGTCCTTTGTCTCCGGATTGATCTCCACGGTAATGTATGGCATATCCGGCTCATCCAGCGCGCGGAGTAACAGGATGACAGCCCTTCCCTCGTTGTGGCTTCTTAAATATCTGTCCCCACCGACGCAGTGATGGAGGAGGCGTCCCTCCATGATGATCTCTCCCGCATCTTTCGCCGGGCGGATCAGGAATGCCTCATCCGCAAAATAAAACTGTTTCCGGTACTGTCTGTAGTGTTTTTTGATCAGCGGATATCTGCCGGATGCTTCCCGGATGTGCGCATCCACTTCCTTTTTATTACTCTCTTCCACCATTTTCGCGTGTGCCGCGTCAAGATTTCTTGGAAACAGGTAGACGGTGTTTGTCATATCATATCCCAGTGCGGAGCGCATGTTTAAATAGTCCGTGTAACGGCCCGCCGTATTTTGCAGTCTTGATACTGCCGTGCTGCACCCTGTTGCGTATCCGCATCCCGCATACCTGGCCACCCGGTTCAGAAACTGCTGTACGCTCATATACTCCAGCGCTGTGTTGATCTTATCTATGGTATTTGTTTCCGCCAGCGCCACGATCTGGCTGGCTGTCCAGCGCTGGTTCATGCGCTTTTCCATCTGCATGACCTTTAGGATATCCGTATTCCCTTTTTCCCGGATCAGATTCTTTACTTGTTCTTTCCGGATGCCAAGGAAACGTTCCGGTCTTTTCGCGTCCGCATCCCCCACGATGCCGTAACGGCAGTTTACAAGGTCCCTTACCACCCCTGAGAGTTTCATCTTTACCAGCATCTCTATCTGCGGGGTCTGCATGTACCTCTCCAGATAATCCGCCGGATTGATATCCTCCCTTTCTTCCGCACAGTACTCTTTCAATGCGCTGTAGCGCAGGAAGGTGTCTTCCATTTCTTTAAAAGTCTCCGGCATGATCTCCCCGGGTTTTATGGCGATACAGCACGGTCCACTCAGGTTGCAGTCAGACCAAAAGTCCTCTCCACTGTACGGATCATGCTTGTGGTAATCCTTCTGCACCTTTTTTCCGGATTCAAAATAGATCCTTGCAATCTCTATGCCGGACAGCTCTTCATATGCCCCTGTCATCTCCTTTCCTTTTTCCCCATAAACTTCTTCCAGATGCCATTCTTTTGCAACCAGAACGTATCTGAGAACAAAGCCAGTCTCTTTATATTTCTGTCCGAGAAAGATCCTTCCCGATGCCTCTTTCGCCCTCCCTGCATACCCCTGCGGAATGAACACTCCCGCCTCTTTGCACAGCGGACAGACGCCATAATGGTTCGCCACCGGCTCCGCAACCGTCTTCTCAAGCTGGCTCTCGTAGGACTGCCCCTGTTTCCATCTGGCATCCGTCAGACCGCCGCATTTGGAACAGGCAACCGTCACCCGTGCCCCGTGTCTTTTGTAGAAAATAGTATGCCTGCCATGGAAAAGAACCGTGTCGGCATATTCCAGTATTCTCTCTTCCGGCAGTTCTTTGGTGTTTTCCTGCCTCTCTTTCAGCGCTTCCCTCCGTCTTTCCCATCTCCGTCTGTTTCGCAGGCTGTACTCTTCTCCGGTAATTTCCTTCTGCCTGTCATTTATATTCTCCCACCATGGGCCGTTCTCCCAGTCCCTGTGGTTCCCTGCCGCGGCCGTTTTTATAAAACGCCGGATTCTCTCCTGATCGGCCCCGGAATGGAGGATGTTCTCAACGGTAAGTTCCCCGTTCGTCTTCCGTCGGCTGTCCTCTTCATCCTGCCAGATCATCCCGTGTCCGTTCCACGTATCCCCCGTGATCCTTTTCCGGTTCCAGCTCCCTTTTGCCGGAAAAAAATTGGCGAAATCATTTTTGGTGAAAACGATCCGCACTGCGGGGATATTTCCGTTTTCTTTCCTGTATACCTCTATGAACAGGTGCGGTTCTTTCGCGATTTTCTTTATATCCGTCACGGCCACATATTTCACAGTTTCATCCCTGTGCGCTTCCGGCAGTGTCAGAAAGGGTATCTTTTCAATGGTTTTCTTTTTCACCGCTGGCACCTCCCCATGTAGTAATCCGTGATGATCCGCTTTGCAGTGGCCATGCCGGGAATTCCGATTGTACATTTTCCGGTGGTTACGCCTGCTGCCTTCATGATTGTTTTATCTACCGGGATCTGATGTTTAAAGCTCCACTTAAGAAGCTCCGCCACGCACCCGGCCAGGCTTTTTCCTTTTTTACGCACCCGGCCGGCCATTTCCGGCCGCTCCATACACTGTGCTTTGATATATTCCACCCAGTCCCCGAGGATCTCCGCACATTTCACTTCCTTTGCCTCCACCTCAATTTTACCGATGGCGGCGGTCATATCGTCGCACAGGTAAAACAGACCGCCGTCTATAAACACTTCAAGAATATCCTGATCGATGCCGTTTTCCTCTGCCAGTACTTTTAAGCTGTCCATATCTCCCTCTTTCCGAAGGTTTACCGCCGTCTCGTTTATCTCCGCCGCGGAATCAAATTCTCCAAATCTGTCAAACATAAAGTCCTCCTTCCTACAAATGCCAGTCGCTTACATCCTGCATGGTTTTCCATCTCCCTCCGGCTTTGACCCGGATCGGTTTTACCCGCCTGACGTGCACCGCGTACTGTCTTACTTCCAAGTATTCTTCCAGTTCCCGCTGTTCCCTGTGTCCCGTCCGGCTCCGGTGTCCTCCTTCCGGGTGCCAGCCTCTCCCCCGCCTGATCCCAAGCTTCCTGAGACCGCGGTTTATGGCAGATATGCTCATGCCTGTCGCATCCGCGATCTCTTTCAGCGTTGCCCCGCCGTCGTACATTTTCAATACTTTTCCCCTGTGCTCCTCAAATCTGTCCCTTCTGACCTCTTTCCCTCCGCGAAGCCGGATGGCCCGATCAGATACTTTCTGTTCCTTTCTCCTCATGCCTCCTCTTCTCCCTCCCTGTGTTCCACTCCGGCACCTCCACAACGAGGTAATTCTCCGGACTTTTCAGCTTGTGATCCCTCTCCATCTCCTTCCGTATCCTTCCCCGCATACATTGGCGGTAGGAATGCGCTTCGTCTGTCCACTCGGCGACATGCCGTTCTAAAAGCGCTGCGCACTGCTTCCACATGAACGCATTGCCTACAGTCTTTCCCTTCGCATTCTTCCATCCATTCTCCTGCCACTGCCAGAGCCAGTGGTTATGCATCGTATTTAAAATGTGTATACACCCGGTAAAGACGCGGACACAGCAGGTTCTTGTGAGTATGGACAAAGCATGTTTCAGAAGCAGCAGCGCCATCTCGTTTTCGGTTGTGATGTCTGCATAGAGGAGGCCGCCTCTTGTGACAGGTTTCCCGGACTTAGAAAGATACTCTACAAGCCACGCTCCTGCCATCCGGCGTTTTGCCGGGCCGCTGTATGCCGTTTCTATGTAAATGTTGACGTTCATCCGCTGTCACCTTCTTTCTTCCCGCTGCGGGTATTTATCAGCTTTTTAATGGTGTAATGCTGGAAAGGACGTCCGGTCACCGGATTTTCCCCGTTGTAGACGGAATCCTTTACCACGTACCAGCCCTCCGGCGCCACGGGTGGATTCCGCCATCTCTTATGGAAAACTTTTTCCACGGTCTTCACCGGCTCCTCCAGGTTCCGGCTCCGGGAATAGGTGCACCAGCCGCTCTCCTCCTTTGTCTCCGCCTTCACGATATACTCAGCCAGCTTCTCATACTCCCCATCTTCATATAAGGCTGAAAAGAACTCACTGCCGTATGTCCACAGCTTTTTTACCAGCTTTACCGTGTCGATCCCATCCCGCCGGATGTCCTGGATCACAAGATGGTGATGCAGAACCTGTCCTCTCTTTCCCCGCTCCGTTACCGCGATCCACTTAAACGGGATACCGGCTTTCCTGTAGGCATCCCGCATCCGGTCAAGGAACTTCTTACGGTGCGCCTTTGCCTCCTCATAAGTCTCCGGCCTCTCCCCGGGACGGTATTTCAAGATCAGGTGCCAGTCTCCTTCCCCGAAATTCATCAGGATCAGGCGCTGGACTTTCCGCCACCGGTTCCTCTCGTTCTGCCGGCGGACATCCTCCGGTGTCGGTTTTTTCTTTTTACTCCTCTTCTCCCCCGGCGCTCCAAAATTACCCGGATATGATTTCTCGATCTGAACAACGACACCCATGTCATAAATTACTTTCCTGTAAACTGCCATCACCCCCTAACTTTAATATCTTTATCAGGATAGAAAAACGGCGGAAACCGCTGATTTTACTTGACTTTTCCGCCCTCGGGTGATATCATTTTTGTAGTAGATTTTTTTGTATCACCCGAGAATCCGCCCCGCGCCAACGGGGCGTTTCTCATGTCTTTTTTTCATACGCCAGTCTCCTGTTCGAGCTGTATCTGCACTCTTCCGCCTGAAAGATCTTCCCAGCTTTTTACATACATGGGCCCGTACCGGGGCAGGGGCCGCAGGTGCAGGTCATCGTATGTTTTGTGCATCCTTACGCACTCCCAGCCCGCCCGTTCCACTTCCTTCTCCGGGAAAAGGCCGTCCCTTAACGGCTCCCAGTCCTCCTTATAGGCCCGATTTCCGAATAGCTTCGAAAGCTCTGCCTCTGTAAGCTGCAAGAATATGGCAACTGTCTGCGCCTGGAAGTAAAGCATCTTTGCGGCCGCCCATTCTTTGCGCTGGCAACGGATTTGAAACTGGTCTGCATAGTTATAAAGCTTGTCCTTTATTTGCTTCTCTGTCAGCATCTTTGTCCCTCCCGGTCCCCACTGGCAGGCTTGTCCGCCGGACAACCGTCACGGGAGGCAAAAGCTCCACCGTATTCATTCGTAACGAAAAAAACTATGTGTGCCATGCTCATCCTTACTCTCCTCTACATGCACGGTTCTTGTCTCCCTGTCGTAAACCAGCGTGATCGAATCCCCATGTCGGTCTTCCAGCTTACCCACGTTTCCGTTCACGGTAAGGGTAAAATTTTCCATCACAAATCCCTGTTCAATCGCCCATCTCATGATCGCATACTCCGCGATTGTCTCTGCTCCTTTGATTACCATGCTTGTCCTCCCTGATACCGCTTATGCGGTATCCTCCTTTGTCACAGGCCGTACCTCTACGCTTACCACTTCCAGGCCATACTGATCCGCATACAGCCGGAGCAGCAGATCCTTCATGTCCGCAAAACGCTTATCTGTTACCTCCATGTCAAATTCCTGTTTCCGTCCTTCCATATGCCTCACCTCCGTTACATCTTATGTGGCACTGTTTGTACACGTTGCTTGCTAACTTCAGAAATGTTGCTATCTGTTTCCTGCAGAAATCTCCAAGCTAAAGTCGGCAAAGTTCTGGATAGTTTCAAATGATGCACTCTTCACAGGTGCAATATAGCAAGAGTTGTTATGAACGCTGTTACCATGCTTACGCCAATAATAATGACCCATTCAGTTACTTTTTTATCAAACTTATCGATCCAGTCATCTTCTTTCTTATCCACCTCTCTCACCTCCCTCCTACTTCCTGCTTTTCAAGCAAAAATTTCGTCCATGATCGTGAATTTAATTCACTTTTTTAAGCAAAAAAAATTTCATCTCTCTCATCTCTGGACAGGCTCAACACATTTGACAAAGCACTTATTTCAGAAATTTTAAAATCACCCGTTCTAAGTCGATTATAAAGTGTTTCTCTTAATATTCCCGACTTCTCCGCAACAAATTTCATAGACATTCCACGATTTTCTATGCATTCCCTTAATGCATTTGTATCCGTCATTCTGCACCTCCTTTGTTGATTTTAATTCACTATAGCATTGTGGTGAATATTTGTCAACATTCTTTAACAATTTTGTTGAATATTTTTTACAATTATGCTATTATCACGTTACGGAGGTGATCCAGTGCTTGAATTATATAAAAACATAAAACGTTTACGAGAAGAAAAAGGTCTTTCACAAGACGCCCTTGCTAAATTGACAGGATATACTGATCGTTCTTCTATTACCAAAATTGAAAAAGGACAAGTTGATTTACAGCAATCAAAAATAGAGTTATTCGCCAAAGCACTTGGAACAAGTTCGCACGAACTTGTAGGATGGGATGACAGTACTCTTCCCAATAATAAAGGTGCTATCATTAATATCCTCGGTCGCGTAGCCGCTGGCATTCCATTGGAGGCTATCGAGGAGATCGTAGACACAGAGGAAATTACTGGGGATCTTGCCCGGACCGGGGAGTTCTTTGGTCTTCGGATCAAAGGAGATAGCATGGAACCAGATATCCACAATGGTGACACCGTAATAGTCCGCAGACAAGATGACGCAGAAAGTGACGAGATCGTAATTGCACTAGTAAATGGAAATGATGGTGTATGCAAACGCTTAAAGAAATACTCAGACAGCATTGCGCTGGTATCTCTGAATGCAAAATATGAACCAATGTACTTCAGTCACAAAGAAATTACTGATAAACCAGTCCGTATCATTGGAAAGGTTGTAGAACTTAGAAGAAAATTTTAATTAAAACGGGGAAATACTATGGGAATAAAAGATATCTTAAATGCTTCAAAAATTAAGGCCGAAAATGAAAATTTGAAATCACTAATGACTCCTGATATGCAAGCTGCTTCTAACATGATGACTAAAATAAAATTTTTACAAGATCAATTATCATCTTTGGAATCTGAAATTGCTAACCGTAGCAATATTTTGACTGAATTAGAAACACAGATTGCTCAAAAACAATCTCAAATAATTACTTTTAATGATGATATTTTGGTTCAGGAATTTGGTCTCTATACTCCTCGTTACAGTTTTAATACATCAGACGATTACAAACAGCACTTAGCTCAAATTCGCAATCAGCAAAAATTTTGCATAAAAAATGGAACTGCTGTTACTGGTAATATGAACTTTACATATAACAACAGCTTATCAAAAGGAAATAAAATGGTCAAAGATATGCAAAAGTTACTTCTACGCGCATTTAATAGTGAGTGTGATGAAACTATATCCAAGGTCAAATATAATAATTTTGATATGTCTGCCAAAAAAATAACTACTTCTTGTAATGCAATTTCTAAGCTTGGACAAATGCTTTCAATTAGCGTAACTGCACATTACTATCAGTTAAAAATCAACGAATTAACATTAGCTTTCGAGTATCAAAAGAAAAAACAGGAAGAAAAAGAGGCACTAAAAGCCGCCCGTACCGAGCAACGAGAACAGGCAAAGCTTCAAAAAGAAATCGAAGAGCAGCGAAAGAAAATAGAAAAGGAACAGACACATTACCAAACAGCTTATGAAAAATTAACTGCCCAATTATCACTTCATCCTGATGATGATAATTTATTAATAAAGAAATCTGAATTAGAAAATAAACTTGAAGATATTGATAAGGCTTTATCCGATATCGATTATAGACAAGCTAATATGAAAGCCGGATATGTATATGTCATCTCTAATATAGGTTCTTTCGGCGAAAATATCTATAAAATTGGAATGACACGAAGACTTGACCCACAAGAACGAGTCGATGAACTCGGCGATGCCTCTGTCCCATTTAATTTTGATGTACATGCAATGATCTTTTCTAACGATGCCCCAGCCTTAGAAGCCGCTCTCCACCGTGCATTCGAGTTGAGAAAAGTAAATATGGTCAATCATCGCAGAGAATTCTTTAATGTTACGTTAGATGAAATCAAAGAAGTCATACGGAATAATTTTGATAAAACAGTTGAGTTTATAGATGTTCCAGATGCTGAACAATATAGAATAAGCCAGAAGTTAAAAGTTCAGTGCTAAATACATAGTATCCTATTTCCTTCAGCCCGATCTTCCAGAAGATGAAGTATCATCGCCCGGGTTTAATATGACCAATCGCTATCGTGCCCTTAAACAAATCCGCCCGGTGCTTATGCCGAGTGATTGGAAGCCTATGATTAAAGTTCATTGGCATTTTAATATAATTTTATAAAATACGGAGGGGATTTTATATGAATGAAACAAAGTACTGCAAATTCTGCGGATCTGTAATAGACATGTACTGTGTTGTCTGTCCCAAATGTGGAAAACAAGTGGAGGCTCTCAAAGGCCCCGATAATCCCACCCCTATAATAATCAATAACTCATCCAGTTCGTCTGCATCTGCCGCTGTTTCAGCAGTTATCGCTACACCAGTTACCAGAGAATTACCTTGGTATCTGAGGACATCGTGGATAATTATTCTCGGTTTCCTTACTGGTGGAATATATTGGATCATTGGATTTATATTAAGGGTAGCATGGAAATAACTGCCTTTCTTTCTGAAATAGCAACTATACTATCCATGTTCAATTCTACCTTAGGTGTACTCGAATTTGGTATAAACAAATGAATAATAAAAAATATTTAAGAAGAGAAAATGCTCACAGATAAATGAAGGGGGATCTAATATGTCACTTATAAAATGTCCTGAATGTGGAAAAGAAATTTCTGACAAGGCTCTCACATGCCCAAACTGTGGTTTTCCTATAAATACTGGAAATAATTTCTCATATCCAAAAGTTACACAGCCATTTGTTCCTGCCACTGTACACTATTTGAGTTTTTAATTATGATAATACTCATTATATTAGATGTCAATATATTTTTACTAAATTTTTGAGTTTTTATATTGAAATTCAATATTTCATATGGTATTGTGAGATTAAAGCGAGGTGATATCATGACTAAGGAAGAAATTGGCGAAGTATTAAAACAATTAAGAATGTCCTGCGGTATGACCCAAAAAGAAGTCGCTACAAAAATAAGCCGTACACAACAGATTGTAGGACACTGGGAAACAGGATATGCCCAACCCGATGCAAACACATTATTTACATTATGTAAAATATACGGAACAACTGTCGATGAGGCTTTCGGATTTTCAAGCAAAACGAAAAAGTTCTCTATTGAAGAAATAAATATTATTGAAAAGTACCATAATTTAGATTCCATAGGTCAGTCCCACGTCGACGCTGTCCTACAATGGGAAACCGAACGTGTCCAGCAGATCCAGCAAACGGCTTCTGCTCCTGCTGCCACACGGATGATAAATTATTACTACCGCCTTGCTTCCGCCGGAACAGGACAGATCATCTTCGATATGCCGCCCACCAAGCGCATAGAGATTCCAGCTATCCCGGAATACAGGAAAGCGGACTACGCAATCGGCGTAAACGGGAACAGTATGGAGCCTGTCTACCATGACGGAGATACACTTCTTGTAGAAATGACAGATAGGGTTGAAATTGGTGAGATTGGTATCTTTCTGGTGAATGGGGAGAGTTATGTGAAAGAGCGCGGTGAAGACGAGCTTCGCTCTTTGAATCCTAAAAGTAAGAACATCCCCTTGAACGAGGATGCGCGGTGTCTTGGGCGAGTAATCGGAAAGCTGACACCGTAAAATACAATAACAAATAAAACTCTTCGGGGAATATTGCAATGCATTTTCGCATATGCTATAATGCCAGTAGGCAAAAACGAAGTGAGTATGTTCGTGCAGTACGACAACGAAAAGCCCCGGAGCGTCACCTCCGGGGCTTTTCTATTCCTACTTTCGGCAATGGGAAGGCTTAAACCCATAGGCTAGTTACCGACTATTCATCGCTGTCTAACCATTTGATGATGTAGTGGCAAGCTACACCAGC
Organism: uncultured Lachnospiraceae bacterium; assembly: GCA_910587095.1. Classification (GTDB taxonomy): domain Bacteria; phylum Bacillota; class Clostridia; order Lachnospirales; family Lachnospiraceae; genus UBA3282. The sequence continues at coordinate 104,334 of CAJUMJ010000004.1, forward strand.
CGCAACAGCGACTATAAATGAAGCAAGTATGTTCATAGCAATACACCCCCTTTCTGCACCAGTCTAGGGGCGGTAACGTATAGATTATAGCATGTACGTTCTCTTTCCACAACCAGACTATCATTACGGTTGCGACGTCGCAACAAACTGTCTTAATTGGAGGTGATTGTCTTCTTTTTCTTTTATTTCTACGACGAAGAAACCGATTCTACTGTTCAGGTTCCGGTGGAAAATGTAGAAGATTTTGATGAACAGGATTTAGAATTTTATTTTAATGATAAGATTCGTAAAGTATGGCACAAACAACAGGAAGAATGGTATTTCTCTATCATTGATGTGTGCCAGGTACTGGCTGACAGTACTGACAGCAGAAAATACTGGAATAAATTGAAACAGCGTCTTAAAGCAGAAGGAAATGAAACGGTGACAAATTGTCACCAGTTGAAAATGCGCGCTGCAGATGGTAAAATGCGTCTCACGGACTGTGCCAACACAGAACAGCTTCTCCGCATCATCCAATCCATACCATCCAAGAAAGCTGAACCATTTAAACAATGGCTTGCCATGGTTGGCAAAGAGCGCCTTGACGAGATGGCTGATCCTGAAAAGGCTATGGATCGCGCTGTCAGTTATTACAAAGCAAAAGGCTATTCCGACGCATGGATAACCCAGCGCCTCAGAAGCATAGAAATTCGAAAAGAAATGACTGATGAGTGGCAACGCTCCGGCATAAAAACCCATAAAGAATTTGCCGCCTTGACCAATATTCTCACTCATGCATGGTCTGGAAAAACCGTGCAACAGTACAAACAATTTAAAGGCTTACATAAAGAAAATCTCCGCGATAATATGACCAATACGGAGCTTGCGTTTAATCTTCTGGCAGAAGTTTCCACTACAGAACTCTCCAAAAATGCAAACCCCAAGGGATTTTCTCAAAGCAAAGAAATTGCCAAAACTGGTGGCAATATCGCCGGTAATGCCCGTAAGGAACTTGAAAAACAATTGGGAAGAAGCGTTATCTCTCCTACAAATGCAACTACACCTAAGTACCTTGATGAAAACTTATAAGTGCCGGGCATTTTTACACCCTGCTATCCGTATGATGTACACGAGAATGATCAATGACTGTATAAATCCATTCCAAGGTATCTCTTATGGAATAATGATGTAGTGTTGACTTGACTTCAAATTCTGATGCCCGGCAAGCTGTTGCGACGTCGCAACGCAAAACATCACTCATTGAAAAACGCCTGACTTAAAATTACAATTGACCACAAGTATCAAATGTGATACTATTGCATATAAATAAAGGAGTAATATGACAGCTATAGATAAACGAATCGCAAAATTCTATAGAAAACCTATCCCAAACGATATCACATTCGCCGATGTCGAAGCACTCGCTCATCATTTTGGTCGCGAAATAAAAACCGGAGGAAATCACAGCCAAAAAGTGATTCACAGAGCATCTGGAACAGTCATACCAATACCCATTCACGAAAACTGTATCGGCGAAGCCTACGTCAAAGAGTTGAAGGACTTGTTTGACTCTATTAAGGAGGAGACCACATGAAATATGAATTTCGAGTGTACCAGATGCAAGTAGACGAACATCTCTTCTGGATTGCAAAAAGTACAGCACTTAAAGGTTGCGTTGGACAGGGAGAAACTGCTCAGGAGGCTATCTCGGAATTGGAAATAAACGAACGCGAATGGCTTATCACCGCAGAGGAATGTAATATTCCAATTCCTACTCCCACAATTCAAAAAGAGAACTCTTATAGCGGCAAAGTATCCCTTCGTTTTTCTGCTTTTACCCATGAAGAGGCCAGTGAAAATGCCAAGATTCTCGGTGTAAGCCTTAATCAATATATAAATGATGCCATCGTATATTACAATGCTACGATAAAAAGTAAATCTTCTATGGAAAAGCCTCTTCCCACCGGCCAATCTATAGAAACCACTAACACTACTGTAATCAATTTTAAAGAGTTTGCTTCAAAGAATAATGACACGTATAAAATTTTTCTTGATGATACGAACATGGAGGAAATGTAATGAATAGCGAACCTATAAATATCGAAAATATAACTCCAAAAGAACTTGTTATTGTAAACGATGAAACCCCTGTTAAGGATACCGAACTCCAGTTAAATCTTCACCGTAAACTGGAAAAAACAGAATCTGGATACAGCTTTTACCTCTCAGCATCTATTTACAAGGAGTCAGAAAAGGATGCGGAAAAAAAATCATTCTTTATAAAATATTCCTTAGAGACCTGTCTCAGTTGTGAAGGTAACGGAATGCCTGCTGAGGATATACGCAAGGAAGCATCTATTACTCTTTATCCCTATATACGCGCCGGAATCTCAGCCGCCATGGGTGCCATCGGTATACGTCCTCTCATACTTCCGCCATATGAAATTAACTAAACTCCCAAATGGCGTTTTACCCCGATAAAGTAAAACGCCATTTTTATACATAACAGGAGGTCACCATGCCTAAAGTCAAACGCTGTGCCATCTACATCCGTGTCAGCACCGAAGAGCAGCACCTAAACGGTCTCTCCCTCCCAGCCCAAAAACGGGCGCTTACCGAGTATGCGGAGCGTAACGGCCTCATTATCGTTGATTGCTACGCCGATGAGGGAATCTCCGCCCGCAAGCCAATGAAGCACCGCAAGGGTCTCCTGCGGCTTCTCAGGGACGTAGAACAGGATAAGATCGATATGATTCTGGTCACCAAGCTGGATCGGTGGTTCCGCAACATCAAAGACTACAACATTACCGAGGAAATCCTGCTGGCCCATCACTGCTACTGGAAGACGATTTTTGAAAATTACGACTCTTCCACCGCCAACGGCCAGATGGTCATCAACATCATGCTCTCCGTCAATCAGGCGGAGTGTGACCGCACCTCAGAGCGTATCAAGGCCGTTCTGGACTATAAAAGGTCCATAGGAGAGGTTACGAGCGGCATGTGTGCCTGCTACGGCTACAAGGTGGTCAATAACAGGCTGGTGAAGGATGAGGCCGTCTCTGCCATCGTGGACGATGCCTACGACCATTACCGCTCCTGCTACTCGATCCGCAGCACATACAACTACCTGTCGAAGAAATACGGCGATCAGGCCCCTTCCTGCAACAAAGTAGACCGTCTGTTTAAAAATGAGACCTACGCCGGGCGCGACAAAGATAACATCAATTACTGTGAACCTTACATCACATGGGCAGAGTTCCAGAAGTTCCGGCAGATCACAACCGCGAAGACATACACGGCCGGCCGTTACGATCCCTACATCTTTTCTTCCCTGATCAAATGCCCGGTCTGCGGCAACAATTTTACAGGGTACCGAAAAAAGCAGAAGCTGAAGAACGGCGGCGAAAGTATATACATAAAGTATCGGTGCGGAAATAAATTTGGCCGTCACGGCGGAGCCAGCCTGACGGAGCACAAGATCGAGGACTACATGCTGACCCATGTCTCTGCCAGACTGGAACAGGAGATGGCCCAGGTGCAGTTTAAGAACAGGCAGCAGAGGGAGCGCCGCAATACAGATGCTGCCCGGAAAGAATTGGATCGTCTGAATCTTCTTTTCCAGAAGGGAAGAATCACAGAAAGCTATTACGACGAGCAATATGAACAGCTCGAGAAGAAAATAAAAGAATCTGAGCAGGAAGAAAAGATAACGCCGCTCAGCTCATACAGCCACCTGATCACTGCTTTCAGCGGAAACTGGCAGGAACTTTACGGCAATCTGGATAAGCAGCATAAGCAGACTTTCTGGAAGGGTACTATCAAAAGTATTGAGATAGACCCGGAAACCCATCAGATCAGCGGTTTTTCTTTTCTCACAGAATTGGAGTAGTAAACAGCGTATACTGTTGAATTCGAACCCCACGCCACCTCCCTGGAAACAAAGGGCGACGGCTACGTGGTTGCCTCTCTCGGCGAAGACTCCGGCTATGTGCCCTACACAGCCTTTTCCGCCAGAAAGAGCTACATCGAAAAAAATCCCGCTGTGATAGAATCCTTCACCAAAGCTCTGCAAAAGGGCATGGATTACGTACAGACCCACACGCCGGCGGAAATCGCCAAAGTAATCAAGCCTCAGTTTGAAGAGACGGATGTCTCCACCATTGAAACCATTGTGAAGCGATATGCGGATCAGGACACCTGGAAAGCGGACCTGATCTTTACGGAAGACAGCTTTACCCTTCTGGAAAACATTCTGGAAGAAGCCGGCGAGCTGGAAGGCCGGGTGCCTTACGGCGATCTTGTAAATACCTCCTTTGCCGAAAAAGCCGCGAAGTAAACCGTGCACAATCAAGTAGGGAAGATTCATCTTCCCCTACTCGCCACGCGGAGCGCACGCTGCGTAAGCAGCAAATTCCTCTGTGTGCCCCTGCGCATAAATACGCCCGGCCGTAATATAAGGCCGGGCGTATCAACATTATGTAAACTAATAATTTTCACCCAAAAGCTCTTTCAAGGCATCCACCACGAACTGGTACTGGGTGAGCATCTCCTCCACGCCGATCTCCATCACCGAATAGTTCTCCTCTTTCACCGCACACTCCTGTTCCGCCGCAAGCTGTGAAAGGTAAGTAGCGCCGATGGACTGCATCGCGTTTTTCAAACCATGCACCTCGATGCAGTAGCGTTCGAGGTCTTTCTGTTCATAAATACCGCGTATAAGCGGTATTTTCTTGCTGCCCTCCTCCATGGCTGCCCACAGCATTTCCATGTAGATTTCCTCATCCCCTCCGCACAGTTTAATGCCAAGCGCCACATCGAATCCCTTGCTCGTCAGATCCTCCAACGTCCGAATTGCTCCCATTTTACTCTTCCTCCCCTTTTCTCTTTTTTCTTCCCGCCTCGTTGCGTTTATCTGTAATCCCGTCAATCATCTTTTCAATCAACAGTTTTTTCACATACACGTCAAAGCTTAACATGCAGATAAAGGAGAAAATTTTCAGAAATTCCCGCTCCTCTTCGGGCGCATCCCCAAAGGTGCTCTGCGCAATCCGAAACTTTTCCTCCACATCTGCTTTCAGGATGTCTTTCTGTTCCCGCTCCAGTCCGAAAACTTCCTCGTAAACACGGGACAGATCATAAACTTCTCCGTTTTGAAAATAGCGATTCGTAATCGGCTCCAAAAGCTCCTGAATATCGCTGATTGACAATATCCCCTTATAATAGTAGATAAAAATTAAAAGAAGCACATGGTCTTTCGAATACTTCTTCTTGATGGGCGGTGGAATCAAGTCGTTTTTGGCATAGTTGTTGATCATCGTCTTCGTGAGAATCTTGTCGCCACCCGGATTTCTGGTGGTGTTTTTCAGGTGGGACTCCATAAATGTCGTCACCTGATCCATATAGAGATCAATATCCGGAATTTCATCGGCCCCGATGTATTCGATCCTATCCAGACTCTCCTTGATGCTGTTTAGCAAATCCTCAATGTTGATCGTCATCTTTACAACCCTGCACCTTCCGCCGCTCTTTCATCACTTATTATATAATTTTTGCATCCGCATGACAAGTATTTTATCGTTTACAAAGCCTCTCCGGTATGATATATTCATACATAACATTAAAGTTTTAACGTGCGAAAGCCGCGCAATCCGTCTAATTGGGAGGAGCCATGAATAAAAAACTCAAAACCGAAGCCGTTGACCATCTGTTTCAGGCTGTCCTCTGCCTGGAAACACAGGACGAATGCTACAATTTTTTTGAAGACTTATGTACCGTTAACGAACTGCTGTCCCTGTCCCAGCGCTTCGAAGTGGCCACCATGCTCAGGCAACACAAGACGTATCTCGAAATCGCCGAAAAAACCGGCGCGTCTACAGCCACCATAAGCCGTGTCAACCGCTCCCTGAACTACGGGAACGACGGATACGAACTGATTTTCGATCGTCTGGAATCATGAAGGGCTTATCCTGCCTCTTCCTTAACGATTCGTTTTCTCCCATATTGACACAGGTTTACAGGCTTGTTAGAATAAACAGTATCAAGTCATATTTTTGCGGTCATAACGGCATATAATCCCGCCTGTACTATGTACCAAACAGTTACAAAGTATCGACTAATTCTTATAGGAGTAAGGAAGAAACTATGTATACCTGTTGTCTACAGATTTATCTTGCAGGGCATCCAAGTCACGCTTTGGACGTGATAAAAAAGATGCCCTCTTTAGAGCGTTTTACCCATATTTTTTCCGAGAGCGAGGAGCCGGAAGCTCCTCTGGCCGCAAAGGCCAATGTCATCATAGCCGATCTGGCAAATATGGATCTTTCCGTTTCGTTGCCGGTTCTTTTGCAAAACCGCGATTCCGGAGCTCAGCTTATTTTGCTTGCGCATAAAAAGCAGTTACAGGCTCTTTGCACTTCCCCGTATCTTGAAAACATCACGGATATATGGATTACTCCCATATCGGATGAGGAAGTCCGCTTCCGTTTCCTTCGCTGGCAGCAAAATTACAAGATGCGCCAGGATTTCTGGCAAACCAGCCATTATCTCGACGCGACAATCAACAATATACCGAATCTTGTCTGGTACAAAGACAAAGACGGCGTCCATAAGAAGGTAAACGACAGCTTCTGCAATACGGTCAACAAGCCCAAGGAACGGGTGGAAGGGCAGCGGCACGCCTACATATGGGATGTGGAGGAGGATGATCCGGCTTGCATCGAATCGGAGCATCAGGTCATGAGCCAGAAAAGAACCTGCGTATCGGAGGAAACGATCAAAGCCGGAGACGGCCTGCGGACATTGATGTGCTACAAGTCTCCCCTCTATAATCTGGATAACAGCGTTATGGGCACCGTCGGCGTGGCAATCGATGTGACACAGGAGCGGGCGTACGAGCAGGAAATCATTAAGAAGAACAAAACCCTGGAAACCATCCTCGCAACAATAGACTGCGGCGTCATGAACCATAATCTGAATGGTTCACATATTCTGAACATAAACAAAGCCGCCCTCAAAATCCTCGGCTACGAGACTCTGGAAGCTCTGCAGAAGGATGGCTTTGACCTGATCGCCGCCACAGTGGTTCCTGAAGACCAGGACTATCTGCGCGAAAGCATAAAAACACTGAAAAAAGCAGGGGATACCGTCAACGTAGAGTATCGCGTACGCCACAAAGACGGTGAAATACTCCATGTCATGGGCAACATTAAGCTGTACGAAGAAAACGGCGAGCTCTTCTACCAGCGTTTTCTTCTCGACTGTACGGAGCAAAAGCTCCAGGAGAAGAAAAATAAGCGGCGCCAGATGGAACTGGTACAGGCGCTCAGCCTGGACTTTAATCTTGTCTGTTTTGTTGATCTCAAAACGGGCCTTGCCACGCCGGTTCGAGCGGTCGGCCCGGGAGCCAACAATATTTTTGACGGTACCATCCCCTTGCGGGAAAGCATGGAGGCGTACATAGAGGAAAAAGTCTACGAGGAAGACCGGACAATGCTCCGGGAGGCCGTCTCCCTGGATAACCTGGAAAAACAACTGTCGGCCAGAAAGATATTCTCGACCAACTACCGTAAATTTGAAAATAATGAAATTGTCTACTTTCAGATGAAAGCCGTGAGCGTCAGTACGGAGGACGGCGGCCTAGGAATCGTGCTGGGCTTTCGCAGCGTAGATGCGGAAATGCGCCGGGAGATGGAACAAAATACCCTTCTTGAAACCGCTCTCTCCCAGGCTAACAGAGCCAGCAAAGCAAAAAGCATATTCCTGTCAAATATGTCGCATGATATCCGCACGCCGATGAATGCCATAGTCGGTTTTACAAACCTGGCCATCATGCATATCGACAGGAAGGAACAGGTTGCCGAGTATCTGAAAAAAATCCAGACTTCGGGCAATCATCTGCTGAGTCTGATTAACGATATACTGGACATGAGCCGCATCGAGAGCGGCAAAATTCATCTGGATGAAAAGCTATGCAGCCTTCCCGAAATTTTGTACGGCCTGCGCAACATTTTGCAGGCGGATATCCACGCCAAACAGCTTGAGCTGCACATAGACACCGTAGATGTCGTCGATGAAAATATCTACTGCGACAAGTTAAGGCTCAATCAAGTGCTCTTAAATCTGCTCAGCAACGCCATAAAATATACGGGCGCCGGCGGAAATGTCAGTATACGGATCACGGAGAAAGCCGGTGCACCGGCGGGCTACGCCAACTACGAGTTCTCCATCAGGGACAACGGCATCGGCATGAGTCCCGAGTTTGTAGAGCATATTTTCGAGCCGTTTGAGCGGGAACGCAACAGTACAATCAGTAAAATCCAGGGCACCGGTCTTGGCATGGCGATCACCAAAAATATTGTGGACATGATGAACGGCACCATCGGAGTAACGAGCGAACAAGACGTCGGAAGCGAATTTACCGTTTCCTTCACTTTCCGGCTACACTCCGAAAAGCAGGAGGTATGCGTCATACCGGAGTTTAAAAACTGCAAGGCTCTGGTAGTCGACGACGATTTCAATACATGCGACAGCGTCTCCTATATGCTGGGGCAACTTGGACTGCAGGCGGAATGGACCCTGTCCGGCAAGGAGGCCGTGCTGCGCAGCCACCAGGCAGTCATGCGCAAGACGGACTACGCGGTATACATTGTAGACTGGCTGCTTCCCGATATGAACGGCGTTGAAGTCACAAGACGTATCCGAAAGGAAACCGGCGACAACGTACCCGTCATCATTCTGACTGCGTACGACTGGTCCGATATCGAGACGGAGGCAAGGGAGGCAGGCGTTACGGCATTCTGCGGCAAACCCTTATTCCTCTCCGAATTAAGCGCCTGTCTTCAGTCCGTGCTGCGGCCGGAAGCAGAGAACTCTGGCCACAAGCAGGAAGAAGCTGCGCTCCATCATACCGGAAAGCTTCTGCTCGCGGAAGACATAGAGATGAATCAGGAAATCGCAGTGGCAATTCTTGAAAACGCGGGCTTTCAGGTTGACGTGGCGGAGAACGGCCAGATTGCCGTCGATATGCTTGAAAATTCACAACCCGGCTATTATCAGGCCGTGCTGATGGATATCCAAATGCCTGTCATGGACGGATATGAGGCGACAAAGGCGATCCGCAACCTGAAAAACGACCGGCTTTCCTCCATTCCGATCATCGCCATGACGGCAAACGCGTTTATAGAAGACCAAAAAGCAGCCATAATGAGCGGTATGGACGGACATATAGCCAAACCGATCGACATAGAGGCGTTGTTCAAAACGCTTGACAGCCTTCTTTAAAAGTTTTGCAAATGCGTAAAATAATACTTTACATTTTATAAAATTTGTGCTATTCTATGAATGTTGTCGGATCAACGTAATTTTTCTATTATTCTTGGAGGTAATGTTATGAACAAAGGTACAGTAAAGTGGTTTAACAACCAAAAGGGCTACGGCTTCATCTCTGACGAACAGGGTAACGATGTATTCGTTCACTACTCCGGACTCAACATGGAAGGCTTTAAGTCTCTCGAAGAGGGCGCCGAGGTTGAGTATGAAGTGGTAAACGGTGAGAAGGGACCTCAGGCCGTAAACGTAACAAAGTTATAAGAGCCGCCGGCTGCTTATAGCATCGATAATCAGTATCACGATGTGCCTGTTCTTAAATATAATGTTCTTCTTAAACGTAAGGAATTTTATTTAGAATCAGCTATTGTTGTAACGGATTAGAGAAGAAATAAAACCTGTCGAATCGGCAGGTTTTTTTCTTTTTGCTCTTTTTTTGTTCTCTTACGTTCGTTCCATATAGGACAGTACATCCTCAAAACGCATCTTCCCGCCAAACAAATCCAGGGCGCTCCCGATGGTCACATCCACCTTTCCTCTTCCCAGCTCTCTCAGGCGTTCCAAATCGTCAAAGCTGTGTACGCCGCCGGCGTAGGTGACAGGTATTTTTCCCCAGTTTCCCAATAGTTTTGCCACCGGCTCCTCTATGCCGGCGCTCTTTCCCTCCACGTCCACCGCATGGATTAAAAATTCGTCGCAATAACCGGAAAGCTCCTCAAGCGTCCGCTCCGAAAGCTCCACCGAAGTATATTTCTGCCATCTGTCGGTCACAATATAGTATCGTCCGCCTCTGTTTCGCACGCTCAGATCCAGCACAAGCCGCTCCTTGCCGACTTTCTCCAAAAGCGCCCGGAGCCTGTCATAGCGGATCTCTCCGCCCGAAAAAACATAGGAGGTGACGATCACATGGCTCGCTCCGGCGTTCAGGAAATCCGCCGCGTTCTCCGGATTAATCCCGCCGCCTGCCTGCAGTCCTCCCGGATAAGCCGAGAGCGCCGAAAGCGCCTGTCTCTTTGTCTCCTCGTAGTAGGCGGACGAGGCGGGATTTAATAAAATGACATGACCACCGCTTATCCGGCGGCTCCTGTAAAGCCCGGCAAAAAAAGCGGCGTCCTTTTCGGAAACAAAATTTTCCCGCGCTTTGTCACCTACGTCTTTCAGGCTCCCTCCTACGATCTGCTTGACAGCGCCGTTATGAATATCGATACAAGGACGAAATCTCATACCGGTGCCGGTGCACTCGGCGCTGTGAGCGCACCGAGCTGCTGCCATGGGTTTTCTTTTCATAAGTATCCTCCGTTCACTGGAATCAATTCCTGACAAATCCGCAATTTTCTGAAAAAAATGGCTGACGCATAATTTTGAAATCTAACAGACATAATAACACAAGAACAGGAAGTTTATCAAACATTCTGTTTTAGTTTAAAAAATGCACAATTGAGCAAAGGAGTGAAATCATGAAAAGAATAAAAAAATACCTTTTTGTCTCTCTCATGGTGTTCAGTATGGCAGCGTTCACTGCCTGCGGCAGCAGAGACGCCGCAAACGACGGCAATAACGACCAGACAATCCAGGACGGAACGGATAACGGCGCTTCCGGTACGGATAACGGCACAGGTACGGGCACAGGTAATACGGGAACCGGCACAACTACCGGTACTGGTACAGGCAATGATACCACCGGCACAGGTACAGGCACAACCACCGGCACGGATACAGACAATGATACCACCGGTGCCACAGGCGGCGCGCTTGACACCGACGGCACCGACATGAACGACAACGTAAATGACGTCACCGCGGGCGACACAAACGGCACCTCCATCGGGGACGACACGGGCAGCACTATCGGAGACGCGGTAGGCGATGCCGGCAACGCGGCATCCGACATCATAGACGATGCCGCCTCCGGCGTGGAAAATATGGTGGACGACGTGACAGGAAACAGCAGCACTTCCTCCAAAGTGCGATGACACATTCTCGTAAAGAGTTCCCGAGGCTATGCCCCGAGAACTCTTTTTTCTCTCTTACCGTCCCCTTTATCCTCTCTCTATCAAAACACCGTCCCTGTAAGCTTGCAAAAGCTCCTCGAGCTGATGAATCGTCTCCTTAAGCTCCGCGCCGATATCCGTATCCGATATCTTCTGCCGCCTGACGGTAGTCTCCAAAATAAAGGAATCCGAAAAAATATCAGACTCGTTGCGGATTGCCGACTCTGTTGACTCGAAAGGCTCATGAGCCACCAGGCGCATCCCGTAGGAGTTTACCACCAACGTATATCCGGCAATCCCTGTCTTATCCTGGTATGCCTTGGAAAAGCCGCCGTCGATGACAAGGAGCTTTCCTCCGCATTTGACAGGCGTCTCACCCTTTTTGCGCTCCACCGGCACATGCCCATTCACAATATGGGAATTGGTTTCATCAAGCCCAAACTCCTGCAGGATGCGGTTTACTACCATTTCACTGTCGAGAAGCCTGTAATAGGCGTTTTTCGTCTCCTTTTGGAGCGCTTTGTCCGTCACGAAGTAGCGCTCGAAGGTGGCCATTTTGTCCTTTCCGAAAACCGGGGAGTTGGGCCCCAACCAGATGTACCAGATAATGTCCTGCCCTTTCAGTTTTTCCTGCAGATTGTGGGAATAGTAACCCTTTCTCGCGTAGTGTTCCAAAACGTCATAGAGCTCCTTGCCGCTGTACTCCTCCCCGTAGACGTTGACTTTGTTAAAGTTTCCCTCCTCATCCATTGGTACACAGCCATGATAGAGAAGGTTTGAATTGTAAACCTTATAAAGTCCGCCTTTGGAAAAGAGGAAACGCACATGCTTTTGCAGCTTCTCGCACTTAACAAACGCCTGGCGCAGACGCTCCATCACCTGCTCCTCCTCCGGGGTGAGCTCATAGGGCCTCTCCCTGTTCACGGTCGGGAAATCCACATCCTTCATGGGATAGGAGACGCCGTCGATCACAAGGGCTTTGTTCTCATAGTCAATACAGTTAAAGAGCAGTCTGTCCCGCATTCCGAACTCGGGTCTTCTCATAATCAACTGCCCTTCCAGCTTAAACTGGAGGATGGCGATCGCCTTGTGCATTTTCATGTCAAGGCTCAAATCCTTGGTGTCATAATCCGTATTGTATTTGATGGCGAAAGCCTCGCAGTCCGTATCCTTATAGACGTCCAGCGCAAAGGTGGCCAGCGGGATCAGGTTGATGCCGTAGCCTTCCTCGAGCGTGTCCAGATTGCCGTATCTGGCCGCCACGCGGATCACGTTGGCAATGCAGGCCAGATGGCCGCTCGCCGCTCCCATCCACACGACATCGTGGTTGCCCCACTGCACATCCACCGAGTGATACTGGCAGAGAGTATCCATAATAATGTGCGGCCCCGGCCCCCTGTCGTAAATATCGCCCACGATATGCAGATGGTCGATGACCAGACGCTGGATCAGATTGCTCAGCGCGACGATAAATTCCGGCGCCCTGCCGATTCTGATAATCGTGTGGATAATCTCGTTGTAATAGGCTTCCTTGTCCTGGATCTCCGCCTTCTCCGTGATCAGCTCCTCAATGATATAGGCAAAGTCTTCCGGCAGCGCCTTCCTCACCTTGGAGCGGGTATATTTGGAAGATACCCGTTTCGTGATCTGCACGAGTCTGTGGAGCGTGATCTTGTACCAGTCCTCGATGGACTCCTCATCCTCCTGCTGCATGACGATATCAAGCTTCTCCTCCGGGTAGTAGATCAGTGTCGCCAGACTCTTTTTGTCTTTATTGCTCAAGGTATTTCCAAATTCCTCGTCAATCTTACGCCGCACGGAGCCGGAACCGTTTTTCAGGATGTGGTTAAACTGCTCGTACTCCCCGTGAATATCCGTCATGAAGTGCTCCGTGCCCTTTGGCAGATTCAAAATCGACTGGAGGTTGATGATCTCCGTGGAAGCCGCCGCAATAGTCGGATACTGCTTTGCCAGACTTTTCAGGTATTTTAATTCTAAATCGTTCATTGTCTCCTCTTTTCCGGAGCAAAAGAGTCTCCTATCATGTCAGTGTTTATCCGATCACGTCAGCCATATCATACATGCCTGCTGGCTTATCTTTCAAAAACTTCGCCGCCTCAATGGCTCCTTTGCCGAACACGGCCTTGGAATAAGCCCTGTGCGAGAAGGTGACCACCTCATCCGGCCCGGCAAAAATCACGTCGTGATCCCCGACGATAGTGCCGCCTCTCACGGCGCTTATGCCGATCTGCTTCGCCTCTCTCTTTTCCCTGACTTTGCTTCTGTCGTAAACATACTCGAATGCGCCTCCCATCCGCTCATTGACGGAATCCGCCAGCGCAAGCGCCGTGCCGCTTGGCGCGTCCACCTTCTGGTTGTGGTGCTTCTCCACAATCTCAATGTCAAAGCCCGCGGGTGAAAGCGTCTGCGCCGCCTCCTTTAACAGTTTAAGCAGCATATTGATGCCAAGGGACATGTTCGCGGATTTTAAAACCGCCACCTTCCCGGACGTCTCTTTCACCTTCTCAAGCTGTTCTTCTGAAAGGCCGGTGGTGCACAACACACAAGGCACCTTGTGTTCCTCACAGTAATCCAACAGTCCGTCCACAGCCGCAGCCACCGAAAAGTCAATGACCACGTCCGCATCTACGCTGCACTCCGCGATGCTTTTAAATACCGGATACGGGTTTTTCCCCTCATCCCTGGCGTCCACACCCGCCACAATCTCAATCTCCCCGTCAGCCGCAATAAGCCCCGAGATGGTCTGCCCCATCTTGCCGTTACAGCCGTGCATAATCGCTCTTACCATCTTGCATCCTCCTCCCCAAAAGTGAATTTCCTGTCGCAACTTCCTCTGTGCGCCCCTGCCATAAAAAATAGGCTTCGCCTATTCAACTCCCCTGCCCCTCAATCTTGAGGGGTGGGGTTGTTTTCTGTCCCTTATTCCTTCATAATACTCTTATGAACATCCTTCAAAAGATTTTTAAAGAACACTACGAAGAAATTGAA
>CAJUMJ010000005.1 GCA_910587095.1 uncultured Lachnospiraceae bacterium
AGCTAAATGACGCAGAATGAATTTTCATTCTGCAAGGCGGAGGAGGGAGTCGATGCGGTGGCATCGTTGACCGACGACAACACGGCAGATGAAAATTCAAGCAAGTTATTTGGTGAAATGTGAATGATACAGTACACTAGTGTATCGACACATTTATCTGAAAGTAAATGTGTCAGTACACCAGGTGATTTGAGTCGGCAACTATCATGAGCCTGTGGGTTTGCGACTTTTCGTGGATTGTGATATATTTTAAGGACGGAGGCGGCTATGGGTATCACTTCATTTTATTTTTTGTGTTTTTTTGCTGTTTTATTATTCATATATTACAGCGTTCCGCGCGGATTCCAGTGGGGGTTTCTCTTGCTGTGCAGTGTAGCATATTGTCTGCTTGCGGGGCAGGGGGTTCTGGTTTTCTACCCGCTTGTGTCTGTGGGAGCCTGCTATGTGGGGACGAGGCTGCTGATTTCGATGCCTGCGAAGGAGGAGAAGAAGCGCAGGGGCGTTCTTTTTGTGACTATATTGGTCAATATCGGAATCCTGTTTGTCCTGAAGTACGTCAATTTTTTTGTCAATACTTTTAACGGCGTGGCGGCTTTTTTCGGGGGGCCAAAGGAAATGATTGCGGGGGTGGATTTTCTGGCGCCTCTGGGGGTGAGTTTTTATACCTTTTCCCTGCTCGGCTATGTGATAGACGTTTACTATGGGCTTGCTGGGCCGCAGGAGAATTTCGGGAAGCTGGCGCTCTATGGTCTGTATTTTCCGAATTTGATTTCCGGGCCGATCTTAAAGTACAGGGAACATGCGGATCAGTTTTTTGCGCCCCATGCCTTTGATTACGGGCAGGTGACGCGGGGATTGCAGCGCATGGTATGGGGGTTTTTTAAAAAGCTGGTGATCGCCGAGAGACTTGGCGTGATCGTGAATACGGTTTACGGGGATTACGAAGGATATCCGGGGGCCTATATCTTTGCGGCGACAGCCTGCTATGCGGTTCAGCTTTACACGGATTTTTCCGGCTGTATGGATATTGTTCTTGGCATGTCTGAAAGCCTGGGGATTATCTTGCCGGAGAACTTTCAGACGCCTTTCTTCTCAAAGAGCGTGGCGGAATACTGGCGCAGATGGCATATTACCCTTGGCGTGTGGATGAAGGACTATGTGTTTTATCCCCTGATGCGGACGGCTTTTTTTGCGGGGTTAAACAAGTCCTGGAAGAACAGGTTCGGCAAAAAGCGCGGGAAGCAGTATGCGACCTTTGTAGCCATGTTTGTGCTATGGCTGACGGTGGGCGTCTGGCACGGCGGGGACTGGAAGTTTGTGATCGGATCGGGGCTTTTACACTGGTTTTATATCGTCATGGAGGAACTGCTTGCGCCGCCTTTTGAGCGCGTCATGGAAAGGCTTCATATAGACGCCCAGGGGCGGTTTGTGAACGCCGTAAGAATCCTGCGCACCTTTTTTCTCGTGTGCGTCGGAGACTTGTTTTTCCGGGCGGCTTCGGTGAAAGACGCCTTTTCCATGATTGGGGAAGCGGTGAGCGTGCGGAATGCAAACGTTCTGTGGGACGGTTCCTTTTTGCAGCTTGGGCTTGACGGGACACAGACGGCGGTGGCGTTTGTCTCGCTCCTTCTTTTGTGGGCGGTTTCCCTCCTTGAAAGAAAGGGATCCGTCCGGGAACGGATTGCGAAAAAGCCGCTTCCCTTAAGGTGGATGATCTGGTACGCGCTTTTGTTTTCCGTGATTTTGTTTGGCTATTACGGCCCGGGTTACAGTGCGTCCGAGTTTATTTACCAGGGATTTTAGAAAATCGGATAGTAAAGAATGGAAATGTGTGGTAAACTTAAACTGTCCGCGCAAGCAGCGCGCAGTCATGAGGAGAAATTCGGAAAAATAGGAGAAAATATGGACAAGATTGCAGTATTGATACCTTGTTATAATGAGGAAAAAACCATCGCCAAGGTAGTGCGGGACGCCAGGGAGGCGCTTCCCGGGGCGGTGGTATATGTTTATGATAATAATTCTACCGACCGCACGGTGGAGCTTGCGAAGAACGCCGGGGCGGTGATCCGCTATGAACATATGCAGGGGAAGGGCAACGTGATCCGCCGGATGTTTCGCGAGGTGGAGGCGGAGTGTTACATTATGGTGGACGGCGACGACACTTATCCCATGGAGTATGCCGGGGAGATGGTGGAAAAGGTGCTGGCCCACAACGCGGATATGGTGGTGGGAGACAGGCTTTCCTCCACTTACTTCACGGAGAATAAAAGGCCGTTCCACAATTTCGGAAACTCTGTCGTGCGCGGCAGCATCAACCGTCTTTTCCACTGTGACATCAAGGATATCATGACGGGATACCGTGCATTTAGCTACGGCTTTGTGAAGACATTTCCCGTGCTCTCCACAGGTTTTGAGATCGAGACGGAGATGACCATACATGCGGTCTATAACAACATGCAGATTGAGAACGTGATTGTGGATTACAGGGACAGGCCGGAGGGGAGCGAATCGAAACTGAATACTTTTTCCGACGGCTACAGGGTGCTGCACACGATCATGAAGCTCTACAGGGATTACAAGCCTTTCGGGTTTTTCGGTTTGTGCTCGGCGTTTCTTATGCTGCTCGCGGTGGTGTTTTTTATTCCGATTTTGATCACCTACTTCGAGACGGGGATGGTGGATCGCTTTCCCACGCTGATCGTCTGCGGCATTATCGGACTGGCGTCGCTGCAGTCCTTTTTCGCCGGGCTGATGCTGTCAAACATGGCGCTGAAAAACAGGCGTGATTTTGAGTACCGGTTAACCCTTGTCACAAGGCGGGTGCGGGAGAACTGAAAATGGAGAGTATAAGACAAAAGAGCTCCGTGCGGGAGCTCGCAGTCTCAGGGATCTGCGCGCTTGCGGCGGTTTTGTGCGCAGGGCGCATTTTTATATTGCTTCGGGCGCAGGGAAGTGTATACACCATGGGGATTTTTCCGATGGCGCTGCTTTTGGGCATATTCAGCCTGTGGAAAGGGGCTTTGTTTTGGAAGAAGGTTTTTTTTCCCGTCCCGGTGCGGGCTGTTTTGGCGGCTTTGTTCACATCGCTGCAGGTATATGGCTTATTTGCGAGCCATCCGGGGCTTACGGGCGCAATGGAGGCGGTCTTGTGGTCAGTGTGTCTGACGCCCCTGACCTTTGCAGGACTAAATATGGCCTTTTATCTGGCGGGGCAGTCAGTGAACGGGACAGAGCGGGAGGGCTTCGCGGCGACGGAACAGGACAAAAAATCATTTTTTGGCGCTTTTCTTATTGTCTTCGCGGGTTTTTGCATTCCCTTCGCAGCTTACTATCCGGCGATTATGGCCTACGATGTGATTCCGCAGCTCGACCAGATCAGGAGCAGTGGGCTGACGACCCATCATCCCCTGATTCACACGTTATTTTTGGCAGGCTGCCTTAAATTCGGGGAGGCGGTTTTGTTCTTCCCCAATCCGGACAGAGCCGGGCTTGCCGTCTATACGCTCTTGCAGATGGCCGTGGTCGCGGCCTGTTTTGCATATGTATACCGCTTTCTCAGAAAAAGCGGGGTGAACCGGCTGCTTTGCTATACCTTTGTCCTGTGCGCGGCGGTTTTTCCGACACATGGGATGCTGGCGGTTTCCGTCACGAAGGATACCATATACGGTGCGCTTGTGATGGTGTTTACGGTGTTTGCCTGGGAGCTTTCCGCGAAAAAGGAGTGGCCGGAAACAAAGTGGCTTGTATGCTATGTCATGCTCTCCCTGCTCTTGCTCCTGTTTCGGAATAACAGCGTCTATGCCTGGGTTTTTTACGCGATAGCGGCGATTTTCGTCTGCGGGCGAAAAATGAACGGAACCGCAAAGATGTGCGCCCTTCACGGGGCGGTGCTGCTTTTGTATTTTCTTGTAAACGGCGTGATGGTTTACGCGTCGGCGGCGACAAGCGCAACCTACGCCAGGGAGATGCTGAGCGTCCCGGCACAGCAGATTGCCAGGGCAGCGCGGTATCATGAGGAGGAGCTGACGGCGCGGGATCTTGAGGCGATTTCGGCGGTATGGGGAGAAGACTTGCCGGAATATGTGCCCGCCATCGCGGACAGGAGCAAAAAGGACATCACGGCAGATCGGGAGATTCTCAGAATTTTAGCCGGCGAGTGGGTGTCTCTTGGCCTGCGTTATCCGGGAGACTATTTGCAGGCTTTTTTGCTGAAAAATAAGGGTATGTGGGATCTTGCGGATACGACATATCTGAACGACGTGTATTCCTACGCAAAAGGCTACCTGCAAATCACATATCCAAGCGATCAGCAGGAGTATATGGTGGCGCTTGCGCCGGGCTACAGGAGGCACCAGCGGTTAGGGTTTTTGCAGTCCTTGTACCGGTATTTTGCGGCGGGGGATGAGCTGTGGCGGTATTGCCCGCCCCTCGCGCTTGTGATGCAGCCCGCGTTTTACTGCTATTTGCTGCTGTTTTTATGCCTGTGCTGTATCGCCTTGAAAAAGGCGCAAATCCTGTTGCCGGCGGTGTATCTTTTGGCCCTTGCGGGGACGCTTCTGCTCGGCCCCTGCGTGCTTGTCCGTTATATGTATCCGCTGATGCTGCCTGTGACGGTTCTTTCGCTTCTCCTGTTCGGACGAAGCCGGCGGATCAGGGGGCGCTAGAACGCGGCATCAGTTGATACACGAAATACGTGGTATTTCCGGCAGTGAAGGTATCGGCCACGTCGAGGCCGGCATCGTAGGTGTGCCGGAAATACATGAGGACGGGGTGCTCCTCGTTATAAGGGGCTTCCCGCAATATAAAGTAAACATGATCGCTGTCCACCAAATCGCGGCCAAAGCCGCCGATTCCCTGGGCGGCGAGTTTTTTTTGCGTATTCGGGTTCAGGACGACGCCCCAGTTTGTAAAGATAAAATTCTGGTAGGTATCCTGGTTTTTCCCGAACGGAGTTTCACAGAAATGCTCCAGCGTCCCCGAGCCGTAAGTCCAGATATAAAAATTCTCCGGGCGCGCGAGGCAGTACTCCTTTAAGCCGCGCCAGGTCTTTTCGTGCACACGGTAGTTTTCGACGACGTTTTCGCGGGTCAGAAAAACAGAGAGCACGCTGAGAAAAAGGAGGAAAGGCAGTATGATGGCGTCGCGTCTGGCTTTTTCCAGAGAAAGAAGGTTAAAGGCGAAAAGGATGCCAAGCAGGATCATGAAATCGACCGTGATTAACGGCTGGATGATCCGCTTTGGGAAGCGCCCTTCGTAGAGCACATACCCCCAGCTCACGCACCGCCCGAACAGGTACATGAGATAGACAAAGAGCGCGCGGGCGTTCCGGTGAAAGAAAGAAAGAACCGGGACAAGGAGAAGCAGGAGCCCGGCGCTCAGGTTTGCGGGCTGCATACCGTCCTGATAGAAAAAGACGTTTACGGCGCCGGCCGCCATGTTTTTGAGCCGGCTTTTTATGCTTGTGCGGGCCAGATAACAGTCTTTCGCGATGTCGTGCATCTGCTTCCAGTCGGAGACGGACATCTGATAACCGACATGCGGCGCGCCGTTTTTCCGGTACATGTAAGCCTCCTCGTCAAGCCCGAGAGCCATAAGTTCCTCACGGCACTCCTCATACTCCGGCCAACTGTAAAAATCGCCGACCCGTTCCCTGTAGTGGTTGATTTTCCGAAAGTCGGACCATTCCTGTCCGGAGTAGGCGACAGCGTTTGCGCCCCACAAAAGTCCCATTCCAAGGAGAAGAAGGAGAGCGAAGCCAAGGAGCTTTTGTGCCGCGTTGTCGTACCCGTTTCTGTGGGCGATCATCCATTTTGACAGCCAGAGCATTCCGGCCATGGGCAGCATGAGATAAAAGATATTTTGCCGCATACTGTAGGAGATCCAGGAAAGGAGAAGAGTCGGTATATTATCGAGGAAAAACCCCGTATTCGTCTGGTTGATTTTGGCAGTCGTAAAACAAAACAGGGCCGCGGCGGCGGCGAGTCCGGCGGTGGTGGTGTACTGCGCCTCGGAGAGGACGTTCAGGTCCACGACGAAAAAGAGGAGCAGGAACGCGCTAAAGGCCGGCCATACAAAAGAAACCTGTGAATTGTGCCTTTGCCTGATCCGCAGGATGCGCCGGTAGACGGCATAGAGACTAAAGACCTGTACGCCGTGCTGGAAAAGGCCGTACCACGGAATTTGACTCCACATGGTATAGAGCTTTGAAAGCAGCCAGGAGAGAGGGTAGAGGAAAAACATGACATGAGCGTCAGGCGTTCCGGTATAGGCTCCCGAGAGGATGCTGTACATGCCCCAGTCGTCGTTGATGCCGTCCACGGGCTTTATCACAAGTATCAAAAAGACATAGAACGCGGCAAGGAGCAAAAAGAAAAAGAGATCCCACAGCAGGGGAGAGGCCGACCTTTGGCGGGAGGGCCCAAGATCAAATTGTCCGAATGCGGGCTGTGCGCCCAGGTGTATCAATGACATAGGTTTATCCTTTCGTAAACAGACACTTTATCATAATTCTAGCATAAAAAGGAAGAACGCAGTATAAAATATTTTAGGAGCTACTTGCATAATGTTTAAGATTTTAGGAAGATTTTTTTAATTTCCCTGCAAGATGGTATAAAATCGAAGCAAAAAGTGGTAAAGTATATACGGGGTATATGCTGTACAAAGGTTGAAAAATAAGTCTGATGACCTTATTTTCAGCCGGCAATTTGAGGCTCTGACATGGAGGACAGGATGGGAAATACAAGAAGAGGCAGGCAAGGTATCAATACGCTTTTGGCGGTTTTGATCGGATTTTGTGTTTTGGCGATCATTGAGATTGTGTACGGACAGGCACAGATGAAGATGGAGCGCGAGCGTCTGGCGTTGGAAGAGGAGAACGCGCAGACGGTGAGGGAACTGAAGGAGGAGTGGCGAAAGCTCCAGGAGGGCTCAAGCGTTGTGACGAAGCAGAGCGAACCGGCTCCGGCGGCAAGCGAGGGGGAGCCGGAGAAGGAACCGGCCAAGGTCGTGGAGCAGTCCAAAGCGCAGGATAAAAAGGAAAACGGCGATAAAGTCGATAAGGACGAAACGCCTGAAGAGGAGGAAGAAGAACGCAACTATGACATGCAGATCGTGATCCTCGGAGACAGCATTATGGACGGCGACCGGACGGAGAGCGGCGCGGCGGATATCATCAGCGAGCAGTTGAACGCGAAGGTCTACAACATGTCCATGGGCGGCACCACGGCGGCTTTATTGCCGAACGAGCAGTACAACTTCGCGACCTGGGAATCCCGCAGCCTGCTTGGTGTGGTAAACGCGATTGTGGGAAACATCAATTCGGATATCTTTGAAGGATACGCGGCGGGAGACGTGCTAAAGACCTGTGACTTCGAAAAGACGGATTATTTTATCATCGAGTACGGGATCAACGATTTTCTGACGAAGCAGATTCCGAACAGCCGTTATCTGGAAGGAGGAGACACGCTGGCGGTGGACGGCACGCACACTTACACAGGCGCGCTTGACGATGCCATCAGCAGGCTCAAGAGCAGCTTCCCGGACGCCGGGATTCTGGTGATCGCGCCCCATTACTGCCAGATTTTCAACGGGGAAACCTTTATCGGGGACGGCTATTCCCTGGATTATGGATGGGGTCCGCTCATTACCTATGCAAGGGGAGCCGGCTATATCGTTGATCTGCATAAGGAGGAAGGCGTTTTCTTCTTTAACGCGTTCGAGGACAGCGGGATCAACGCGGAGACGGCGGATAAATATCTGGCGGACGGTATTCACATGACACCGCTGGGGGCCCGGGTGTACGCGGAGATGGCGGCGGGGATGATCCGGCGGGATTTCATGCCGGAGGAATGATTGCGCAGGGCTGCCAAAATATGGTATGATAAGGGACAGGTGCAAAAGACCTGTCCTTTGACATGTTGGAGGAAACGTATGAGAGAGCTGGAATATCCTTTTGACGGGGAGCTTATACTGAAAAAATCAAAAAAGCTAAGGCGGGCGCTCATAGAATCGCGGACCGATTTTCTGGAGAAGAGAATTGCGGTTTTGGGAGGGAGCACGACTCACGATATCATTCGTATATTGGAGCTGTTCTTGCTCAATCAGGGAATACGTCCGGTATTCTATGAGTCGGAGTACGCGCAGTACTGGCAGGACGTCATGTTTGACAACCCGCAGCTTTGCGCGTTTATGCCGGATCTTATTTTTATTCATACCTCAAACCGCAATATCGCGGCCTATCCGTCGATACGGGATCAGGAGGAGCAGGTCGAGGCTTTGCTTTCGGAGCAGTACGGGCATTTTCAGGTGATGTGGGAAAAGATTGCGAGCGCGTACCGCTGTCCTGTGATCCAGAATAATTTCGAATATCCGTTTTACAGGCTGTTTGGCAATCAGGATCAGGTGTATCTGCAGGGGCGGAGCCGTTTTATCAACAGACTCAACGATCTGTTTTACCGGTATGCGCTGGAACACGAAAATTTTTATATTCACGATATCAATTATCTGTCGGCTTCCTACGGCCTTGACCGATGGGCGGATCCCGCCTACTGGCATATGTACAAATATGCCAGCTGTATGCAGGCGGTTCCGGTGTTCGCGTTTAATCTTTCAAACATGATAAAGGCGGTGTTTGGAAGGAATAAGAAAGGGCTTTCGCTGGATCTGGACAATACGCTGTGGGGCGGCATTGTGGGAGACGACGGCCCGGAGAATCTGGAGATCGGGCAGGAGACATCCATGGGACAGGTCTTTGCGGAATTTCAGGCTTATGTGAAAGCGCAGAAGGATATCGGCGTGATGCTCACCGTAAACTCAAAAAACGAGGAGGAAAACGCGCTGGCCGGTCTTACGCATCCGGACGGCGTTTTGAAGCCGGAGGATTTTGTCCTGATCAAAGCCAACTGGGAGCCCAAGAGCAAAAACTTGGAGGAAACCGCGGCGGAACTAAACATATTGCCGGAAAGTTTCGTCTTTGTTGACGATAATCCGGCGGAGAGGGAGATTGTGAAAAGCCAGGTGCCCGGCGCAGCGGTTCCCGAGATCGGGACACCCGAGCAGTATATCCGGGTACTGGATCACTCGGGATTTTTCGAAGTGACGAGCCTGTCGGAGGACGACAGGAAGCGAAACGAGATGTACCAGGCGAACGCGGAGAGAAAAAGGCAGCAGGCGGCTTTTGGAGATTACAGAGAGTATTTGCTGTCTCTGGAAATGCAGGCACAGATAAAGCCTTTCGAGCCGATGGTCATGGCGCGGGTTGCCCAGCTTACCAACAAGAGCAATCAGTTTAATCTGACAACAAGGAGATATACGCAGGGGGAAATCGAAACGTTTGCGGCAAATGACAGATATGTCACGCGCTACGGCAGGCTTTCGGACAAGTTCGGAGACAACGGCGTGGTTTCCGTGGTGATCGGCCGCAAAGGGAGCATGGAAGACAGGGAAGTCTATCGGCAAAACAAACTCCCGGAGGGAGATACGGGGAGAGACGTCCTGCATCTGGAATTGTGGCTGATGAGCTGCAGGGTGTTAAAGCGGGATATGGAGTGCGCCATGATGGACAGTGTGGTGGAAGCCTGCAGGTCCTGCGGAATCGGGACGGTAATGGGGTACTATTATCCGACGGCAAAAAACGCCATGGTGAAAGATTTCTATCAGAAGATGGGATTTGAGAAGACGGAGGAAACCGATACAGGCGTCACAATATGGCGTTATTCGATCCCGGATCAGTATGAGAAGAAAAATACGGTGATGGCAGTCGGGAGTATTGATTGAACAATGAAATAACAGAAATGGGCAATTGCGAAACTCTTTTAAGATTGTTGAATTTGAAGAAATAGCATAATCAACGCAGACGCGCTTTCGCTCCAATCCAAACGTAGTGGTACTAAGGTTCGAAAGAACCTCACCAAGTACCAACAGTTTTAATCCGAAGGATTTAAACACTTACTAGGGTCTGCTTATAATTATGCTATTTGCACAAAAAAAGCCACGATTTGATGAGTTTCGCAATTACCTAATAACAGAAAGAATGAGGAGAGGCATATGAGCAGAGAAGAAGTGTTTGAAAAGTTGAACGAGGTGTTCAGGGATGTGTTTGACGACGAGGAGATTACCGTCAACGACGCGACTACGGCGGACGACATTGAGGATTGGGATTCGCTGGAGCACATCAATCTTCTGGCGGCTGTGGAGCAGGAGTTTGGCATGAAATTTAACATGGGACAAGTGGTGTCGATGAAAAACGTGGGAGAGATGGCGGATATCATCATCGAAAAGATCGGTTAGCCGGACAGCTCGCGCGTGGGGGAAAATACGGATCGGAAGGCTCTTGGGAGATGACGGATAGATTGACAGGGACAATTCGGGAATTTTATGAGCGGCTTGAAAATATTGACAGGAGACGCGAAGCGCTTATTGTGTGGGGCTTTTTTGCGGCGCTCGTGTTTGGGGTGGTGATCGGGTGCGGCACGCTTACTTCCGGCTTTCATCTGGTGGATGACTGGGAGTTTGCCAAGTATGTGGACTGGATGACGTTGGAGCATAAGAGCCTTTGGGATTGCCTGCGGGAGGCGGTCGGATATGATCTGACCATGCGGCTTCGCCCCCTGTATTATATCAACCGCGTATTGATGACGTATGTGTTTGGCATAAATCTGACGGCAATGTCAATTGTAAAGGCCGCGGAGATTGTCGCAGCGCTTGTGGCGCTCTACTACTGTGCCAGACGGATGAAATGCAGCATGGTATATGCCGCGCTCTTTTCCATGACGGTGATGGTGGGATACCAGTCCGCGGTCTGGTGGAAGCTCGGGCCGCAGGAGTCCTACGATATGATGCTTTTTGCGGTGGGCTTTTACCTGCTTCTCGTATGGCTTGAGACGGGACGGAGGGGATGTGCCTTTGCGAGCGTGGGAAGTTTTTTTCTGATGTCTGTCTACAAGGAGCCGTTTATACTGCTTCTGCCATTTGTGGGACTGTTCGTGCTGTACGCAGAGCTTTCTGGAGAGAGGCTGACAGCCGCAGGAATTTTTGGGGCTGTCAAAAAGCGGTTTCCCTATCTTTTGGCAATCGGACTGATTTTTGCGGCGGAGATGTTTTTGATTTTGTTTGTGGTCGGCGCCAATAATTATTCTTATGTGGGGATTGACGAGAGCGTGACGCTCGCTCAGTATAAGCAGGTGTGGCTTGCGGCGGCGGGCAATAATCTGAAATGGTATGTGCGCTTTGGCATTGTGCTTTCGCTTATTCTTCTGACTTACTGGAAACAGGCAAGGAAGCTTGGCTGGGGGATTTTGCTTGCGGCCGCGGTTATGCTGCCACAGTGCGTCACTTACAGCAAGACGGCTTTGGAGGAACGCTATATTCTGCCATGGGTGTTCGGTTTTGCCTTTTTCTTCGTTATTGTGGGCTGCGGCTTTTCGCCTCTTGCCGGTCTCAGGCGGATTGTGTACATGCTTTGTCTGCTTCTGATGTTGGCGGCTCACGGCAGGGTGACAGTGCGGGAGGCGGGATATTTCGCCTACCGGGGCGAAAGCATCAATACCATGCTGGAATCGACCCTGGAACTGGTGCATGGGACGGACAAAAAGGTGTTGTCCTGCTTTTCCCCGAACTCCGAGGGAAACAAGACCATGTACCACTGGTTTCGGATACATGGGTATGACGAGGTGTTTTACTGGAAAGAGGAGAAAAAGAGTATCAGCCGTTCCTACGGGCCAAGAGAGGATGAGGTGGCGCCTTTTGAGGAGATCGACGTGGTTGTGATGTACAACGAGGAAGACCGGCACTGGTGTTACACGCCGAGCCTCGATCTGTCGGACTTTACGGAGAAAAAGTGCGGAACCATTACGATGTATGTGAGAAACGCGAAAAGTGCTTCCAAAGAGGATTCCCCGAGCGGTTAACAGATCAGCTCGATCATGCCGATTACGGGGCTTGTCAGAAATACAACGCTGCGTCCACAAAGGGCTGGCGCGGGCGTCGGCGTGTCGATGGCGGCGAAACCGCTTGCGGTCAGTTCCCCGTATGCGGCCTTTGGATCGTCCGCTTCGTAGCAGATGTGGTAGGGCGCGTTTTTATATTTTCTGATCAGCCCGGAAACGACGGACTCCTCGGAGAAAGGGGAGACTAACTCCACGCGGTAACCGTCCTTTTTGAGAAAGCAGATATCCACCTTGCGGATATCGTCGCGGACGGTGTCCTGCTCGACGCTGTAGCCGAGGGCTTCAAAGGTTTTTTTTGCTTTTTCGATTTTTTTGACTAAATAGCCGATATGGTGTATTTTTAATGTTGGCATGTGAAATTCCTTTCTTCGGCGGCTTTTGCTCCGGCCTGTCCGGGGAAGATAAGTAGAGTGTATCACTTTTTATGCCGGGGAGGAAGCCGTCAGTTTCGTTTTTTTCACGGCGGGAGAAAAAAGTTTTGGAGAGCATTGGGCGGAAGGGTTTTTGTCTGTTATGAGAGCATTGATTGAAAAATATAAAGATTTTATCATGGAGGTCATACACTTTGGCATGGTGGGCGTGATCAACACGTTTTTGGGCTGGGTGATTATGGCGGTGCTGTACAATCTGATCCATATGAATTACTGGCTTTCGAGCGGGATATCCTATTTTATCGGGAGCGTTTTTTCGTACCATGCCAACGCGAAGCTGACTTTCAAGGTGGAAAACAAGGATAAGTGGCTGCCCTGGCGGTTTGCCTTGAACATTTTTGTGTGCTATCTGGTATCCTTCAGCGTGGCGAAACCTCTTGTTATCTGGCTTTTGGACGCGTCGGGGCTTTCGCGAAACGGGATATTTTCGCAGGCGCTTCTTGACAATATCGCTATGATATTCGGTATGGGAATCTTTATTGTGATGAACTTTTTCGGACAAAAGCTGTTTGTGTTCCGCACGGGTCATCATGCCGGAGAGAGGGCTTTATAAATTGTACACACATCCTCAGCGTGAAACGCTTCGGGATGGAGGAAAAATGTGACAGGCAAACGATGACGTTAGGTTGGGCGTATGAAAAAACTGACGGAACACAAGTGGTTTTCGTGGATAACAAAATACTGGTTTCTGTTCCCGGTTACCGGATTTTTGCTTTTGATGGCGGCGGTGTTTTTCGGCTATGGGGAGCGCAGCTATATCGGCGTCCATGACAATATGGACTTGTTTCTGGCGCAATTTCAGATGCTGAAAAATACGGATTCGTTCTGGAAGCATGGCGTGGATGTGCCTTTTCTCGGCGGCGTCAGCAGAGACAATCTTCCCTCGGAGCTTTCGCTCTATAGCATGCTGTACATGCTTTTTCCGACGTACACGGCATATGTGCTTGGCCTTTTCGGAAAGATTCTGATCGGCATGTTTTCTTTTCGTCTGCTGGCTGGCGAAATGCTCGGCGAGCGATATGAAAAATACCGGCCGGCCGTCTATATGACGGGCTTTGCCTACGGGATCTGCTGGTTTTTCCCGGCTTTCGGCTTTGCGTTCGCCTCCATTCCGCTGGCGGTCTGGCTGCTTCTTAAAATATACAAGGGGAAGGGGGAACGGTGGTATTTCTGGTACGCAGCGTTGTTTGCGTATCCGCTCGTGTCCTACTTTTCCTATCATGGTATCTTTATTTTGGGATATCTGGCGCTTGCGGTTTTTTGGCTATTTGGCAAGAGTGCATACAAAAGACCGGTGACCGATGCGGGAAAGGAGCGAATCGCGCGCGAAACGGCGTGTTGCGGCATGGGAGCCGCATGGCGGCTGCTTGGCGCGCTGCTTGTGCTTGCCGTCGGATTTGTGGTGTGCGAGTACCGCCTGTTTGGCCAGATGCTTTTTGGAGACGAGGTGACCATCCGTTCTTCGATTGTGAACGCGAGCCTTTCGATGCCGGAGATTTTCAGGGAAATCGGACAGGTGTTCCGGGAGGGTATTTTCCATGCGGACGGCGTACACGGAAAAGTGGTGCTGCCGGTCTGTGTGGTATATTTTGTTGTAAACAATGCGCTGCACCTTTTGAGAAAAGAGGGAAAGGCGGCTTTCTACGATCTCTTCAATCTACTTATGGTTTTTATTTTGTTTAATTGCCTGGTGTACGGCCTTTACGATTTTGAGCCGTTTCGTTCTCTTGTGGAAAAACTGATCCCGCCGTTACAGGGATGGCAGTTTAACCGAACGATTTTCTTTAACCCGTTTCTGTGGTACGCGGCGCTGTTTTTGGTTCTGCGCAGGCTCTACGATGCCGGTGTATGGCAGATGTGGCTTGCTAACGGCATTGTCTGTATCGCCGTGCTTGCGGTGATCCTTGCGCCGACCCGCTACAATGATTTGTATAACACTTGTTATAACAGGACTTACGAGTATTTTCATGGCCGGGAAGTGGACGAGCTATCCTACGGGCAGTTCTATGCGGTGGATTTATTCGAGGAGATGAAGGCGGATATCGGCTATGAGGGGGAGTGGGCGGCAGCCTACGGATTTCACCCGGCGGTATTGGAGTACAACGGGATCGCCACGCTGGACGGGTATCTCGGCTTTTATTCCCAGCAGTACAAGGAGGATTTCAGAAAGGTGATCGCTCCGGCGCTCGAGCGGGTGGAGCCCACAAGAATCTATTACGACGACTGGGGAGCCAGGGCTTATCTGTATTCGGGTACGGATTTGAGTATTGTAAACGCCACGAAGACGGTGTACGCGACGGACGACCATCTTTACATGGACGGAGAAGCTTTCCGCGCGCTTGGCGGAAAATATCTGTTTTCCAGAATCAGGCTTTCCAATGCGAAGGAGATCGGACTCTCCCTTTTGGGCGAGTACACGGCCGGGGACGGGAGTATGACGATCTTTGTTTATGTGTGTGAGCAATAGCCGTGCGCGGACAGCGCGATAACGGGAAGGGGAGCTTGCACGGCGAAAAAATAAGAGGGAGATATCATTATGCCAATCAGAGTACACAATTTCGGGGGAGTGATCGGGTGGAACGCGAAAAAGTATCTGCCCTGGGTTGCCAGCGAGAGCTATTTGAAACTGCAGTTTGTCAGCCGCAGGAGATCACAGAAAGGATATATCGATTATTTTATGAGCCATAAGGAGGCGCCTCATCCGCTTGTGGTGAATCTGGAGACGGTGAACCGCTGCAACAGCACATGCGAGTTCTGCACCGCCAACATCCACGCGGAGAAACGCCCTTACAAGAAGATGGACGACGCGCTCTACTATTCCGTGATTGATCAGCTTCACGACTGGGATTACAAGGGGCATCTGACCCTTTACGGGAACAATGAACCGTGGCTGGACACGCGCATTGTGGAGTTTCACAAGTACGCCAGGGAAAAGCTGCCGGACGCCTTTATCTTCATGTCCACAAACGGCCTGTTATTAAACGTGGACAGGGTAAAACAGATTGTCCCTTACGTGAATCAGCTCATTATCAACAATTACGGTATGGAGATGAAGATGCACGACAATGTGCAGGTGATCCACGACTATGTGAAGGCGAACCCGGAAGAGTTTAAGAATGTGGACATTCTCGTGCAGATCCGTTATCTGAAAGAGGTGCTGACCAACCGCGCGGGCAGCGCGCCCAACAAGCAGTCCAGGGGTAAGATTGTCAAAGAGACATGCCTGATGCCTTTCACGGACTTATGGATTACGCCTTTTGGCAAGCTGGGGATCTGCTGCTGTGACAACTTCGAGGTGACGGAGCTTGCTGATCTGAACAACACCTCCCTCAGGGAGGGATGGAACAGCGAAAAGTACAGAAAACTCAGGGAGGCCATCGCCACGGGCAGGCACAACTATCCTTTCTGCAAATACTGTGATTTTATCGATGCGGGGCTTCGCATGGACGCGGTGGACGACGTGTTAAGGCACAGGCAGATGCATGGCGCGAGGCAGTCCATGTTCAAAAGAAAGTGAGAAAAAAGCGGAAGATGAGGGTGGCGGACGAATGAAGAGAGAGGTTTTGGCGGTGGTTTGCGCGATGGCTGCCGCAGCGTTTTTGTCTGGTTGCGCAGGCGGAGCGGCCGGCGCAGAGAAAAGCGGCGACACAAAAAACGGAGTCGCGCCGGAAAGCGGCACGGAAAGTACGGATGAGGACGGCGTGGCGGATCAAAGTGACGCACAGGGCGGCGTGGCGGATCAAAGCGACGTGCAGGATAGCGCAGAGGCGGATGGTGGCAAAAACCAGGGGGAAAGCGCGCAGGCTGGGACGGTGCAGCTTGCGGGCACTACTTTTTCCATATTGGGGGACAGCATTTCCACATTCCAGGGATTTAATCCGATCGGGTATTACGCCTTTTTCCCGGACAACGGGGAGGTGGCGGACGTGCAGGAAACCTGGTGGCAGAAGGTGGCGGACGATCTGGAACTTACTCTCTATGCGAACGGTTCCAGCTCCGGTGCGACCGTGGCCGGGGATTCCACGGGGGCGGAGGATCCCCAATGCGGCTGCAATGAACTTCGCACAAACGATCTTTCCGGCCCGGAGGGGGCTTGTCCTGACAGAATTGTCATATTTTTGGGAACCAACGACATGTTAAAAGCCGTTCCGATGGGGGACAATGACGGAACGGGCCTTGTGGAGGAAGGGATGGTGGAAAATTTCAGCGACGCCTATACCCTTATGCTCGACAAGGTGCAGGCAAATTATCCCCTGGCGGAGATTTTCTGCTGCACCCTGCTCCCGGTGGGAGATTACGGGACAAAGACGCCTTATGTGGAGTTTGTCAACGGCGCGGAGCTTACGTCGAAGGACTATGGTGAGGCGATTGACAGGATTGCCACAAGCAGGGGACATACGGTCATTGATCTGAACGACTGCGGCGTCACCATAGAGAACTTGCATGAGATGACGAGCGACGGTGTACATCCGACGGCGGAAGGGATGAGTTGTATCGCGGAGGCGGTGAAGGAGGCTTTGTGCGGGCAGGCGCGGTAGCGTCGCACTGGTTTGAGTCACAGCCAAGCTGTGACATGGCGGTTAATGTGAGATGTCTCGCAACGGGTGAAACGGAGGAAGATCCATGGATGTGGAAGTGACGGGAATCAGAAAATCATACTCTCGAAAAAGGGTGCTTGAGAGCATTTCATTTACGGCGCAGGCCGGGAGCTGTATAGCGATTCTCGGCAGTAACGGCAGCGGGAAATCCACGCTGCTTTCTATTTTGGCGGGTGTGAGAAAGGCGGACGGCGGCGCCTTTTTGTACCGGGGGACGGATCTTTTAAGGCGACCTGGCCTGATTCCCGGTGTGATTGGCTATGTGCCCCAGGGGGACCCTCTTATGGAGGAGCTAAACGCCTGGGACAATTTGCGGATGTGGTATGACAAAAAGACTCTTCGGCGCGAACTGTCTGAGGGGGCGCTTGGGATGCTTGGGATCGACGCTTTTTTGGGGACGCCGGTGCACCGTATGTCCGGCGGCATGAAAAAGAGACTCTCCATCGGCTGCGCAGTTGTATCCCGTCCGGGCATCCTTGTGCTGGATGAGCCTTCGGCGGCGCTTGATCCCGTCTGTAAGGAGAATATCCGCCGGTATCTGGCGGCATACAGGCAGGAGGGAGGCATTGTTGTGATTGCCACCCACGACGCCCAGGATCTGGAGTCGTGTGACGTCTGTTATATATTGCGGGAAGGAACGCTTCACCCCTGGCAGTATGACGGGGATTTTCACAGACTGGCGGAGGCATTGTAAATGAGACAAATACCGGCATATTTTCTGGCACAAATGAAGCGCGCGATGAGGATTCTTCCGGGACAGCTTGCGGTCAATCTGGCCGTGTGCGCTCTGGCGGCGACGTTTGCCTGCCTGCTGATCGCCCAGGGCGTGTCCGAGGCGGGGGGAGCGAGATACCGGATCGGCATGGTGGGAGATTTGTCGGATAGCTATTTGGGGTTCGGTATCGCGGCCTTGCAGGATATGGACGACTCGCGCTTTATGATCGAGCTTGTCGGCATGTCCGAGCAGGAGGCGGAGAACGCCTTTTTGCGAGGGGATATCTATGCCATTGTCCGCGTGCCGGAGGGGTTTTTGGAATCCATTGTGTATGGAGAAAATGACAGATATGTCACTTATACGGCCACCCAGGGACAGAAGGGGCTTGGCACTATGGTGATGGGGGAAATCACGGACATCGCTTCCACACTGGTGACCTCCTCCCAAAGCGCGATTTATGCCATGCAGCGCGTACTGGCAGACCAGGGCAGAGGGGAGGAGATCGGCCGGGAGACGGACAAGCTGAATCTTTCCCTGATCAATCTGGTACTTTCCAGAGTAGAATTTGGAGAGGTGGAGGTTTTGGGATACGCGGACGGTCTGTCTTTGGAACTGTATTATATTTGCGGTATGTTTTTATTGTTTCTTTTGCTTTCCGGCCTTTTAAACAGCGCTCTTTTTGTCCGCAAAGGCACGGCGCTCCCCGGTTTTTTAAAGGCTCGCGGCGTGGGCGCTTTCTGGCAGGTTACAGGGGAATATCTGGCATATTTTTGCCTCGTCCTGACGGGATTTTTTTGTCTGTGCGGATTTGTATTCTTGGGAATGGAAAAGGGACTTGTCAAAGTTCCCGAGTGGGAGGGGATGGGCGCTACTCCTTTTTGGGGACTTTTGCGCGCGCTTATTCCGGTGGCGGCTATGTTCGCGGCCCTTCAGTTTTTTCTCTATGAGACGGCGGAAGGGATTGTAAACGGCGTTCTCGTGCAGTTTATTTGCGGGATCGGAATGGGATACTTGTCGGGTTATTTTTACCCCTCCGCCTTTTTCCCGGAGAAAATGCGTACTGTGGGAGAAGCGCTTCCCACCGGTGTGGCGGCGCGCTTTGCACAGGCGGGAGCTTTGGGGGAAATTCCGGCCGGCGCGTTTGCGGCCGTTTGCGGCTGGCTTGCGCTGTTTCTTGTTTTGTCCGTGGCGGTGAGAAAAGGCAGAATGAAGTGACAAAGAGGTGGAAGGATGCTTGTTAAGTTTGTTTTGCTGCAGAAGCGGCTGTTAAAGAAATACGGTTTTCTTATGATGCTGTGTCTGGCGCCTCTTTTGGCGGTGGGCGTGGGACGGTTGTCAAAAGAGCCGGCCGGAATCGCTGCCATCGCGCTGTATGTGCCGGAGGGGGACGAGACGGCCAAAGAGGTGGCCGGGCGGCTTCTCCAAAAGGAGAGTGTGTTTGTGTACCTGCCCTGTGAGGATGAGAAGGCGGCAAGAAAACTGGTGGAAACCGGGGAGGCGGACGCCGCCTGGATTTTCCCGGAGGATATGGAGGAGCGAATAGAAGAGCTTTCGGAGAAACGGCGGGTGCGTCCCGTGGTGACGGTGGTGGAAAGGCAGGACAGCGTGCCGCTTGTTCTTGGCAGGGAGGTGCTGTCCGCGGCGATCTATCCGACTTTCTCCTACGGCGTTTATGAAGGCTATGTGAGAGGGGAACTTGAGATGGAGGACATCCCGGATGAAACCCTTCGCGCGACTTATGAGAGCGTCGCCGTCAGGGGAAGTCTGTTTCGGATGGTTTACCCGGATGAGATGCCGGGAGAGACGGAGGATTTTACCTATGTGCAGGCGCCTTTGAGGGGGATACTTGCTATCTGGTTTACCTTTGTGGGGCTGGCGGCGGCGCTTTATTTTATGCAGGACGAGGAGCGCGGCGTCTACAGCCGGGTGCCGGCGCCAAAAAGACTTTTGGCCTCCTATGGCTCGGCGGCCGTATTTCTCCTGGACGCGGCGATTGTGCTGTTGTTCTCCTGCAAGCTGGCGGGAGTGTTTACACGGTGGAGCAGGGAACTGGTTAGCTGCGCGGTTTTTGCGGCCTGCGTGCTGGCTTTCGCTAACCTCCTGCGGCTTTTGTGCCGCACGCCCCGAAAGCTTGGAATGTTGTTTTTGCCGCTCGGGGCGGTCATGCTGGCGCTCTGCCCGGTTTTTTTGAACTTACAGCATTTCAGAGCCGGAAAACTGCTGCTCCCGCCCTGGTATTATCTGCAATCTATCCATAACACACGCTATTTGTATGAGATGGCCGTCTATACGGTGATTCTGGTCCTGGTCAGCAGTGTGGTTTGGCGGGTGCAAAGCCGCAGGGTTTGAAGCGGGCGAGGCGTATCGGCGGCTGCGTCGCTAGTCCACCTCAATCTGATCCCCCGGGGACGCGGCTTCCTTTTGCACTTCCTCATGGTAGGTCTTCTCCGTGTTGACGTTCCATATATTGTCCTTTCCGGGAATGCCGTTTACAATGTTTTTGACAGTCTCGAAGGAAGTCATCATGGAGTGGTCGATGTTGTTGTAACGGTGCTGGCCGTTTCTGCCGACACAGTAGAGGTTGTCGATGGTTTTCAGATAGCCGGTCAGCTTGTCCATATCTTTGTACGTGTCAAAGTAGGCGGGATATGCCTTTTTTACCCGCTCCACATGGGAATCCATCACGTCGGAGGGCTTGTCGATCAGCCCCATGCTGACGATCTCGTCCACCGCAAAACGGGTGAAATCTTCGTCGGACATCGTCCAGTACTTATCCCCTTCGGAAACGAAATATTCCAGGCCGATCCACACCGTATGCTCCAGGTCGCGCACCATATAGGGCGACCAGTTGTTGTAGATCTGGAATCTTCCCAGCCGGACGGTTCTGTCGTGCACATAGATCCAGCAGTCAGGCACAATATCGGAGATGGTTTTCAGGTTCGTTTTATTTTTCAGATTTAACTTTGGCAGCAGGAGCCCCACAGTCATATAGTCGCGGTAGGGAAGACCCGCGGCGATAGCGGCCATGTCGTCCGGCACGTCGTTTATGCCTGCCACCAGATCCTTCACGGGCATGGAGGAGATGAAAATATCGCCCCTGACGGTCACCTCGCCATCCGGCGTCTCGTAGGTGATGGCAGTCAGTCGGTTGTTTTTGTCTTTGTGGAGTCTGACCGCCTTGCTGTGGCAGAGAATCTCTCCGCCAAGCTCCTTTATTTTGTCCGCGGTCACTTCCCATAACTGGCCGGGGCCGAGCTTGGGATAACTGAATTCCTCGATCAGGGAAGTCTCCACCTCGCGGTCTTTTTTACCGGGCAGCATTTTCGAGAAAACATCCTTTAAAATGGCGGAGACGGATAATCCTTTGGCCCGCTGGGCGCCCCAGTCGGGCGCGATCTCGGAAGGATGTCTCCCCCACAGATTTTCCGTGTAATTTTCGAAGAACATGGAATAAAGCTTTTTGCCAAAACGATTTACGTAAAAATCTTCCAGGGAATTTTCCGGCCGCTTGTGGATCATGGAGGCAAGATAACTGAATCCCGCCTGCATCGTGGCGAGAAATCCCATGTTGATAAAAGTCTCCGGCTTTAAGGAGATCGGATAGTCGAAAAATTTCTGGTTGAAATAGATGCGCGATACGCGGTGCCTGCGCAGCATCACCTTGTCTTCCTTTTCCGGGTCAGGGCCTCCGGGAGCGAGCGTCATCTCGCGGTGCAGCACGATATCGTCGTAGGTGGGAGCCCCCTGTGTGGGTAGCATGTGTTCCCACCAGGCATTGACCTGCGGCACTTTGGAGAAAAAACGGTGGCCGCCCATGTCCATGCGGTTTCCTTTATAATTGACGGTCTTGGATATACCACCCATGGCGTCGGATTCCTCCAGCACCGTGACGTCATATTCCTTACTCTGCCGTAACAGCTCATAGGCGGCGGTAAGTCCCGCCGGCCCGGCGCCGATCACATACACTTTTTTCATGTAAACCTCATTCCGGGGCGATCCTGGCCCCTGCTAATAGTCTGTGCGCGGTTTCTGTCAATGTCCCTATTTTATCATGTTTGTGTGAGGATGTACACAGCGATTTGCGCCTGTCTGGCGAGGGGACATCCAAAAGGAGGTAAAATGTGACTTTGGAGCATTTTGTGTGCATCAGACGTGGCAGTGAAGCCGAAGGCTGAACTTTTACGACGCGGGGGAAAGTTTTGGGCGGGAATGTGGAAAAATAAGGAGGTGTATGCTATAGTATTACTGGTATTATCCATAATTATCCTGTGAAAGAAAAAGAGAGGCGCGTTTATGCTGTCTGTAGTGAGTCTTGTTTTCTGGCTGGCGGTCATTCCCTTTTGTATCGGACTGATCCCGGCGGCTTTTATATCGTCCGAAAAGAGAAGTTTGGGGTTTGTGCTGCTTGCCGGGTATTTCGGCATGTGGGCACTGTTTGAGCTGGCGGCGGTTCCTGCGGTTTTGTGGGTGGAGTACCGCAATTTCAGGGTCGCTTCCGCCGTGTTCACGGTGCTTTCTCTTTTTGGCGCGGCGGTCGGCATCTGCCTCCTTTACAGAAACGCAAGGGCGGGAAAACCGGGGCTTATTGCGGGGAGCGGTCTGTGGCGTGGTGCAGGCAAAAAAAACGACACGATTGTCACAATGGACGGCGGTCTGAAAGCGCGGGTGGCGGCTCTCACAAAAAGGCTGCCTGCGGGCGAGAGCGCTTTTTGGATCCTGTTTTTTGTTCTGCTCGGTTTCCAGCTATATAAGGCGGTGGCTTTCGCCTCCTTTGACGGCGACGACGCCTATTATGTAGTGGAGTCGCTGATTGCCCAGGAGGCGGATGTGATGTACCGTATCCTGCCCCTGACGGGCGGTTCCACTGGGCTGGATGTGCGGCACGCGATGGCGGTCTTTCCCATGTGGGTGGCTTTCGTCTCGGTGAGGGCGGGAGTGCACGCGACCATCGTGTCCCATGTGGTGATGCCTGTTGTGCTCATTCCGCTTACGTATCTGCTGTACCATGAAATCGGGCGCATACTTTTCGGAAGGACGGGGGAAAATCTGCCTGTGTTTATGATTATAATGGCGTTGTTCCAGATTTTCGGGAACGTATCTCTCTACACCAATGAAACTTTTTTCCTGACCCGTACATGGCAGGGTAAGGCGGTGGCTGGTTCCCTGGTGATTCCGGCGCTTTTATGGGTATTTCTGCAAATGTATGACAAAGGTGTCAGAAAAGGGCGGACAGACGTGGGGGTGTGGATGCTTCTTGTGTCCGTCAATATGACGGCGGGCGTATGCAGCTCCATAGCGGTATTTCTTGTCT
This sequence comes from uncultured Lachnospiraceae bacterium, assembly GCA_910587095.1. Classification (GTDB taxonomy): domain Bacteria; phylum Bacillota; class Clostridia; order Lachnospirales; family Lachnospiraceae; genus UBA3282. Next base: position 23,001 of record CAJUMJ010000005.1, read on the forward strand.
GTCTTTTGACTGCGGTGACTGCTTTTTGCCTGGCGGTGGCGGAGCGGGACTGGAAAGTTCTCTTTAAGGTGGGAGCCGCCTGCACGCCGAGCGTGGTCTATATGGCAGTGTATGTGATTATGGCGTACGGCTATTTACTATGACGGCTTTTCATATGGGCGTTTGCAAAACGAGACAGTGAGGGAAATATGTGGGGTATTTTTTTAGAGAGCGTCGTTATATTTAAAAATTATATGGGATATCACCAGAATCATTTTCTGGCTGGAATTTATCTCTTTGTCCTTCTATATCTGTGGCTTACGGAGAAGGATAAGCGCAGGCGGATTTTGTTTGTATACGCGCCGACGCTTCTGCTTTTTTTGTTTTTCTGTCCGCTTTTCAGAAAGGTGTTTGTCCGTCTTATGGAGGACTCCGAGACTTACTACCGGATTCTGTGGCTTTTGCAGATGAGCGTTGTCAGCGCCTACGGACTGATCAGGATGATGGGAAAGCACAGGCGGATCGGACTGGCGGTGGTCTGTCTGATGATTGCGGCCTGCGGAAATTACGTTTACGACAGCGAGCACATTTCCCGGGCGGAGAATGCGTACCATCTGCCCCAGGATGCCGTGGACATCGTGGATATGATAAAGCCGGAGGAAGGGCGCATCACGGTGCTGGTTCCTGCGGATCTGATCTACTATGTGAGACAGTACAGCACGGATATCGAGCTGCCCTATGGCCGCGAGATGCTGATCGCGCGCTGGGACTATTACAACGCGATGTATGAGGCCATGGAGAAAGCGGAGGTGATCGACACGCCGGCTTTTGTGGAACTGACAAGGGAATACCCGTGCGCCTACGTCGTTTTGAAAAAAGACCGGGAAATCGGGGAGCCGCTGACGGATTACGGCTTTTCGGTTTACGGTGAGGTGGGTGAGTTTGTGGTGTATAAGGATATGACGTTATAGTGCCTGTGACAGGAGTAATAGCATATGCTGTTTAATTCTTATATTTTTGTTTTTATATTCTTTCCCCTGTGTCTTGCGGGATATTACGGTCTTGTGAGGATCGGGAAGCCCGGGGCTGCCCGGGTGTTTCTGACAGCCATGTCCCTGTGGTTCTACGGATATTTTAACCTGTCCTACTTGTTGATTATGGTTTTAAGCATCGGCGGCAATTACTTGTTTCACAGGCTGCTGTCCCGGATGGTTTCGGATGCGGGAGAGAAGGCGGCCGGGGCGAAGAGGAGCGTAGCGCTTGCCCGGGCGGTTATGGCTTTGGCGGTTATGATGAATCTGGGCGTTCTGTTCTGGTTCAAATATCTTGATTTTTTTCTTGGTACGCTAAACGGGATATTCGGGACTGACTTTGTCCTGCGGGGCATTTTGCTGCCTCTTGGAATCAGCTTTTTTACCTTTCAGCAGATTTCCTTTATCGTGGATACCTACCGGGGAGAGGTGGCGTTTTGCTCCCTGTCCGGGTATGCTCTGTTTGTGTCCTTTTTTCCCCAGTTGATCGCAGGGCCTATCGTCAATCACAGCGAGATGCTGCCGCAGTTTCGGGCGATAGGAAAACAGAAGCCTGACTGGGAGAGGATAGCGGGCGGCTTTGCCCTCTTTGTGACGGGTCTTGCGAAAAAGGCGCTTCTGGCGGATACGTTGGGCGCGGGAGTGGATTACGGCTATGGGAATCTGGCCGTCCTTGGGCGGATGGACGCGGTGCTTGTCATATTGTTCTATGCCTTACAGCTTTACTTTGATTTCAGCGGCTACTGCGATATGGCGGTGGGAATCGGCAGGATGTTAGGTTTTGAAATTCCTTTCAATTTTAATTCCCCATACAAAGCCGTAAATATTGTGGACTTCTGGAAGCGGTGGCATATTACCCTGAATCGTTTCTTTACAAAGTACGTCTACATTCCCCTGGGAGGAAACCGCAGGGGGGAGGGACGGATGTATGTCAATCTGCTGGTTGTCTTTTTTTTGAGCGGCCTCTGGCACGGGGCGGGGGTTCACTTTATCGTTTGGGGGATGCTGCACGGGGGGCTCTATGTGGCGACAAGGTTTTGGCAAAAGCATGTGCGTGTTAAAAATAACGCGAAAGTTGTGACAATATTGTCACAAATAGCCACTTTCCTCTATGTCAGTGTGGCCTGGGTCTATTTCCGGGCAGAGAATGTGGCGCAGGCGAACACGCTTCTTTGGACGGCGTGTAAGGGGGAGGCGAAAAAGATTTCCCTCGATCTGGCAAAGTGCCTGCAGCCGGACGAGCTCTGGTATGTCCTGAAGATACTGCATCTGGATAATTTGTCTTTTAGCCGGTATATTCTGATGTTTGTGATTTTGGGGATCGGGCTTTATCTCGCCATGGCCGGGAAGAGCGCGAAAGAGCGGACGGATCATTTGAAATACGGTCCGGCGTCGGCGGCTGTGCTTGTGATTCTGGCAGTGTGGTGTATCCTCAGCTTTTCCGGGGTCAGCACGTTTTTATATTTTAACTTTTAAGGAGATTGTATGAGCAGATATAAAAAATGGCTTCTGTCCATAGTGACCGTCACCGCAGCCCTGCTTTTGCTCTCGGCCGCGCTTGTGGTATGGGTGGACCCCTTTTTTCAGTACCATGCGCCTCTTGAGGGATTTCCCTATCTGGTGGACAACCAGCTTTCCCAGAATCCGGGAATGGCGAAGCATATGGATTACGACAGTGTGGTTTTGGGCTCCTCGATGACAGTGAATTTCAACACACACTGGTTTGAGGAGCTGCTCGGCCTGCAGACCATTAAGTTAAACTACAGCGGGGCTTACCCAAAAGACCAGGCGAATATCATGGACATTATATTCGACAGCGGCCACGAAGTGAAGTCGGTTTTTCTTGGGGTTGACGTGATGACTTATACAGGGGGCGTGGATGAGACAAAATACCCGATTCCGGCGTATCTTTATGATGACAATTATCTCAATGACGTGCGGTATCTTTTGAATAAGGATGTGCTTTTAAACTATGTGCTCCGTCCGCTGGCTGACCCGGACAAGACGGATCTTGCCACCGTGTACCAGAGCTGGTGGACGGACGAATACTACAATATCCAGTGGGTGATGCACAATTATGCGCCGCCTGCGAGAGTGGAGGAGGAGACGCCGCCCGATGCCTTTATCGGGAGCACGGACAAAAACCTGCGGGTCAATCTCTGCCCTTATATTGAGCAAAACCCTGACACGACCTTTTATATCTTCTTTCCGCCTTACAGCATTCTTTACTGGAACGACGTAAGGCAGGAAAACCATATGGAGGCCACCATGCGGGAGTATGCGCATATCGCGAAAACCCTGCTGGCGTATGACAATGTGAGGGTGTTTTATTTTCCGGACAGGGAGGAAATTGTGACGGATCTGAATAATTACGCGGATTACACCCATTATCACGCGAGGTTCAACCGCTTTATGACGGAGTGTTTTGCGGACGGGACATGTGAGGTGAAGAGCGCGCAGGAGATGGAGCAGGCGCTTTTTCGGACGCGGGACATGATAGAACGGTTCGATTTCGAGGAGTTGTTTTCGGTGGAGTATTAGAGGGCGTGTATCGCAAAAATATACAAAAAAAGTAACCGGCAGTTTCACTTTGGAAAAACGCGAAACGCGGTTACTTTTATAAGGAATATTCTGTTTTACCCGTTGCCGCTATTATTTCTCCTGCTTCGCAATCTCCGGGAATATACATTCCGCAAATCTTCTCGCCAGAACTTCCCGTCCCGCGTCGTTGAAATGGATGTAATCCGTCATATAGTCCAGATAATTGTCCTCGTTGATGGAACCGTAGAAATTGTCGATGAAGGAGACGCCCACATCCAAGGTGGCGTCAAGCTCCTTTTGCAGGTAGTGGCTCAGTGTGCCGTGCCCTAAATCCGTGCGGTCGCCGTTGAGGAAATTGCCGTCCTCACCGATGGTATGACAGAAGGTGTGAGACATCACGACGATGCGGATGTGGGGGTAAGCTTCCTGGATCGCCTTCACGCCCGCGCGAAGCGCTCCCGTGTAGGTAATCTCGTCATAGGGCGCGTTCGGATCGTCGCAGGGGCGTTTGTTGATATAGTCGCTGGCGTCGTACATCACGCAGATCATGTCCACCGTGTTCATGTCAAGCTCGGAGAGCATCTGCGTTGTCTTTGGAAAATTCTCGTCGTAGCTGTAGGTGGCTGCCGTCTTCATCAAGTCGAAATCTCCGCTGGCCAGGCTTTGCGCCACATAGTAGAAGGAGAAAGCGTCCATGATATAGCCGTCGTTGTAGTAATCAAACTGTGTCGCCATAGTTGTTCCCGTGAAGGAGCCGTTGTAGACCGTGGCGCCCGTTTTTTGCGCGATCTGCCGGGCGAGGCCGTTTTCCCCAAGCTCGAGAGAGAATGGGTCGTCGCCGAGACAGAGGATGGTAGTCACGCCATCGTCCTCGAAACCCTCGCGCTTGTCCGGGGCGAGCGGAATCAGGTTGTCCATAACTTCTACATCAAAATCTGTTGTCTGGTAGTTGGGGTCGTAGTCCGAGGGCGTCCCCTTGTTCCATTTATAGAGACGGTATGCCGAGAAGCCGATTACCAGCACGATAGCGCCAAGCAGAATGAGATGGATATTTATAGAGACACTGTGTTTCTCGTGGAGGTTTTGATTTGGCTTCTTTTTCTTTTTTGGCTTGTCTGACATATCTGTCATTTTCTTGTCCTGTCTTTCTTCCATAGTTTTTCCGTACCTTTCCTGGTTTCTTAAATGCTGTCACAGCCTTGCTTTTCAGTCTTAACCTTATCTATTCTACTATGATTTTTTCCAAAAATCCATATCAAATAAAAGTACTTATAAAATCTTAAGATTAATTACAGATTTGACATATGTGTCGTTTTCACCAAAACAAAAGAAGAGCGCCGCCCGAAATCCGGGGATTTCGAGCTGCGTTCTCTTCTCAGTTTCACGTATCACAAAACGGATACGGCGTTTTCCATTGGGTTCAGTTCCGGTGTGACATAGGTGTGGATTACCGGCTGTTTTAGCTGCCATTGCAGCTCTTTGTACCATTTGCTGTATTTGTACATACGATATGTAGTGCTCAGCCGCTTGAGCTGTTCGTCGTCAGCACAGCAGGTTTGAAAGGAGCTTCTCTGCGGTTCGTCCATGGCAACATAGTCCAGGAAGCTGATTTTTAATTCCGTGATCATTTCCTGACACCTCGGACAAAACTGCTTATGGCCATTCAGCATGTGAACCCGTTGGCAACGCTTACAGTAATGCATGTACATCATGAAAATTCCCCTTTTCCACAATTTCTGTAAGTTGCCTGTTGATCGGTTGCACTTATATTGTGTCAGTTGTGCGGCCTAAAGTCAAGCGTATATTCGCGAAAGTTTATTTAAAATATCGCGCAGCGACCGCGCCACGGTCGCGAAAATGCCGAAAATATCACATTTTTTGCTAATTTACATAACTTTTGACGGTTTTACGAAATCAAAAATGGATTTTTGAGGGTAGGCACAGAGTGACAAATATCTTGATATTACGACCTTTTTGTATTATAATATAAAGGATTTATTTAAAAACGGGTTTACATAAATAATGAGACGGTGACAGGATCGCAGTAAACTGCTTTGATATGGAGGTAGCAATGCAGAATAAGAAAAAGAGGAGATCAAATTCAGACAGCCGCTGCAGATCGGTTCGGTTTGAGGAACTGCTGGATGACGATCGCTTTGACGATGAAGATTATGATACGGTGACGGAAGATACGTTGGAATTTCTGAGTCTGGACGACGATATGATTGCGTCTTACCAGAAAGCGCACTCTGCTGCGCGCAGGAACCCGGCCCCCGCCGTGAAATCCCGTGGTTCCCGTTATGAAGACGAGGATTACGAAGAAGACGAAGAATACGAAGACGAGGATTACGAAGAAGACGAAGAATACGAGGACGAGGATTACGAAGAAGACGAAGAATACGAGGACGAGGATTACGAAGAAGACGAAGAATACGAGGACGAGGATTACGAAGAAGACGAAGAATACGAGGACGAGGATTACGAAGAAGACGAAGAATACGAGGATG
>CAJUMJ010000006.1 GCA_910587095.1 uncultured Lachnospiraceae bacterium
CTTTTTCATCAAATGTATTGACCGCTATGTATTTGATCGCTTTTCAATATGCCCTGACAACTTAAAATACAGGCACCAAAATACGGTATGGAATAAATCTTCACTTTTTATTGATTTATTACCTTGTCACACCCCTGCAAACAATGCTGACTTTTTGTTTTTTCGTCTTTTTCATTGTCCTTCTGCTCTTTGTATTGCTTCAACTTTTTATAGGCTGTTGTCCTGCACACGCTCATTAGTTCCGCCGCCTGTGTGCCTGTAATCTCACCTTTTATCCATTTCTCACATATCAGAGATAAATTGTCTACCTCGATTGGCTTGCGCCCCTTGTATTTTCCCTCCTGTTTTGCAATCTCTATCCCTTCCGCCTGTGCTTCTAAAATATAGGCGCGTTGAAATTCATAGATTGCACCGATAACCGTTATCATCAGTTTTCCCATTGAGGTGGATGTGTCGAAATTTTCTTTAAGTGATATCAGCTTGACCGACTTGCCGTTAAATTCCTGTATCAGTCTTAACAAGTCCTCTACACTCCTGCTGAGCCGCGACCAGTCCACAACGTAAACCACATCACCCTCCCTCACAAATTCCCTAAGTTTCTGTAGTTCTGTCCTTACGACATTCTTTCCGCTGGCTTTGTCTATATACCATTTGGTTATCCCATATTTTTTAAGCATTTCCACTTGTCTTTCCTCGTTCTGCTCTACCGTGCTTACACGGACATAAGCGATCGTCTCACCTGCCATATGCTTACCCCCTCCTTTGTATTGATGAAAAAAGACTCTGCTAACAGAGTCCTTTTCCATGATTGACAAAGAAAAAATCTTTCTCTATACTAATCTTGGCCTTTGTAGCCCAGTTTTGGTAATAATCGCAATTACTTAAAAATTGCCTTGGCAAAAAAGAGGTTTGCCACAGTATACCCAAACTCGGTGAAAGGAGTGGTACTATGTTAAACAAGTACCAGATTATTGTATTAACTATTGTGGCTCTACATGTTTTGACGTTTGTTGCTATTTACTGTATGTATCCCATACAAAGTATATTGGCGACCATAATATTTGTAAAGCATAACAGTTAATGCAGAGGGAGTAGGACTTTACCAGAGTCCTACTTCTTTTTCTTTATCAATCAATATAAAAATTAAAAATCACCTATTATTATTTATTTGTCTTTTTAATTGCTCTGATTATTCTCTAATGTTCATTATTGTAATTAAGTACTATTACTCATTTTACTGTTCATTTAGCCTATACCTTAAACATACACTCCCCATTCCATCGGAATTGTCCATTTTACATTGCATTTTGTGTAAACTAAACATAAAAAATAAATATATACACTTTTTATTTTTAAGCACTTGTTAAAGTCGAAAATAAAAAGATACCGCCTGCAACTTTCCGGCAGTCGGTATCTTCTGACCTTACGGCTGTTATTGTTCCCCAAAATCGTCCAATAACTTCTGTATCTCCACAAACTTGAATACCATCTGTGCAAATGCTTTCAACAGATATGCAATAGCGCATAAATCAATCAAAGCAAGCGAAACACCGCATAATACAATGAGTCCGTCCATGTTGACCTCCTTGTGTGAAGGGGTGTCTCCCGACACCCCCACCCCCGCCCCCTGTCTTTACTGTTTCTGTTCTGTTTTCTTTGACTCTGCTTTCTTCTCCGGCTTAGCTGTCCTGCCCTCCAAAACGGGAAGTACCACCTTTTCATTCTCCAGTTTTGCCCCGCCGAATACCAGACCCATCGACAGGAACATTTTCAGCATATCCTCTGTCACGACCTTACGTTCCCACTTGGTAGAGATAATCTCATAACCGCTGTCCGCCTTGCCGGTCACGATGTAAGCCACGTTCGCCACACAGTTTTCGTCTTCAAGCATGGGTGTGTAATTGTTTACATGGCGGTGTTCCATCAGATTTCTCATAAAGAAATTTTTGTCCAGTACCAGTTCCTCATCGTCTCCAACCACCAAACCATGAATCGGATCGCCTTTTAACAGTGCCGCCTTGATCTCCTTGGCTGTCATCTCAACGACCTCGCCTTTGTCCTTGTTCCAGAGTTCAAACCCGATTTCCCGATTTCCCAACATTGTCCTCAATACCGCTACCTTTGTCATGCACATACTCTTTTCCTCCGTTTTCTACGTTTTTTTGTTTCATTTCTTAACTACAACTAAATTCTAACGCTGAAAAAATGTGGTGTCTGTAGTGGGAATAGCCAGAGTTTACGCGCAATGTTGTACGAAGTGACGGCTGGCTTGCTTTCAATCTATCTTTTTCTTTTCATGTGTTTCCCTTTTCTCCCGCGGTGAAATAATAACCCTTTCCCTGCTCCGTTTCTGCCAATCACGCGGGCGCGGCTGTTGGCGGATTTTTCCATATGTATAAACATATCCCGTATATCGCAGCTTATCTCCTTTATCACGCACACCGCATCAGCCGACAGGAAATCTTTCTGTGTCCCAAAGTCATTTTCCAATAACACGGAAACGACGATCACTTTCTCCATGCCCTTCAGAATCTTTTCCCATTGCACTTCCGATAATTCAACGCTCACTATAATCTGTCCTCCATGTAAAAATTTGATAAAACCGGGGTAGGTGAAAAGACCGCCCTCCTTCCCTATGCCGGATTGTCGTGATAACCGCATAAACTTTATCACCGGTGAATTATAATTGTGAAATACTAAGGTATCTTATGATATCAGACTGAAACCATGCCCTTGACACGCTTGCCCATAAGACAATATTGCCTTTATTGATTTTTCCCATTTCTCAATTATCCCGTAGAGAATGTACTATAATCTAATTTGACTGGTTACATAAAATACCCTCACCTATCCCTGTTTCTAACAGGGTGTGAGGGTAACGCTGAATCGTCATAATGGCAACGATTTTTATTATGTGCCTTATATTACAATATTTTGGTCATCTATAAGCCTAATATCTCATATGGCTGCCCAATGGTCTTATATTTTCGTGGCTCCAGTTTTATCACCAGTTCCCTATACAGATACCTCTTTTTTCTCCCCTGTTCCCCATTACTTAAAACCATAGGTTTCTCTGTACAGGAACAAAGGCTATAACTTCACCATCACTTCCTCCACCGCCTACGACCAGAAATGGATACGCGGACGCAACATCTACAAAAATATCGACAGACTGGTGGACTCTATTTTCGCAAACTATCTCTCCCGTCCCGGCGTGCGCCAGCCCATCTTCACCTCCTACTGCGACGGGCGCAATGTAACCTGCAACGGCCTTAGCCAGTGGGGGTCCAAGTATCTTGGCGACGAGGGCTATTCTCCGATCCAGATTATCCGCTACTACTACGGCAGCGATATGTATATCAACACCGCCGTTGCCGTCTCCGGCGTTCCCTCCTCCTGGCCCGGTTACAACTTAACCGTCGGCGCTTCCGGGGATAAGGTGCTGCAGATCCAGCAACAGCTAAACCGCATCGCCCAAAATTACCCAGCCATCCCGAGAGTCACCGCGGACGGCGTCTACGGCCCCCGCACCGCCGAGTCGGTCAGGGTATTCCAGCGCGTCTTCAATCTGCCTCCAAGCGGAATCGTGGACTACCCGACATGGTATAAGATTTCGGAAATCTACGTGGCTGTGAGCCGCATTTCCGAGCCGGGGTGAAACGTTCCGCCTCTGCTTATACACACAAAAAGGGACACTCCGTTTGTGCAGCGAGTGTCCCTTTCCCGTACTTCCGGTCCGTCAGCGATCAAATCGGCAATGACGGGACGCACGGAGCAATCTCTCGTATATTTCCCGGTCGCCATCCTTAAACACATTAAAAATCACCCTGTCCACCGCATCGGCGTGCTCTCTCAAAAAATCCGCCACGGTCTTCACCGCGATCTGCGCCGCTTCCTCATTCGGGAAATGGAACTCCCCTGTTGAAATGCAGCAGAAAGCCACAGAACGGACTGCGTTTTTGGCGCAGCACTTTAAAACGCTTTCATAACATCTGCGCAGGTCTTCTCTCAATGCGTCCGTCAGTTCCCCGTATACGATCGGCCCCACGGTATGAATCACATAGTCGCATGGCAGATTGTACGCCTTTGTCAGCAAAGCCGTTCCGACAGGCTCCTCATACTGTCTGCCGTAACGCATCCTCTTTTCCTGCATGATCTTGCTGCACGCCTCCCTAAGCTGCATCCCCGCCGCACTGTGGATCGCATTGTCGATGCACCTGTGACATGGAATGAAACAGCCGAGCATCTGCGAGTTGGCGGCGTTTACGATGGCGCCCGCCTGCAGCCGCGTGATGTCGCCCTGCCAGAGGGATATCTTGTCCTCAAAAGCCGGCTGCGCATCGTCGCCATCCTGCCCGCCAAACGCTTCCCGGATAGTGGGGATCTGCGCAAGCGTCACGATTCCCTTCTCTTCACGCTCCTGCCGCAGATAATCGTCCTGCGCCGAAAGAAGCGTCTCGGAAAGTTTCCCCGGCATACGGATGTTCATAAGAGAGCGTATGATCTGTCTCTTCTGCGCCGGACCGTAACCTTCTGTTTTCAGATTTCGATACTCTGCTGAGTCTGCTTTTAATTGTTCCAGTAAAATGTCTGTCAAATCGATCTCATCTGTTTTCACAAATACCTGCCTCCTGCCGTACTGTTGAATTTTGTCCTTATTGATGATATACTTTTGTCATATTATATCAGAAATTACTTCACCTTTGGCAAAAACAGCACAAGCGAAAGGAGTCCGGCTATGTCCGTTTACAATATCACATTTTCCCCTACAGGAGGCACGAAAAAAGCGGCGGATCTGTTCGTCAGTTCCTTCTGCCCCCAAAGCACCTGCATTGATCTCACCGACCCTTGCGAGGATTTTTCCGCCTTTTCCTTCCATGAGGAGGATATCTGCATCGTATCCGTTCCCTCCTACGGCGGTCGGGTTCCCGCCATCGCCGTATCACGTTTACAGAAGATGCGCGGAAACGGTGCAAAAGCAGTGCTCATAGCCGTTTACGGAAACCGGGCTTATGACGATACCTTTGTGGAATTGCAGGATACGTTGACCGCTTCCGGGTTTACCCCTGTCGCTGCCGTCGCCGCCATTGCGGAGCATTCCATCATGCGACAGTTTGCCGCAGGGCGTCCTGACGCGCAGGATGAAAAAGAGCTTGCCGATTTCGCAGGAGCGATCCGTTCCAAAATGGAGTCCGGAGAATTGTCCGCCTGCCTGAACCTGCCCGGAAACCGTCCCTACCGTGAATACGGCGGTGTCCCCATGAAACCCCAGGCCGGAAAAGATTGTACCGGATGCGGACTTTGCGCCGGAAAATGTCCTGTCAAAGCTATAGACGTTTCCGATCCCTCAAAAACCGACACCAAACGCTGTATCTCCTGTATGCGCTGCGTCGCCGTCTGTCCCCAAAAATCCCGGAGTGTCAGCAAAGCGCTCCTTGCCGCAGGCAGTATGAAGTTGAAAAAAGCTTGCAGCGGTTACCGGAAAAACGAATTGTTTCTGTAATCAAAACCCCTCCGCTATACATACAACTGCCGGAGTATTCTTTTCGCACATGAAAGAAACCTCCCTTTCAGGAAAAGAGACAGGGTAAAAGCCGTTCCCCGGCTCTCTGCCCTGTCTCTCAAACTATTTCGTCAACAGCATCATAATCTCATTGCTTCTCGCGACAAACTTGGTCATTGCTTCCGGCTCAAGCGGCGCCTGCTGCAAAAGTGCCAGATCATATAGCTGCTCGCAGATCATCTTCACGTTTTCACCGTCCTGGTGCGCCAGCACATACTCAACGAGCGGATGGTTGGCATTGAGGATCAGCGTCTCCCCTTCCTTTCCAAAGCTGCCCATATCCATTCCCGGCATGGAGTACATCTTCATCATATCCTGCATTCTGCGGGACTCCTCGGAAAGTGTAATCATAGAGGAAATGTTCTTATTCTTGAGCTTCTCGATCTTCACTTTGATCTGCTCCTTCCCAAGAACCTTCTTCATCAGCTCGGCAATCTCCCCTGCCTGCTCCTCCATCTCCTTCTCCGCCTTCTTGGAAGTCTTCGCCTTGAAGACGTCCGTCAGATCCGCGTCGATTCTCTGGAACCTGACACCCTCGTTTTTCGCCTCAAGCTGGGATACAAAAGGCTGGTCGATATTATGCGTCAGCACAACCGCGTCCATCTTCGCCGCCTTGAACATGTTGATATACTGGCTCTGCTGCTTTTCGTCCGTCACGTAGTAGATGACTTTCTCTTTCGTCTCCTCCTCGACAGGCTCACCTTCCTCGTCAAGTACTTCGCCTTCCACTTTTTCCGCTTCGTTGACGACCTCGGCCTCCACTTTCCCGCCGTTCTCGTCCACAGCCACGCCGCCATCGCCAGCCTCATCGGGATCGATCTTATTGACCTCCAGGCACTCCGGCAATGTCATATACTCGCCATCCAGGTTCTTAAAGAGAATATAGTCCGTCATCTTCTCGCAGAATTTGTCGTCTTTCAGGCAGCCGAATTTGATGAAGGGGCTGATGTCATCCCAGTACTTTTCGTACTCCTCCTTCTCCGTCTTGCACATACCGGACAGCTTATCCGCAACTTTCTTCGTGATATATTCGCTGATCTTTTTCACGAATCCGTCATTTTGCAGCGCGCTTCTCGATACGTTGAGCGGCAGATCAGGACAATCGATCACGCCCTTTAAGAGGAGAAGAAACTCCGGGATAACTTCCTTGATATTGTCCGCGATAAATACCTGGTTATTGTAAAGTTTGATCGTTCCCTCAATGGACTCGTACTCCATGTTGATCTTCGGGAAGTAGAGAATGCCTTTCATGTTAAAAGGATAGTCCATGTTCAGATGAATCCAGAACAGCGGCTCCTTGTAATCCTGGAACACCTTGCGGTAAAATTCCAGATACTCCTCCTTCGTGCACTCGTTGGGATGCTTCGCCCATAAAGGCTGCGTCTCGTTCAAAAGCTCAGGCCGTTTTTTGATCTTAAGCTTCTGCTCGTCCTCCTCCTTCTCCTTCTTGATCTCCTCCACTACCTCGTCGGTATCAAGCTTTTCCTGCTCGGTAATGATCTGTGTATCCGTCGTGTTTGCCTTGGAGAGATAAATCTCCGTAGGCATGAAGGAACAATATTTCTTAATCACCTCCCGGGCCTTATACTCATTGCAAAACTCCAGGCAGTCCTCGTTCAGAAAGAGGGTGATCTTCGTGCCGATCTCGGTTCTCGTCCCATCCTCCATATCAAACTCCGTACCGCCGTCGCATGTCCAGTGTACCGCCTGCGCGCCCTCCTGCCAGGAAAGCGTGTCGATCTGTACCTCGTCAGCCACCATGAACGCCGAGTAGAATCCCAGGCCGAAATGACCGATAATCTGATCCTCATTCGCCTTGTCCTTATATTTCTCGATAAAATCCGTCGCGCCGGAGAAAGCGATCTGGTTGATGTACTCCTCCACCTCGTTTGCCGTCATGCCGATACCGTTGTCAATGAATTGTAACGTCTTCTCCTCGGGGTTGACGATCACCTGGATCTTCGCCTTATAATCGTCCGGCAAAGTATACTCGCCCATCATATCCAGTTTCTTTAACTTCGTGATCGCATCGCATCCGTTGGAGATCAGCTCCCTGAAAAAGATGTCGTGATCGGAATACAGCCATTTCTTGATAATAGGAAAAATATTGTCGCTGTTGATTGATAAATTGCCATGTTTCGCTGCCATAATTACTCACATTCCTTTCCGTATCCGCCAGGCCCCGCTTACCTTGCCGCCCCGGCTCTCCTTTTCTACCTGTGAAATAGTTTAATACCCTCCAAAATAGAAGTCAAGAAAAAATTAGCACTCATTTAAACAGAGTGCTAATAATTCGCCTTATATTCAGATTTTATGCGGGTTTGCGCAATTATAAACTTTTTCTAAAGTCTTGTTTTAAACTCCGAAATACTGCGCGTACACCTCAAAAAAGTTCTGCGTCGTCACGGCCTCGTCATGGATAAAGTTCACCGTATCCCACAACTCCTCATTCAGGTTTCTCGTCAGAGTCGCCACATAGGCGTCGTACTCCTGCCCAAAAGCCTCCTCCTGACGCTGCTCCACAATTTTTATTTTGTTGGCGTCCGTCTCCTCCCTGTCGAATGTGTTGATGCACTTGATGATGTGATATCCGAACTCCGTCTCCACGATATCGCTGATTTCTCCCGTGCCCAGGTTGAAGGCCGCCGTCTCGAAAGCCTCCTCCATCTCCCCCTTGCCAAAGGAGTAAGTCGCCTTGTCATCCTCGCTGTATCTGCGTATCAACGCGTCAAAGTCCTCACCCTCCTTCGCAAGCGTGAAAGCCTCGCGGGCTGTCCTGAACGCCTCCTGCTTTGCCTCCTCCGTGTACGCGATCTTCTTTCCCGCGTCATCCAGCGTATAGGTTTTGATCAGGATATGCTGCACCGTGATCGTTCTGGCTTCGTCGTCGCTGATCTCCGGGTTGATATCCTTGATCGTGTACTGGTACATTTTTTCCGCCCGGGCAAGCTCCGTGTAAAGCGATTTGACCGTTTTTTCATTGACGCCCATCTTCTCTATCTCCTGCTCCCCAAGCGTGTCAAAATATGCCTTCGCCGCATTTTCCGCCAGCGCGCGTTCCTCCTCGTCCAACTCTACTTCATACTTTTCCGCCATCAGGTTCATGGTCTTGATCTGCGCAATCTGCGCAAGCGCGATATTCTTTACGTTCTCCTCCAGGGTGACCCCATCCGCTTTCGTCTCCCATATTTCCCTTCCGTAAACGCTCTCATACCGGTTTTGTATCGTGGTGAGATACACCATAAGCTCCGGCAACTTGCAGGAGCTTGTTTCAATCCGGAATATCTCGTCCTTGTCAAATCCTGTGGTGAGCACCACCTTCGTGCCGAAGCCCTCACCGTTCCCACAACCCGTAAACGCCCCGGCAATCATGCCCGCCGCCAGTATATACACCGCTAATTTTTTCCTTTTCCTCAGACCCATATTCCTCCCCGCCCTCTGTGGGCTCAGTCTATGTTATGACATTTCCTCTCTTATCATACCACACATTTCCGTCGGTCAGCACATAGTCCTCCCCCGAAAGATACGCCTGCACGTAATCCCTGCAAGAGCGGAGCTTTCTTTGAAAAGCCACGCCAGCGCCAAACAACGCGGTTGAATGAATATCCGAGCCCGCGCTCATGGGAAAACCGTGTGCTTTCGCGTAGGCAACGGCCCTCTGGTCAAAAACGCGCTTGTCACGCCCTGCTCCGAAATATTGATGATGCGCCCCGTTTATTCCCTCCACGCCGTCCACCCATTCCGGGAAAAGCCGCACCTTGGGTATATAGTATTCTTCCCTGTAAGGATGCGCGTGCATCACCAGCCCGCCGGCCTCGTGCACCAACATGTACTGCTCCTCCACTGTGATATGGCGAAGCTCGGGGTGTTCTTTCATCCATGCCTTATCGATCCCATACAGCAAAAATTCCGTCGCGTCAAAACCGGCCTCATAGCCGAAAAAGACATCCAGACCGATTTTGTCCCCCTCCTCTTTCGCATGTTCATATCCAAGGCAGAAACGGTCCACCCACGAATCCCATGGAAGATCCCCGTCAACGGCCGTGTTTCCGCCCCAGTTGTGATCCGTCACAAAAATGCCGGTATATCCATATTCCTTACAGGCTCTCGCCATCTCGGCTCCCGTGCTTTTCCCGCAGGCGCTGGACTCCGAAGTATGCAGATGTGTCTCATAAAAATATGGATAACGCTCCCTGATCTCTATATTGTTCATTCTTCCCACCATGACTTGCCGTCGCAATTTCCTATAAGCCGAAAAGGATTAAATTGTATGCCTGTGCATCTCAACCTAATCCTTCCCCTTTTTCCCGTCTGTCAAACTTTTATCATAAAATAATACATCCTACTTAATCACATGAATCCAACCCTCAGGCGCATCGATCCTGCCCATCTGAATCCCTGTCAGAGTATCATACAGCTTTTGAGTAACCGGCCCCATCTCGCTCATGCCGCTGGGAAAAGCAATCTCTTTCCCATGGTCTACGATCTTTCCTACCGGGGAGATGACCGCCGCCGTACCACAAAGTCCGCACTCCGCAAAATCTTTCACTTCCTCGAGCGCAATTGGCCGCTCCTCCACCTCAAGACCGAGATAATCCTTCGCGACCGTCATCAGGGACCGTCTTGTTATGGAAGGCAGGATGCTGTCGGACTTCGGTGTCACAACCTTATTGTCCTTCGTCACAAAGAGGAAATTCGCGCCGCCAGTCTCCTCCACATAAGTCCTGCTGCCCGCATCCAGATACATATTCTCGTCATACCCTTCCCCATGCGCAGTCACGATGGCGTGCAGGCTCATCGCGTAGTTGAGTCCGGCTTTAATGTGTCCCGTACCGTGCGGAGCCGCCCGGTCAAAATCACTCACTTTGATGGTGAGCGGCTTCACGCCTCCCTTAAAGTAAGGCCCAACGGGCGTGGTAAATACCCTGAACTGATACTCGTCCGCAGGCTTCACGCCGATTACCGGGGAAATGCCGAACATGTAAGGTCTGATGTAGAGAGTTGCGCCGGAACCGTAAGGCGGCACATAAGCCTCGTTCGCCGCCACCACATCCGTCACGGCCTGTATGAAGCGCTCCTGCGGAAATACCGGCATCTCCAGTCTTTTGCAGGAATCCTCCATACGCTGCGCGTTCAGATCGGGACGGAAAGTCACGATGCGCCCGTCCTCGGTGGTATAAGCCTTCATCCCCTCAAAACAGGTCTGCGCATACTGCAAAACACCCGCGCACTCGTTCATCACAATGTTGGCATCCTCCACAAGAGCACCCTCATCCCATGCGCCGTCTCTAAAGTTTGCCACATAGCGCTTGTCCGTCTCATGGTAGCCGAAACCGATATTCGCCCAGTCCAGATTCTTTTTTTCCATAATAGCCAACTCCTCTCCCTCTCGTCAGTTCCTTTGTAGTTACGTACATCAAGTCATGCTTTAATTTATAATATACCTTTATCCTCAAAAGTCAAGTCTGTTTAAAGCACGGCGTTTACAACCTCAAGGGCAATGTCATAGGCATAATCCTTGATCGCTTTCTCGCAGAGGCGAAGCATTTTTTTGTCGCCCTCCGGTCTGTCGTAACGTTTCAGTTCCCGCAGCTTCATCGCGGCGCTCTCTCCGTCGAAATCATCCAGCCTGGCGGCCAGCTCGTTAAGCGCCCTAACCCAATCTTCCTCCGAAATTTTCTCTATGCCGTCCTGTGCCTTTTCCTCCGCTTTCTTCTCCCCGGCACCCTCGCTCTCCAGATAAACCCGCAGGCTGTTTCTCATATTGTTCATCATGCTAAACAGGATCGGCGAGCGCACCGTCACATCCTCTAACTGTCCCGTCTTGGCCATTTTCTCCAGCTCGAACGCTTCATCCGCCAGGTCGTCAGCCCCGACGTTTCTGGCATTTCCTTTCAGGGAATGCACGATGATCGTGTAGCCCGGCATATCCCCCTTCTGCAGGAAATCCCGAAGCGCCGTCTCTTTCTCCTGCAAAATCGAGTGGAAGTCATAAAGAACCTTACCGTAAAGCGCCTTGTCGCCGCCCATATATCTGAGGCCGTTTCTCAGATTAAAGCCCATCAGGTAAAGCTGGCTCTCCCTGATATCAAATTCAATCTCATCCCCCATATCGCTGTATTCTTCACTGATCTCCCTGTTTTTCGTCAGGTAAACCACATTATCCGGAAGATACTCGATCAGCATATTTTCAAACTTATCCGCATCGATCGGCTTCGTCAGATAATCCTGAAATCCTTCCTTCAGATAAAGTTCACGCGCGCCGGCCACCGCATTGGCTGTCAGGGCTATCACAGGGATGTCACGGGAGGGATTTCCCTCCATCTCACGTATCGCGTGAAGAGTCTGTACACCGTCCATCACCGGCATCATATGATCCATGCAGATCAGATGGTAAGTCTTCCTCTTGATCAGCTCCAGACACTCCTCGCCGCTGGACGCAACGTCAACCTGAAGCCTTGTTCCTTTTAAAAGACCCTGCGCCACCGCCAGATTCATGGCATTGTCGTCGACGATCAGAACTCTGCCCATGGGCGCAATAAATTTTTCATGGTAATCCTCAATGCTGTGCAGACTCTCCCTGTACTGCTTTTCAAAATCGCCGAGAGGCTCTCTGTCCACCACCTTCTGTACTATCTTAAAGGAAAAGGCGGAACCCTTTCCGTATACGCTCTGCACATCAAGCCTGCCGCCCATCATCCTGATCAGCCGATCCGTGATGGCAAGCCCGAGGCCGGTTCTGTCATTCTTGCTGCGAAGCGTGGAATCCATGCGCTGAAAAGCCATAAAAAGCTTCGGAATATCCTCGTCCTTTATACCGATTCCCGTGTCCTTCACAATCACAAAGAGCTCTATGGAATCCTTAGACACCTCTTTCCAGCTAATTTGCAGCGTGACTCTTCCCTTCTCCGTATAGCGCACCGCATTGGACAGCAGATTCCCGATGATCTGTCTGATATGTATCTCATCGCCGAAAAGTTTGTAGGGAATATCATTGGCAATTTTCAGCACCAGATCCAGCTTTTTCCTGCGTTGTTGTACCGAGATGCTGTTGATCAGATCATTTAGCATGGAGCTGATGTCATATATGCCCTCGTTCAGCTCCATCTTATCCGCCTCCAGCTTGGAGAAATCCAGAATGTCGCTGACAAGCGCAAGCAGAATGCTCCCCGCCTGTCTGATGTCCCTGGCATATTCCTTGACCGCCTCCTCCTGGCTCTCCCGCAAAATCAGCTCGTTCAGACCAAGAATCGTATTGATCGGCGTTCTCAGCTCATGAGACATGTTCGCCAGAAAAATATCCCTGGCACGCTCCGCTTTTTCCACCGCATTTTTCGCATCCTCCAGCTCTTCCATCTTATTTCGGAGTTTCTCCTTTGCCACCGAAAGCTCGTTCCCCTTATTCGCCGCAGTTTCCCTCATCTCCTGACTCATATAAAGGCCCCTTCCTCACTGTCAGTTCAAATCTCTTTTCTCTCATATTTGATAAAACGGTACGGCAGATCAAAATATGTCTGCTCCTCACTGTCCGCCGTGATCTCCCAGGCTTCATCCTGATCCAGATTGGGAAACCAGGTGTCCGCCTCATATTCGTGGTCTATCTTTGTCACATGCACCACGTCACATTCAGAAAGCATCATCCGATAGACGCTCTCCCCGCCGATAATATAAATATCCCGCGTCGGATATTTTGAAAGCTCCGCCATGAGTTCTCCCTTGTCATGCACCACGACAGCGCCCTTCACCTTGTAATCCCGGTTTGTGGACAACACAATATTCGTCCTCTCAGGCAGCGGCATCCCCTGTGGAAAAGTCTCGAGCGTCTTTCTGCCAAGCACGACAACCTTGCCCACAGTCTCCTGCCTGAAATTTTTGTGGTCAGCGGGAATCCTCACAAGCAGGCGGTTTTTGCAGCCGATCGCCCAGTTATTGTCCACCGCTACAATTGCATTCATATATTATTCTCCCTTGCTCCTTTGCTCCCCGGCTGTCAGACCGCAACCGGTATCTCTTTCACCTGCGGGCCTGTGATGTAATTTTCTACTTTCACGTCGTCCCTTGTAAACCGGTAGAAATCCGTAACTTCCGGATTCAGCACAAACGACGGCGCGTCATAAACCGGCCGGCTGATCAGCTCTTCTATAATAGGAATATGCCTGTCATAAATATGCGCGTCCGCAATCACATGGACAAGCTCCCCCACCTCCATGCCGCACACCTGCGCCAGCATATGCACGAGCACCGCGTACTGCACCACATTCCAGTTGTTAGCCGTGAGCACATCCTGGGAGCGCTGATTCAGGACCGCGTTCAGCGTCAGCTTATCATGTCCCTTTTTCTGCGTTACATTGAAGTTCATGCTGTAGGCGCAAGGATACAGATTCATCTCATGGAGATCCTGATGTACATATATATTTGTCAAAATACGGCGGCTGAACGGGTTGTTTTTCAAATCAAAGATCACCCTGTCCACCTGATCCATCATTCCCTCTCTATATTGGTGTTTCACACCCATCTGATAGCCGTAGGCTTTGCCGATGCTTCCGTCCTCATCCGCCCATGCGTCCCATATATGACTGTGCAGATCGTTGATATTATTCGACTTTTGCTGCCAGATCCAGAGCATTTCATCCGTAGCGCTCTTGAGCGCCGTCCTCCTTAGCGTCATAAGGGGAAACTCTTTCGACAAATCATAGCGGTTTACCACGCCAAACAGCTTCACCGTATAAGCGCTCTCCCCATCCGGCCAGTGAGGTCTCACCTTCTCCCCCTCCGTACTCGTCCCGTTCTCCAATATATTCTTACACATATCTATGAAAATGTGATCTGCCAGACTCACTCCCCGTTCTCCAATCTTTCTGTATTATGTAAACTGTTCTTTCTCTAATTCACAAATCCGCGACATATAATTGATTCACAATGTAAACCATTCGGGAAGAATGCGCTTTTTGCATTCTTCATGTCCTCTCCCATTTATCGCAAAGCGCGTTAACCTGATCCGCGAATTTGGCCAGATCCTTGTTCGCACCGCCTTCGTTTTTATGGATAACTGCCATAAGCCGCTGCCCGCTGGCGAGAAGTCTCGCAAAGACGCCGGAAATACCGTGCGCTTTCTTTTTGATCGCCACAGGCGCCGCCTCATAAATAAATTCGTCGCTCAGCAGATCGTATCTTGTGCCGCTGTAAGGCGCGTACGCGTCCAGCCTGTGCTCCGCCTTCAGGCACTCCGTAAAAAGAGTACAGACGCTGTCCTCACCGTGCACGACAAAAACCTTCTCCGGCTTTTTCTCAAATCCGTCAATCCATCGCAGCAGCCCGTTTTTGTCCGCATGGCCGCTCATTCCCACAAGCTTTCTGATATCCGCCCTGACCTGGATCGGCTCGCCAAAGAGCTTGACCTCGTCTACGCCTTCCACCAGCATTCTGCCCAAAGTCCCGACAGCCTGGTATCCCACGAAGAGAATCGTGCACTCCGGCCGCCACAGATTATGTTTCAAATGGTGCCTGATACGCCCCGCCTCGCACATGCCGGAAGCGGATATAATAACCTTCGGCGTATGTTCGAAGTTGATAGCTTTTGACTCGTCGCTTGTTATGGCCAGCCGCAACCCGGGGAAGGTGATCGGATTAATCCCCTTCCTGACAAGCTCCATGGCCTCCTCGTCAAAACATCTCGCCTCATTCTTGTGGAAAATACCCGTGGCTTCCACCGCCAGCGGACTGTCCACGTAAACGGGAAAGTTCTCGTGTCCCTTAACCAGCCTGTCGTCCTTGATCTGACGAAGGAAATACAACATCTCCTGCGTTCTGCCAACCGCAAACGAGGGGATCACCACATTGCCTCCCCTGTCAAATGTAGTCTGCAAAATCTTTGTCAGCTCCCCTACATAATCCACCCGCTCCGCAGAATGCAGCCTGTCGCCATAGGTGGATTCCATCACTACATAATCCGCCTCCGCAGTATTTTTCGGATCCTTGATAAGAGGCTGCTCACTGTTTCCGATATCTCCCGAAAAGACAAGCTTTTTCGTCACGCCGCTCTCCGTCGCCCATACCTCTATGCTGGAAGAGCCGAGCAGGTGCCCGATATCTGTAAAGCGTATCTTAATATTCTCACACACCTGAATTTCACTGTCATAGTCGCAGGGGATAAGCCGTCTGATCGCCCCGTCCGCGTCTTCCATCGTATAAAGCGGCTCGATCAGTTCATTTTCCGCGCTTCTTTTTGCCTTTCGGTTTTTCCACTCCGCCTCCTGCATCTGGATATGCGCGCAGTCACGAAGCATGATACTGCACAGATCACAGGTCGGCGCGGTCGCGTAAATCGCCCCCCTGAATCCCCGCGCATAGAGAAGCGGAAGAAGCCCCGAATGATCCACATGGGCATGAGTCAAAAACACATAGTCGATAAGCGCTTCATCCACGGGAAGATCGCAGTTCTCGAATACGTTCGCTCCCTGCTCCATACCGTAATCCACCAAAATATTCTTTTCGCCTACCCGCAGATAATGACAGCTTCCCGTCACCTCATGGTCGGCGCCGATAAACATAAGCTCCATATAATGCCTCCGCTCCTCATTGTCTTTTTTTGCATTTCTTACATCATACCATTTTTTTCGAAAAGCGTAAATCTTTTCGGAAATATCTTTTGAGATTTCCATACTATATTAATAAAATCCCGATGAGGTAAACACCCATGTCTTTTTCGCTTTCCTCCCTGCTTCTTTTTCTTGTCGCCGTCTCCGTGGACTCCATGACGGCAGGTTTTTCATATGGCACGCAAAGGGTTCATATCAAACCGCTCTCTCTGCTTTTCCTGTCCTGCATACCGGCTCTTTTTGTCACCGTCGCCGGAAGTCTCGGCACGGTGGCCGGAAGCCTCCTTCCGTCCGGTTCTCTTCCCTTCATTTCCTTCCTGTTTCTCACGGCGATCGGCAGCGCGAAACTTTTGGAGAGCCTGATTCGCCATCTGGCCCAAAAACGCCCCAGTCTCATGGGAAACTGGGGCTGCAAAATCAAGCAGGTAAATATTATCTTTACTGTCTACCTCTCACCGGAGGAGGCCAACCGGACAGATCTGCAGGTTTTAAGCGCAAAGGAAGCGCTTCTTTTAAGCCTTGCCCTTTCCCTGGACAGCATTCTTGTTGGAATGGCTTTCTCCGCCGCCGCCATACCCCCGCTCCTCCTGCTGCTGTCAGCAACCTTTTTCAACCTCATCCTGTTTCTTTCCGGTTTCTGTCTGGGCCGCCTGCTCTCTCTGGCGCTCCACATGGATCTCTCCTGGCTCAGCGGACTTTGCCTCCTACTCCTGGCTTTCCGCTCTCTTACATGAAACCTGCCTTGCGCCGGAGTCAGCCATCCCGACAACCACCAGCAGTTCATGTACAAACAAAGGCGTCACCGAGAGGATGATCAACCGCACCCATTCTCCAGCGCCAAGCCGCACGGTTCCAAAAAGGGTGACCAAAAAGGGAAGCTCCGTCACTGCTGCCTGTAAGATGATACCCGCCACCAGAGCAAGCAGCATCTGTGGGTTGTTTCTATGGTTCATCCGGAAAACGGAGCGGTTTACGTCGCGCATGCCGATGGCGTGAAAGAGCTGGCTGATTCCCAGCACGGTAAAGGCATGCGTCTGCGCCCTGGCAAGAACACCCGAAACATTCAGCCCCTCTAACACATTATGTAAACTTATCGGAAGCCCTTCCGATACAATCCAGTCGTAGGGAACCTTTAAAAACGCCGTCAGGCTGATTCCCCCGATCACCATCCCGTAACAGATCACACATAAAAGCCCTCCCTTCGCAAAAAGCGATTCTTCCTTTCTTCTCGGCGGTTCCCGCATCAGACTCTCGGTGTCGTTGTCATCCACCCCAAGCGCAAGGGCCGGAAGCGAATCCGTAATCAGATTGATCCACAAAATAAAACCGGCAGTCAGGGGAACCGGCAAACCCGCCACGATCGTTAACAACATGGTAAGGATTTCACCCAGATTGGAGGACAAAAGAAACAGCACCGACTTCCTTATATTTTCATAAATTCCCCGGCCTTCCCGTATGGCTGTGTGTATGGTAGCTACATTGTCATCCATCAATACGAAATCAGCCGCGCCTCTCGCCACGTCGGTGCCTCCCTGCCCCATGGCAATCCCGATATCCGCCGCCTGTAAGGAAGGGGCGTCATTGACCCCGTCACCGGTCATGGCAACTGTTTTATGTAAACTTCTATATCCTTCCACAATGCGAACCTTATGCTCCGGCGTCACCCTGGCAAAGACTCTAAGCTGCGGGAGCCTCTGTAAAAAGGCCGGCTCCTTCAAATGATCCAGCTCCCTGCCTGTGATACACTCCTGCGTCCTGCTGGCAATTCCCAATTGTCTCGCGATGGAAAAGGCCGTGTCGGGATGGTCGCCCGTGATCATCACTGTAGTAACTCCTGCCCGGGAAAAGCCCTGCACCGCCGCCATGGCTTCGGGTCTGACCGGGTCCTGCATACTGACAAAACCCAAAAACACCAAGCCTCTCTCACTCATACTTCCTTCCGGCTCCATGGCAAGAGCCAGCACTCTCCTGCCCTCCCCCATCAAACTCTTTTGTATCCCCGAAAGCCTGTCCCGTTCCGCCACGGTGAGTTCCTGCAGCTTTCCGTTTCGAAAATATCTGTCACAGTTTTCCAGAATCCTCTCCGCTGCGCCTTTTGTGTAAGCTATCCTTCCGCTCCCCTCCCGGTGCAGTGTTGTCATCATCTTGCGGTTTGAGTCAAAGCCGATCTCCTGAAGCCTCGGATGCTGCTCCCTGACTCTCCCGACCCGGATTCCGCAATTCTGCGCCATATGAAGGAGGGCCAGCTCCGTGGGATCGCCCACCTCCTCCTCGCCTGTCTGTCCGTCATTACACAGCACACAGCCAAGAAGAAAATGCCTGACGCTTTGGCTTTCTTCCCGCCCTGTCAGAGCACTCTCAAAAAGCGCCTCGAAGCCCTCACGCTCCGTAAGCTTTCCGTCAAGATAGCACTCCGTAACCGTCATTTTATTCTGTGTCAGCGTCCCGGTCTTGTCCGAGCAGACCACCTCCACCGCTCCAAGCGTCTCCACCGCCGAAAGCCTGCGTACTATCGTCTTCGCCTTGACCATGCGCGACACACTAAGCGCCAGCACAATCGTCACAATGGCGGGAAGCCCCTCCGGCACGGCCGCCACCGCCAGAGACACCGAAGTCAGAAGCATTTCTCCCACATCCCGCTTCTGCCAGACCGCCACCAGAAAAAGAAGGACACAGATGCCAACCGCCAGAGCGCTGAGTACTTTGCCAAGCTCTCCCAGCCTTATCTGCAGCGGGGTCAGTTTTTCCTGATGACCGTGAAGCATGTCCGCAATATGGCCGACACGAGTATCCATTCCCGTAGCCGTCACTACCCCTGCGCCACGTCCCTTTGTCACATAGGTGGACATATACATCATGTTGGGACTGCTGTTGTCTGCCGCGCCTCTCTCTACAAACGCCGCATCCTTCTCTACCGGAACAGACTCTCCTGTAAGGGTAGACTCTTCCGCAAAAATCCCGGCACTTTCAATTAGACGCAAATCTGCCGGAACCCTGTTTCCCGCCTCCAGAAGTACGATATCTCCCGGTACAAGCTCATGAGAAGGTATACTTCTGGCCACACCGTCCCGTAAAACAGTCGCTCTTGGCTCCGAAATCTGTTTCAGCGCCTCCACCGCCCTGCCTGCCTTTCCTTCCTGAATGATACCTACCGCCGCATTCAACGCGACAACCGCCACAATAATGATGGCATCCCCAAACTCATTGAGCATCATCGAAATCGCCATAGCAACCATCAGAATCAAAATGAGAGGATCGTTCAACTGCTCCGCTATCCTCCGCCCCAGGCTCTTTTTCTCCTGATCCTTTAATCTGTTCGGCCCATACTTCGTAAGCCGCTCCGCAGCCTGGCCAGCGCTAAGACCCGCCTCATCCGTCTGCAGAGCGCAAATCGTCTCCGACACGCTTCTGTTCTCATACATACACCCAACCTCCCAGCTTTTCTAAAGACATGTCCGACGCCCCGCGCAAGCCCCTCTTCAGGGCTTGTCATCTTCCGGGCAGCCGTGATTTCCTGTATGATAAGATATATTCATGTACGTATTCGAATATTACTTTGTCTTGCATGCAGGCATGCTGCCCGTCTGCATGGGATCAAGGCTCTTTTTTTCCGTGTATTAGCAGATTCGGCATGCTCCCCGTTAGCATGGGATCAAGGCTCTGCTTATACGCGGAAAAAGGAGCCTCTGTATATCAGAAGCTCCTTAGCTTATCGGTTCCGTCATCGATTGTATTTTCGATAGATTTTACAACTACGTAGTAGCCTCCGCCTCCGGCCAACTCCACGTACACGCGGTCGCCCTTCTTATGTCCAAGAAGAGCCTTGCCGAGCGGCGATTCCGTACTGATCAGTCCCTCCAGGGAATTTCCCCGCACCGTAGTCACCAACCTGTACTTTTCCGTGAGGTTATCTTCCTCAAAAAATACCTCAACCGTGTTGTTCATGCCTACTTCATCCTCCGCGGACTCATCGGACACAATCACGGCGGTTTTGATCATCCGTTCCAGATAGCGGATGCGGCTCTCATTCTGGTTCTTTACCTTCTTCGCCGCATGGTACTCGAAGTTTTCGCTCAAATCGCCATGTGCCCTGGCGGTCTTCACATCCTCCAAAGCCGCCGGCCGCACCACAAGCTTGCGGTACTCAATCTCCTCCTCCATCTTTCGGATGTCCTGTTTTGTCAATTCATTATGCATGATCGTTTGGACCTATTTTGCGTTTACCATATAGTCCAACAGACGGTTTACATCCTCGGGCTCATGCGCGACAAGCTCCATCTCCGGAATTGCATTGTCAGCAAAAAGCTTCGTAAGCGCTACATATTTGGTAAGCTGGGACTTTAAATTCAGTCTGTCGCCCTCTTTGGTCACTAACTCCACTGTGCCTTTGCACTGGTTCACTACTTCAAAAAATTTTTCAGGATCGTCGATGTTCATTACTTTCATATTCTTTTCCTCCCTTTTTTCATCTACTCTGCGTTTACCCCCTCATAATACACCATTTTTCCTATTTGTCAAATGCTTTTAAAAATTAAATTTTATCTTTTAGAAAAATTTTGAAATTTTTTTATTTTTTTTGTTGACAAACAAAAACCCCTGTAGTATAGTATTAATTGTCCGAGCGAGAGATACACAAACAGCTCAGACAAACAAGCGCGAGTGGCTCAGTTGGTGGAGCGCGACCTTGCCAAGGTCGAGGCCGCGGGTTCGAGTCCCGTCTCGCGCTCTTTTAATAAGGCGGAAACGTTGATAAATACAGCGTTTCCGCCTTTTGTTCTCTGCGATTTTTGAATCATTTTGATTCACACTTGAATCACAATATTCTTTTTCCATCTAAAGCATCGAAAATCATTGAACATACTATGAAGTGTCTACCTCCTGCGGCGGCTCGGAACGGCTCCGCGACAAGATGATACGGCTCATAAAATCAGAAACCGTCAAACCGCCCAATGACAAACAGGGATAAGCGCGCTATAATTAGGTTAGCACATACTGTTTGTCGGGCGTTCATTACAGGAGGAATGAACACATGACAGCAAATACATATAAGCCCGGGCAGATAACAGCATTATACGCCCGTCTTTCGCAGGAAGATACGTTAGAGGGCGACAGCAACAGCATTGTAAACCAAGATGGGATTTGTCAAGGATATTTTCACCCAAAAGTTAGCGGATTGATTTATGCTTGAATAAGTAAAGGACAGTACCCACAAGGTGCTGTCCTTTTGTATTGCTTGAACGCTGCTCATGAC
>CAJUMJ010000007.1 GCA_910587095.1 uncultured Lachnospiraceae bacterium
ATTCAATTTCTTCGTAGTGTTCTTTAAAAATCTTTTGAAGGATGTTCATAAGAGTATTATGAAGGAATAAGGGACAGAAAACAACCCCACCCCTCAAGATTGAGGGGCAGGGGAGTTGAATAGGCGAAGCCTATTTTTTATCGGGATTTACTTTGATATTCAAATAATTTGAAAAGCGTAAAATGGGATAAACTATTTGAAGGGGAAGAAAGGCGGAAGAGATTATGGGCAAGACGGCATTTATGTTTCCGGGACAGGGAGCGCAGTATGTGGGGATGGGAAAAGATTTTTATGAGCAAATACCGGTCTGCAAGGAGATGTTTGAGCTGGCAGGCGAAGCCAGCGGGCTGGACGTAGCGGCGCTTTGCTTTGAGGAGAATGAGCAGATCAACATTACGGAGTATACGCAGATCGCTATGCTGGCTACTGAGGTGGCAATGCTTAAGGCCGTTGAGGAGAAGGGGGTGAAACCTGATGTGACAGGCGGCTTGAGTCTCGGTGAATACGGCGCGCTTGTCGCAAGCGGTGTGATGAGTCCGGCGGACGTGTTTAGAATTGTGCGCAAGCGCGGTATCTACATGCAGGAAGCAGTGCCCCAGGGCGGCGCTATGATAGCGGTGCTGGGATTAGATACGGCAGTGATTGAGCGGATTTGTGAGGAAACGCCGGGAATGGTGACAATCGCGAACTATAACTGCCCGGGACAGATTGTGATTACGGGTGAGGAAAAAGCGGCGCAGGAAGCGCAGGAGAAGCTTAAGGCGGCAGGAGCGAAGAGATGCGTGCCCTTGAAAGTCAGCGGCCCCTTTCATTCCCCCTTGCTGGCAGGAGCCGGAGAAAAACTGGCGAAGGAGCTCGAGACGGCGCAGATCAACGATATCGCGATTCCTTATATCGCCAATGTGACGGCTGACTATGTGAAGGACAAGGCGGACGTAAAGCCTTTATTGGAAAAACAGGTATCTTCCTCCGTGAAGTGGCAGCAGACCATAGAGCGGATGCTTGCGGACGGAGTGGATACTTTTATCGAGATCGGGCCGGGAAAGACGTTGTCCGGGTTTATGAGGAAGATTAACAGGGACGTCAAGGTGATCAATATAGAAAAGGTAGAAGACTTGGAAAAACTGGTGTAAAAGGTTATAGGCGTTTGCGAAAAGAGCAGCGCAGAAATGGAGAAAATATGCTTACTGGAAAAGTTGCGCTCGTGACAGGCGCGGGTCGAGGGATCGGGAGAGAGATCGCGCTGACGCTTGCGGAGTACGGTGCGGATGTGATTGTGAATTATAACGGATCGAAGGATAAGGCGGAGGAAGTCTCGGGGCAGATTGAGGCGATGGGAAGAAGGGCGGCTGCGGTGCAGTGCAGCGTGGCGGATTTTGACGCTTGCGGACGGATGATCACGGATATGCTTGCCGAGTTCGGGCACATAGACATTCTGGTGAACAATGCCGGTATCACAAAGGATAATCTGGTGATTAAAATGACGGAGGCAGATTTTGACGCGGTCATCGACACCAATCTGAAAGGGACATTTAATACCATCAAGCATATGTATCGTCCTTTTTTAAAGCAGAAAGCAGGAAGAATCATCAATCTGTCCTCCGTCAGCGGCGTGCTGGGAAATGCGGGACAGGCTAATTACGCGGCTTCCAAGGCCGGGGTAATCGGACTGACCAAATCAATGGCGAGGGAATTGGCAAGCAGAAATATCACTGTAAACGCAGTGGCGCCGGGCTTTATCGATACGGATATGACGCAGGCGATGACGGACGGCGCGAAGGAAGCGACACTCGCGCAGATACCCTTAAAGCGCGTGGGCACGCCGAAGGATATCGCGGAGACGGTGGCGTTTTTGGCAAGCGATAAGGCGGCATATATTACGGGACAGGTGATTTCGGTTGACGGAGGGATGGCAATGTAACAGCCGCGAAAGAAAAACAAGCGGCGCGAAGCGACATTTGTTTTTCGGCGGCGTTAACGAGCAAACGTCCGATGAAATCGGACAAATAGCGCGAAGCGCGGGTTTGCGAGTTTAGGAAAGGAGTTTGAGTATGAGTAGACGAGTAGTAGTGACAGGTATGGGGGCGATTACCCCGATTGGGTTGAGCGTGGACGAGTTTTGGGCAGGCGTGAAGGAGGGGAAGACCGGATTCGCGCCGATTTCAAAGTTTGACGCGGCGGATTTTAAGTGTAAGCTTGCGGCGGAGGTTAAGGGTTTCGACGGCAAGAATTACATGGACTTTAAAGCGGCGAAGCGAATGGAGTCTTTTTCCCAGTATGCGGTGGCGGCGACAAAGGAAGCGCTGGAAGATGCGGGGCTCGATATGGAGAAGGAGGATCCCTACCGCGTGGGCGTGGCGGTTGGTTCCGGCACGGGCTCCTTACAGGCGATGGAGCGTTCCCATACAAGACTTGTGGAGAAAGGGCCGGGCAGGATTGAACCGCTTTTTGTTCCGCTCACGATCTCCAATATGGCGGCCGGCAATGTGTCGATCCAATTTGGCCTTAAGGGCAAGAGCATTAACGTGGTGACGGCTTGTGCCACGGGTACAAATTCTATCGGCGAGGCTTTTCGCGCGATTCAGTACGGCGACGCGGAGGTAATGGTGGCAGGCGGCACGGAGGGTAGTGTCTGCCCGATCGGTATCGGAGGTTTCTCTGCCCTGACGGCGCTCACAAATTCGGAGAATCCTGAGAGATGTTCCATTCCGTTTGACAAGGAGCGGAGCGGATTTGTCATGGGAGAGGGCGCGGCTGTCGTTGTGCTGGAAGAGCTGGAGCACGCGAAGGCGAGAGGCGCGAAGATTTACGCGGAGGTTGCGGGGTACGGATGCAGCTCCGACGCGTATCATATCACATCCCCGGCGGAGGACGGCGCGGGCGCGGCCAAGGCCATGGAGTATGCGGTGAAGGATGCGGGAATTGAGATAAATGATATTACTTATATTAATGCGCACGGAACAAGCACACACCACAACGACCTTTTTGAGACGCGTGCGATCAAGCTTTTGTTTGGCGATCACGCGAAGGACATTAAGATTAATTCCACCAAGTCCATGGTGGGTCACCTTTTGGGTGCGGCGGGTGCGATTGAATTTGTCACCTGCGTGAAAGAGCTTCAGGAGGGCTATATCCACAGAACCGTGGGTTATCAGGTGCCCGATGAGGAGTGCGATCTGAATTACTGCAAAGAGTCCTATGAGGAAGACTTTGAGTACGCCCTGTCCAATTCCCTCGGGTTTGGCGGACATAACGCGAGCCTGTTAGTGAAGAAATACCATGATGAGCGCTAAGCAAAAACAGGCGGCGCGGAAAGGAGAACGGATATGTCATTGATGGGTGCTAAGGAAATCATGGAGATCATACCCCACAGACAGCCCTTTATGCTGATTGATACGATAGAGGAGATGGAAGAGGGAAAACGGGTAGTCGCAAAGAAATGTGTGTCCTACAACGAACCTTTCTTTGCGGGACATTTTCCCAAGGAGCCGGTGATGCCGGGTGTACTGATTGTGGAGGCGCTTGCGCAGACGGGGGCGGTGGCGATTTTAAGCCAGCCGGAGTTTAAGGGAAGAACCGCTTATTTTGCGGCGATCAACAATGCGAAATTCAAGGGAAAAGTGGTTCCCGGAGACGTGCTGACGCTGGAGACGGAAATCATTAAAATAAAGGGCCCCATCGGCGTGGGTGCGGGAAAGGCTTATGTGGACGGAAAGTTGGTGACGCAGGCGGAACTGACTTTTGCGATCGGAGAGGCGTAAGACAGAGGCTGCGTTGACGGCGTGTCGGAAAGGTGGGTCCATAGACGGATGGTAAATGTAAAACCTTTGAGAATAGGAGATTTAGTGGCTCGTGTGCCCGTGATTCAGGGCGGTATGGGCGTGGGGGTCAGTCTTTCCTCCCTGGCCGGAAATGTGGCGAAAGAGGGAGGAATC
Organism: uncultured Lachnospiraceae bacterium; assembly: GCA_910587095.1. Classification (GTDB taxonomy): domain Bacteria; phylum Bacillota; class Clostridia; order Lachnospirales; family Lachnospiraceae; genus UBA3282. The sequence goes on from CAJUMJ010000007.1 coordinate 3,936, forward strand.
GGCGTGATTTCCACGGCGCAGATCGGCTACCGGGAACCGGACTTTGATACAGATCCGATCGGCGCCAATCTGCGGGCGATCGGGAAAGAAATCGAAAAAGCCAGGGTGATCGCGAATGGCGGGATTCTGGGGGTCAATATTATGGTAGCCACCAGACAGTATGAAGAATATGTCAAAGCGGCGGTGGCGGCGGGAATCGATCTGATTATCTCCGGAGCGGGGCTGCCCATGGATCTGCCGAAGATTGTCGGGGCGGCAAAGACGAAGCTTTTGCCCATTGTGTCCAGTGTGAAATCCGCGCAGGTTATCATGAAGTACTGGTGGAAAAAGTATAACAGGTTGCCGGACGCTATGGTGATCGAAGGGCCTTTGGCCGGCGGGCATCTGGGCTTTCATAAGGAGCAGCTTGCGGATATCGAGGGATTGCACTATGACGAAGAGGTGAGAGCGATTATCGCACAAGTCAATGAGTCGGCGTCGGAACACGGAACCGATATTCCAGTCGTTATGGCGGGCGGCATATACGACCGCGGGGATATGGAACATTATCTGGATATGGGAGCTTCCGGCGTGCAGATGGCGACGCGTTTTGTAACGACTTACGAGTGCGATGCAGACCCGGCTTACAAGCAGAGCTATATCGACGCGAAGAAAGAGGAGATCGTCATTGTGCAAAGTCCTGTGGGGATGCCCGGGCGGGCGATTTTGAACTCCTTTATGAAACGGGCGAGGGAGGGACAGATTCCCCATGAGAAATGCCACCTTTGTATCAGTACATGCAAGGGGGCGGATACGCCTTACTGCATTACGGACGCGCTGATAAACGCCGTGAAGGGAAAGGTGGACAAGGCGCTTTTGTTTTGCGGGGCAAATGCGTACCGTGCGACGCATTTGGAGCATGTGAAAGATATTATGAGTGATTTTTCGTGATGACAATAGCAGTGCCACGACGTAACCGAAGGTTTCCCGAGCGTGAACTGAGGGAAGAACATAAATTATGGGAGAAACGGTGTGAAAACAAGAATCATAGGAACGGGGAGCTGTCTTCCAAAGACAGTGGTGACAAATGAAGATTTGTCTAAAATTATGGACACCTCGGATGAGTGGATCAGCAGCAGGACAGGAATCAGGGAAAGGCATCTTGTAAAGGAGGAGACGACTGCAAGCATGTCCATAGAGGCAGCCAGACGCGCCATGGAAGATGCAGGGGTGACGGCACAGGAGATCGACTTGATTATTGTCGGTACATTGTCGGGAGATTATGTGACGCCGGCATGTGCCTGCGAGGTACAGGCGGCTATCGGCGCGTCGAGAGCGGTGGCCTTTGACATCAATGCGGCCTGCTCAGGTTTTATGTTTGCTTTGAATATCGCGAACGCGTATATACAGGCCGGACTTTACAAGACCGCGTTGATTTTGGGGGCGGAGACGCTCTCCAAGGTTGTTGACTGGCAGGACAGAAGCACCTGTGTGCTGTTCGGGGACGGAGCGGGCGCGGCAGTAGTGCGCGGCGACGAACAATACGGTTTGCTTGCGTTTGACCAGGGTTCAGACGGTACAAAGGGCGACGTGCTCGCCTGTCCGGGCCGCACGAACAATAATCCGCTGGTTCAGACGGATGAAACGCTTCGGTATGTTCATATGGACGGGCAGGAAGTTTACAAGTTTGCGGTGACGACGGTGCCGGCCTCCTTGCAGAAGACGATTGAGGCAGCAGGGCTGACACCTGCGGACGTTGACTATTTCGCGCTGCATCAGGCGAATATCCGCATTATCCAGTCGGTGTCGAAACGGCTTCACATCACGGAAGATAAGTTCCCGATCAGCCTGGATCATTGCGGGAACATATCGGCTGCCAGCGTGCCGATTCTGCTCGACGAGATGAACCGCAAGGGTCTGTTAAAGCCCGGCATGAAGGTTGCCATGAGCGGCTTCGGCGGCGGGCTGACGTGGGCGTCCGCGGTGGTCGAGTGGTGAAGGACTGATCACTTATAGTTACATGTAAGAGGCGTTATTTTTTGAAACGGTAAGTGCGGAGGCGAGGTGTATGTTGACACCAGACTCCGCACTTTTTATGCGCAAGCCCGCATAAGAAATTTTGCCGTTTTCTGGCATGCGGGCTGCGTGGCCAAATTATTCCTCGTTTCTGATGCGGTCGATCAGACTTTCCTTTTTCATTTTCTTTTTGATATACAGTGTAATTATGACCTGGCCTGTCAGCAGAACAAGAGCGAGCCCGACGGTTTCCCAGAGGGGATAGTGGTAGCGGCTGATGCTCATAATGTGCTCTTCCTTTGCCCAGAGGAACAGAAGGTATCCGGCTGCGTTGCCAAAAGTCAGGCTGATCAGGAGCGTGCCCGCGGTGAAGACAAGCCCTTCCCCGGAGAGCATACGTACAAGCTGTCTGTCGGAGAGGCCGAGAGCCTGTAGGATGCCAAGCTCCTTCTTCCGTGTGACAATACTGGTGATCATCGTGTTGATCAGATTGATAAAACCGATCACGGCGATCAGGATCAGAAGCAGATAGAGCGGATTCTTCATCAAATCTATGGAAGAGTGTCCGATCGCCAGTTCTACATCCATGGCATAGAGCGTAAAGTGCTCGTTTTCAGCTACCAGCTCCATCAAAGTCTCTTTCACGCTGTCATAGTGTGCGTCGTCCGCGTACAGGTAGATGGATGTGGTGGGATCGCAGGTCAGTCCCAGACTGTTCCATGTATCTTCTGTCATAATCAGGTAGGTATAGTTAGCGTCCGGCTCTGTCAGGGCACCCAGCGTTACCGTCAGGGGAATTTCCCGGCTGCCGTCGTGGAGGGTGATCGGGAAGGTATCGCCTATGGAAAGACCGTACTGATTAAAAGAGTAAGCATGGGTGCAGACGATCTCGTTGTTTGCCGTCATGCGGTCGTAGTCGATGCTGCCCTGTTCCAGACAGGCGTTTAATTCCGCCACATCGTCTCTGGTAAAGTAGGAGAGCGGCAGGTGGTTCTCGTAATCTTCGTACATGGGCGATTCCATATCGGTGGAGGAAATGATTTGACCGGGTGCCCGCTCCACGGATTCCACCCCCTCTATGGAGGACAGTCTGGTAAGAAAAGCATCGCTGAAGTATTCATGCTGTACCAGATTTTCCAGATTATTTTCGGGATATTCCTTATCATTATAGAGGGCATACTCCAGAGCGATGCGGAATTCGCCTTTGGGGATGTTTCTTCTCGCCAGGTCCTCCGCGCTGACACTGCAGAGCACAGCGGATACGCATATAAAGAGCACACAGCTTAGTCCCATGGTGAGGATGGTCACGGCGGTACGTCTCCTGTTGCGCGTCAGGTTGGCAAGGGTCAGTGTAGACACCTTTATCTCGGCGTGTCCCTTGCGGCTTTTGCGGTCGCTGCTGTTTTCCTGATAGCGGATGGCTTCCGCCGGGGAAACTTTTTTCGCCATACGTATGGGCTTTCGCAGGGAAACGGCCACAGTAAGCAGGGACGCCACCGCCGCGGTGAGCAGCACAGGCAGGGAAAACATGTGGAGCTGTCCGACGACCGTCTCCACTGCGTCGCGGGAGTAGGAGCTGATGGCGGAGCCGCTCTGGTATGCCCACAAAGCCAGTGGAAACAGCAGGTAAGGAAGCAGGAACCCGAGCAGCAGCCCGACGGGAACCGCAAAGGCGGACACGATGGCGCCCTGCCAGTAAAATAATCTGGCGATCTGGCGTCCCGATGCGCCCAGCGCCTTTAACTTGCCGATCTCCTGCACGTCGGTGATCACGCCAACATAGTAAATGCTGTAGATCACCAGAGAGGAAAAGAAGATCACGATCAGACCGATGACAGCCATGACTGCCATGGTTTCCGTACCCGGGTTAGTCGCGGTGAAAAGATACTCCTTGTTTATATTTACCCTTCCCTCGTCCAGTCCGATATCCGCGGCAACTGCGTTGATTCGGTCTGTAATTTCATCAAAGGTCAGCTCCTCTTCTCCGTAAACGCGCAGGGTGGCGTCCAGATCGGATTCATAAAGTCCGTCCGCCTTGTAGCTGTCTAAAAGGGCTTTGGAGATGCGGCCGGTCCACATCAGGCGGCTGTCGTCGATCTTATCGGAGATTTCCACGTCCGGCTCCAAACCGCTGATGGTAAATTCTCTGGTCAGAATTTTCCCTTTGCCGTCTACACGAAAAGAGAGCGTTACCTTGCCGCCGATGACGGGCTTTGCGCCAACGCGGCGGAAAAAGGCGGGGGAGGAGCAGATTTCGTCCTCCGTTTCGGGGTAGTGCCCGGAGGCCAGCTCCACAGAGTGCAAGGAGCCGCCGTCTGCGGGCTGTTCATTCGTCAGGGTCTCCTGATAGGAAAGGGCGCCGTTCATCTTTCCGTTTTCAATATCTGCAAAGACTTCCGTGGTGGATAGCGCTTCCACCTGAATATGATTTGACAGGACATTTACCTGCTCGGGCGTTAAGCCGCCAAAGCGGGCATGATAGTCCGCCAGAGCGTACATTTGCCGGTTCATATCCAGTGCGGCGGTGCCGACCGTGCCGATTGCCATGAGCAGCATGGTGGTGAGCATGATGGCGATGCCGGTGAGTATGGTGCGGCTTTTATTGTAGCGCAGCTTACTGAGGGCAAGGCTTCTAACCATGTTAGTTCTCTTCATCGGAATCCACCTCGCTTTCTCCGGAGGAGAGGATGCGTCCGTCCGCAAGAATAATCGTGCGTTCCGCCATCTGTGCAACCTCCTCATTGTGGGTAATGACCACGAGGGTCTGTCCGTATTTCGCGGCGGATGCCTTTAAGAGCACCATCGTGTCATCGCCGGTACGGGTGTCCAGATTGCCTGTGGGCTCGTCGGCAAGAATGATGGAAGGCTTTGCAGCAATGGCTCTGGCGATGGCGCATCTTTGCTGCTGACCGCCCGATAGGGTGTTTGGCAGATTTTTTACTTTTTCGGAAAGGCCCAGCGTCTTTATAATATCGTTAATAAAGAATTCATCCACGGGCTTGCCGTCCAGTCCGAGGGGAAGCACAATATTTTCCCATACGTTGAGAGAGGGGATGAGATTGTAGGCTTGAAAAATAAAGCCGATTTTGCGGCGGCGGATTTTGGAAAGTTTTTCTTCCTTGAAAGAGGCAATGTTTTCCCCGTCTATAAAGACCTTGCCAGAGCTGGGATTGTCCAGCCCGCCCAGCATGTGCAGCAGGGTGGACTTGCCGCTGCCCGATTTGCCGACAATAGAGACGAACTCGCCTTGCCTGATTTCTATATTGACGTGATCCACGGCTTTGACCTGATTGTCGCCCGTGCCGTAGTATTTGCATAAGTCCTCAGTTTTTAAGATAATGTCCGTGTGCTTTTTCATATACGCTCCTGCCTTTCTCTTTATTATGCGGAAAATACCGCTTTTTGGCGTTCTTCTAAGTGAGACTCGGTACTTCCAAGCCAACGTTGATGACGTTGTCCCCGATCTGTGGCGGGATGCCTTTAGAAGTACGTCTCACTTTAGAATACAGCAGTAATCTTACAGGAGACTTACAAAGAAAAAATTATTCAAATTCCGGGAGAGGCAAGTGTACGGCAAAGACACTGCCTCTTCCTGCTGCGGGCTTCACGCTTATGGTTCCCCCCTGCTCTTCAAAAATTCGTCTGGCAAGATAAAGCCCTACGCCGGAACCTTCGGACTGCTTTACGACGGGATGGTTACCGCGATAGAAACGCCGGAAAATCCGGTTGACTTCTTCCTTGGGGACGCCGATTCCCTCGTCTTCTATTTCCAGGCTGATATAGCTGTAGAACCGGTGGAGCCGTATCGTTATCGTAGTGTCCGCCGGGGAATATTTGATGGCGTTGTCCAGAATATTTGCGATGGCTTCGGCGGTCCAGCGTCTATTTAGAAACAGAGATGTGCGCGCTTCGGATTCCCGGTCAGGATCCAGCAGCTCTATGGCGATATTTTTAGGAAGGGTTTTCTCATATACGGTGTTGATGGCATCCGTGAGCACATCGGATAGAAGGGTATTTTCCGGCTTGAGAGAGATCAGTGAGGTTTCCAGATGGGAAATATTGACTAATTCGGTCACCAGATTTTCCAGACGTATCATCTGTCTGCCGCATCTTTCCAGAAAATCGGCGCGTTCCGATTCCGAGTCGGCTTCGATACACATGGTAAAGCAGTTTTTCAGTGCGCTGACAGGCGTTTTTAACTGATGGGAGATATCTGTTACAAGCGTTTTCGTGTAATCCCGCTCTTCGGCAAGAGCCTGCGTTTTTGCCATCAACTTGTGGCCCAGCTTAAAGAGGGTATCGGTAAAGGCTTCGTTGAAAATCGGTTTAAACGCATTTTGCTCCGCAAGAGCGGAGTAGTTGTCCGCAAGGTATTTCTCCAGCAGTTCATGTAGATGCCACTCGTGTTGCTGCTGGTTTTTATAAAAGAAAAAGAAGCAAAGCATGGTAAGGATGAGATAAAGGGCGAGGGTTATAGCCAGAAGGGAAAAAAATGACTGGAGAGCGGAGTGATAGTAAGGGATACCGGTCATCAGCATATTTTCCCGATAGCCGTATTTTTCAAGGATGGAAAATCCTTCGTTTAGCTGACTGTAGCCGGTATCCTGCATGGCGGTCAACAGCGTCTGTTCTGCGTCGGGATATTCGGAGAGAATCGCCCCCGCTATATTTCCGTACTGTTTCAATTCCAGCGTATACTGTGCGCGCAGTATGGAAAAGCCCCAAACGCCGCATAGAAATATGAACAGTACGGAGATAGCCGAAAGCAGCGCGCAGGTTTTCCACGCAAATCCGGAGGTTTTGACAGTCGTTTTCATCTTTTTTCACATTTCCTTTCCCAAATATAGCCAAGTCCGCGGATATTTTTCAGAATGGCAGGGGCGGAAGGGTTGTCCTCTATTTTTTCCCGAAGCCGCCTGATATTGACAGAGAGTGTGTTCTCATCGACAAAATTGCCCTCGATGTCCCATATGGCTTCCAGGAGCTGTCCACGCGACAAAACTTTCATAGGATGTTCCATAAAGAAAGAGAGCAGGGAATATTCCCTGGCTGTCAGGGTCAGGCTTTCGCCGTTCTTTGCGGTTCGCTTTTCCTCAGGATAGAGCGTGATATTTCCCGAGACAATGGTTTTTGGCATTTTTGCCGGGAAACGTTTTAAGAGAGCGCCTACTTTGGAAACCAGCGCCGCCAGAGAAAAGGGCTTGGTGATATAGTCGTCTGCGCCCTGGCGGTAACCGGCCATGATATCCTCCTCTCTATCGAGGGCGGTCAAAAACAGGAAAAGCACGTTGCTCTCCTGTCGTATGCGGGAACAGAAATCCAGACCGCTTCCGTCCGGCAAGGTGATATCGCAGATAATCAGAGCAGGAGAAAACTGTCGGAAAAGCAACAGGGCTTCCTTTATGGTGAAGGCGCTGCGGACAGTATAGCCCTCCTTTTTTAATTTTAGACTGACAGAGTGGTTGAGGCTGTCGTCATCCTCTAACAGCAGAATTTCCTGTGGCATGGAAGAAGCCCTCCTGGAGTACATTACAATTTGAAAGGGTGGCAATGCACCCAAACAGATAAACAGATTATAGCATGGAGAAATACGTCCGTAAAGCGGATGGCGGAAAGCGCCGTCTTGTCCTTTCCCGGTAAATAGGCTATAATTTTGTGTAATAAAAAGAATATGAAATGTACTGTCATAGATGCGGCAGCATTTCGCGGGGAGTGTGGAGACATGGGAAAAATCAATCGCGAGGATATGTTGGAACTGACCAGGCGCATGACTTTGAAACGCAACTGTTTTGACAGGATTGCAGGGGCATATCTGGATGAAGAGGGATTTGTGGACGGAACCTTTAACAAGCATTTCCAAAGACTGTCGCAGAAGGACCAGCAGGTTAATCTTGAACTTGCGAAAGCGATACCTTTTTCGGATACGAATGTGCAGCTTAAAGAGCACGACTTTGGAGAGACGCAAAGGCGGCCGGGGAGTGTTTGGCAGCTTCTCATGGCGCTGAAGGAGTGCGGATTGAAAAACGATGCGATGCTGGATGTGTTCTATGAGGAATTTGGCCGGAAATACCGGGCAGACGGCAACTATGCCATATATTTTTTTCATGGCAGTTATGACGTTCCGCTCAAAGCAAGCGATAAGGAAAGCCTATGGGAATCTGAGGAGGTTTACCAGTTTTTAATTTGTGCTGTCTGCCCGGTGAGCGGCGATTATGAGCCTGGGGAGCCGGAGTGCGGGTTCCTGTTCCCTGCCTTTAAGGACAGGAGCAGCGATATACACAGGATTGACGTTTTCGCGGCAAACGGGCAGTCGCGGCAGGCGCAGGATTTGGGGAAAATACTATTCCCACAATCCTGAATTAAAAGACTGAAACGGATATAGAATGGCGAAGGGGAGAGACGCATAGAATTTCATAAGAGCCTTTTGGGAGGAGTTCATGTTAAACTACATATGGGCGTTTATGATTTTGATTGGCGTTATCTATGGCGCTTTCACGGGGAAAATGGCGGAGGTGACCGATGCGGCTCTTGACTCCGCCGGCGACGCGGTGTCTCTTTGCGTTACTATGATCGGTGTGATGGCGCTGTGGGTGGGGCTTATGGAGATTGCGCAAAAGTCCGGATTGATTGCTAAGCTTACGAGAGGAATACAGCCTTTCATCAGTTTCCTTTTTCCGAGGATTCCGAAAGGACATCCGGCGAGAGAGTATATCGCTACCAACCTGATCGCCAATGTGCTGGGGCTTGGGTGGGCGTGCACGCCGGCAGGGCTTTGAGTTATTATAATGACAGGTTGAAAAATCCATTGAGAAATCAAGGGTTTCCACCGATTTAGTCCTAATGAAAAAATGTAGTTTTGCATCAAAGCATTTCTGATTTTTCATTTGGGCGGCGCCGATTCAAAAGAAAATTGAGAAGAAATGTCAGTAGTGTAACTCAAAGTGCCTAAAAGCGATGAGTTACTGGTTTTAGTATAGCATAAGGAGGGTAGAAGGTAAACAATTACATATTGGTTATTTAGTTAGGACTAAATTAGTGAATGGCAGAAGTGCTGTTATTACTAAATTAGTCCTATTTCTTTATCAAAACTCAAAATAAAGGAGGAATCAATTTATGAAAGCCAATACAGCGTTAAGAGCAGAGAAAGCGAAAGAGATTATTTTTATCAGTGATGCACATGAAAAATTCTACTATGAAAAATTGAAAGAGGTCAGGTATCAGGACGTGTACCACAAAGCGCTTGTATATTGTCTTGGTATCAGCAATGACACAAGAAGGAACATTTACAGTATCTATGATTTTAAGACAGGCTGTGTAAAAACAGAGTGCCTGCATGAAGGCTGGCAGACCAGCGGGAGCGTGAAAGTAGTCAGGATGGCGTATAACCTTTACTGCAACGGTACGCCGAGTGTCCTTGATTACGATGATGCGGAGGAACAGGTGGACGAGTGCAGAATGTACACAGTGGAAGAACTGTTCTGCTGTGCCTATGCACCTTATTTTTGGCAGGCGGTACAGATACGGTATCCGGAATACGCAACATATAACCACAACTTGTACGCCATGCTTGGAGGACGGGATTGATGTTAAAAGTCAGGCTTATGGGAACGAAGAACGATATTAAGTGGTTCGGGAAGATTTTACAGCGTAACCCGAAAATCGAGGTGACGGAGTTTTCCGATATGTTCCCAAACAAAGGGACAAAGAAATATTACAGGACTTATGTGGAAGTCAGGAAAAGCAACGTAAAAGAAAATTAGTAGAAGCAAAGGAGAAT
>CAJUMJ010000008.1 GCA_910587095.1 uncultured Lachnospiraceae bacterium
CACCAAATAACTTGCTTGAATTTTCATCTGCCGTGTTGTCGTCGGTCAACGATGTCACCGCATCGACTCCCTCCTCCGCCTTGCAGAATGAAAATTCATTCTGCGTCATTTGGCTGAAAATGAATGATACAGCACACTAGGTAATTGCGAAAACTTGGTGAGGTTCTTTCGAACCTTAGTAGCACTACGTTTGGATTGGAGCGAAAGCGCGTCTGCGTTGATTATACTATTTGTGCAAATTCAACAACCTTAAAAGAGTTTCGCAATTGCCTACTAATGTACTCTCGGAATCTCTCTTGCACCTGCCTTTGTGGCAGATTTTCCGCCATATGCACATCTGACAAAAAATCATCTCACAAAATTAGGCACAAAGAGACTCCGAGAGTACATTCTGTTTGCCTGTTGCAGCCTTGTTTTTTGTCGAATAAAATAAACGTCTGATATACAGAAAAATCGCTGCAATCAAACGTTTCGGCTGAATAAAGCCATTTCTTCGCAAAACTTTTATTATCATACTATACATATGGAAAAAAGTCAACGCATTGGCTTTTTTTGCGTTATGAGGAGTATTCTTACGACAGGGCGCAATATTCCTCTTTTTTTCCCGTATAGGCAGACTGGACTTTACATATCCGGTGTGATAGAATCCAAATCATGGAATTGGATTATGCGAAATATATTGAGAGAGAGGGAGCGGTTTTTTGAGTACTGCGAAAGCGATGACCAGGGAGGAGAGGATGGCGACGGACTCCATCAGCAGATTGATGGTAAGCATGACGTTGCCGGCTATCCTTGCGCAGATTATAAATATTCTTTACAGTGTAATTGACAGGATCTATATCGGGCATATGGAAGGTGTGGGTGCAAACGCGCTGACGGGCGTGGGAGTTACTTTCTGTATCACGATGTTTGTGTCGGCTTTTTCCGCCTTTATCAGCAATGGCGCGGCGCCTTTAGCGGCCATTTGGCTGGGGAAGGGCGACAGGGAACACGCGGAGAAGATTTTGGGAAACAGTGTGAGCTTTCTTGTGGTCTGCACGGTGATTTTGATGGCGGTATTCTATGCGTTTCAGAAGCCGCTTTTGTATCTGTTCGGAGCCAGCGACGCCACTATAGGCTACGCTACGGACTATCTCTCCATCTATCTGGCGGGGACGCTCTTCGTGGAGCTTGCGCTCGGGTTAAACGCTTTCATTATCTGCCAGAGTCAGGCCAGGACGGCGATGCTTTCGGTGCTGATCGGCGCGGTGGCGAACATTATACTGGATCCCGTTTTCATATTCGGTTTTCACATGGGCGTCAAGGGGGCGGCGACGGCGTCTGTGATTTCCCAGGCTTTGAGCGCTGCCTGGGTTGTGAGCTTTCTTTTGGGCAAGAGGACTTCGCTCAAAATTCGTAAGAGCTGTATGAAACCGGAGGCGGCGATCCTTGGGAGCGTGTTTTCGCTTGGCATTTCCCCTTTCATCATGCAGGCGACGGAAAGCTTTATCAGCATTGTTTTAAATCACGGACTGCAGGCTTACGGAGGCGACACACATGTCGGATCCTTGACGATTATGCAGAGCGTGATGCAGCTTTTCTCCGCGCCGATCAACGGATTTACCCAGGGGATGACGCCCATTGTCAGCTACAATTACGGGGCAAAAAATTTTGCCAGGGTAAGGCAGCTTTATGGCTGGATGATCGGTTTGTGTTTTGGGTTCCGGTTTTTGACGACAATGACGGCGATGGTTTTCCCCCGGTTTTACGCGGGGTTTTTTACAGACGAAGCGCAATTGGTTACACTGACAGGGGAGGTTATGCCGGTATTTATGGCGGGTATACTGGTGTTCGGCTTGCAAAACGGGATTCAGCCCACGTTTCTGGCGCTGGGGCAGGCGAAGATTTCCCTTTTCATAGCGGTGCTGAGAAAGATTATTCTGCTCATTCCCCTCGCGATTATTTTGCCGCGTTTCTTTGGCGTGATGGGTGTTTACTACGCTGAGCCGATTTCGGATGTCATATCGGCGGCCACGGCCACGACACTGTTTTTGCTTAATATCAAAAAAATATTGTCGGTGGAAGCGTTAGAAAAAATTCACTGATTTTATATGAAGGGATGGTTGTACAGGAACGGATGCCACGGCGGAGGCGATCCGTTCTTTTTTATGCGTCGGTGTGAATTCCGTGTGGACAAAGCGGGAAAAATGTTGACAAGGGGCAGGGGGGGGGGGTAAAATTGGGTGGATATTTGCTTTACAACGGATCTCATTCTCGGAGGGAGGCGTGTTTTCATCAGTGCTCATACGAAGAGGGCTTTAGGGATTTCCGGGATTTTACTGCTTATTTTGACAGCGCTTCTGATCTATGACAGGGAGCACGACTGGCATATCCGTTTTTCGAAACAGTCCGGCTATTACGATGAGGCGTTTCGGCTCAAAATTATGGGCGGGAACGGGAACGAAATTTATTACACCCTGGATGGCAGCACGCCCACGACGGAAGATTTTGTCTATGACGAGGACGAGCCTATATATATAGAAGACGCGACGGGAAACGATAATATCTATGCGGTCAGAACGGACATTTCTACAGTGGACTATGCGATCCCCGATTATCCCGTAGACAAATGTAATATCGTGCGCGCAGCCGTGTTTGACGAGGCGGGCGCTTGTCTGGATTCCATCACAGGCGTATATTTTGTAGGGTTTCAGGACAAAGAGGGATATGACAAAGTTTACACGGCGTCTCTTGTGACGGAGCCGGACGGCTTGTTTGATTACGAAACGGGGATTTATGTGAAAGGCGCTGCTTTTGACGATCCGCAGAAAAATGAGGGCGTGCAGGAGAGCAGGCGCGGGAATTATTTTAACAGCGGCCGGGAATGGGAACGGGAGGCTGAGCTTACCGTATTTGACGAGAAGAAAAGGGTAGTTCTGACGCAGGGATGCGGCATACGGATCAAGGGCGGGCTCAGCAGGATATTTCCGCAAAAAAGCGTGAGCTGCTATGCCAGAGAGGAGTATGGCGGCGGCAGACTCTTTTGCGCGGATCTTTTTGAGACGGGGATTCTTCCGCACAAGATCGTGTTTTTCTCGGGAGGAAACGACAGATTTTATAAGATAAAAGACTATATCGCGCAAAACCTGGAGCAGGAGCTTGGCTTCGCGACGCTTGACTTTATTCCGTGCGTTCTGTTTCTGAACGGCGAGTACTGGGGCGCGTGTTACATCACGGAAGATTACAATGCGGATTATATAAGCGGTCACTATCATGTGGGGCGCGACAATATTGTTATGATGAAAGTTGCCGACCTGGAGGAAGGGGAGGAAGGCGACCAGGAGCTTTACTATGATATGGAGCGTGAAGTTGCCTACAATTATATGTGGATACCCGAAAACTACGAGCGCGCGTGCGAGCTTATAGATATGGAGGGGTACATCGACTATTACGCGGCGCAGATTTACATCGGTCGCAACGGCGACTGGCCAAATGCCAACTATGCGCTTTGGAGGACAAAAGAAGACGAGGGCTCCGTCTACGGTGATTGCAGATGGCGCTTTATGCTGTTCGATGTCAATTCGGGCGGGTTGGGACTTGGCGTGCTGGAGGACGATACTTTGCAGCTCGTACTCGACATGGATCCTATTTTTTTCTCGCTGTTTCAAAACGACGATTTCAAAAGCGCCTTTGCAAAGAGGATACTGGAGATTGGCAGGGAAGTTTACGATGAGGAGCGGTGTGAGACTTTGGCTGATGAGTGGGCGGATCTTATGCGTCAGCCGATCGCCGATACCAACAGGCGCTTTTACGGAACGTGGTCAGAGGAGAATTTTGAAAGAGCGGTCGAGGATGTGACAGCCTTTGCCGGACAGAGGTATGACAGGGTTTGGGATATGCTTGTCGACCACATGGGAGAGGAGTGGCTAGCACAGAATGGAATTTCGAAATGAACTGAAATTTGAGGTGTCCGAGTCGGAGCTTGCCAAAATTAAGTATCGGCTGCTTCCGCTTATGCGGTGCGACAGCCATCAGGACACGGACGGATATGCGGTGAGGAGCTTGTACTTTGACGATATATATGATTCTTGCATGAACGAAAAAGGGGACGGCGTCTGTCACAGAATAAAATACAGACTTCGGATCTATAACGCTGACGCGGGACTGGTGAGGCTGGAAAAAAAGATCAAATACCGTCAGATGACAAAAAAGGTGTCGCAGACGTTGACCAGGAGAGAAAGCGATGCGCTCCTGGGCGGGGATCGGGAGTTTCTCTCCGGGGTTATGGCGGGCGGCGGAGAATCTTTGCTCAGAGAGCTTGCGGTGAAGATGATGCAAAAAAATATGGCGCCCAAATGCATTGTCGAGTACGACAGATTTGCTTTCGTCGAGGCGGCGGGGAACGTGAGGATAACCTTCGATCGCAATATATCGGGATGCGGGCAGGTGGAGAGGTTTTACGACGAGGCGCTTTTTCAGGTACCGGTCATGCCGGCGGGCAGGCATATTTTGGAGATCAAATTCGATGAATTTTTACCCCGTTATCTTTTGCAGGCGGTGGATATCGGAAACCTGCGCAGGCAGTCGTTTTCCAAATATTATTTTGCGAGAGTAGCGGTTGGGTGAAAGGAGACTGTATGGGATTTGGCGATGTGATTAAGAAGTCGGTTCTGGAAGGGTTTTCTTCCGGGGGTATCTCGACTTCCAATATGATTTTTACGCTCGGCATATGCTTTTTGATTTCCGCCTATATTTATTTTGTGTACCGGTGGGTTACGAGGTCAACCTTTTACGACAGAAACTTTAACGTGTCGATGTCGGTCATTTCCGTTATTGTCGCCGGGATTATCCTGGCCATGCAGTCCAACCTGATTATTTCCCTCGGTATGGTGGGCGCCCTGTCCATTGTGCGTTTTCGGACGGCGATTAAGGAGCCGATGGATTTATTGTTTTTGTTCTGGTCGATCGGAAACGGTATCATGTGCGGCGCTGGGCTTTACAAACTGACGCTGCTTGTCGCGCTGGTCACAACTTTCGGCCTTCTTGTACTGCAGGTTGTACCGCTGAAAACCTGCCCCTATCTTGTCATTGTCAACGCGAAGGACAAGTCGAAGGAGGGGGAGATTTTGCGCATAGTCGAAAAATACTCCAAACGGTACAGAATCGATTCCAAGAATATCCGGGCGCAAAGTCTGGACATGATCATAGAGATCCATACGAAGGAGGCGGGCAGTCTGGTGGACGAGCTGTCAGAGGTGGAGTCGGTAACCGGCGCTTCCCTGCTGTATCATGACGCTCCGGTTAAAAGCTGACGTTATCCGGCGCAAAATACGAAAGCTATCAAATTGGCTTATATTCGGTAAAGAAACGAATTAAATTGTTGACAAGTGGGAATGCTTATGGTAAATTAACTCACAAGTTAAGAGGGAGTAGTTATCCTGTGTAAGCAACATACCCTGACATATGTGTCATGTTTACACGCTTTCTGTTAAAACCGAATCACCGGGAAATTATGGAAAGGACGAGACTTTTAGCATGGAAAATGTTGAAAGCCCGTCCTTTTTTGTGTGAACGGCGCTTTCGGAAATGGAGGAAGAGAGATGGAAGTTGCAATTCAGATCGGGTTACTGGCAATCGGTTTTGTGCTCCTTGTAAAGGGGGCGGATTTGTTTGTGGAGGGGGCAAGCCGTGTAGCGGAAAAGTTCGGCATTCCCCAGCTCGTGATCGGACTCACGATCGTGGCTATGGGCACATCGCTGCCGGAGGCGGCAGTCAGCATCTCGGCGGCTTTGAAGGGGAGTGCGGAGATCACCGTCGGAAACATTGTCGGCAGCAACATTATGAACATTTTGCTGATATTGGGGATTACGGCGTTGATCATGCCTGTGGCGGTTCAGAAATCCACGGTGCGCTATGAGATTCCTTTTATGATCGCGGCGTCGGCGGTACTTGTGTTCATGGGAGGGGTGGGAGATCACCTGCTGGGAATGTCCGACGGATTATTTTTGTGGGCGCTGATGCTTTGCTACCTCGGATATCTGTTTGTGATGTCGAAACGGGGAGCGGCCCTGGCGGAAGAGATGCCTGACGGCGCGCCCATGCCTGTATGGAAAATGCTTGTGTTTATTGTGGCGGGCGGCGTGATGATTGTGCTGGGCTCCGATATGGCGGTGGACGCGGCCACAGAGCTGGCCTTGATTTTCGGCATGAGCGAGCGACTGATCGGGCTGACGATCGTTGCATTCGGTACTTCGTTGCCTGAGCTGGTGACGAGCGTCACGGCGGCCATAAAGGGCAAGGCGGATATCGCGGTCGGAAATATTGTGGGCAGCAATGTTTTTAACATTCTCTTTGTTGTGGGCACATCGGCCCTGATCACGCCAGTGGAGTACGCCCCGGCATTTTTGACGGACGGTATTGTGTGTATTGCGGCAGCGGTGCTTTTGTGGATCTGCGTTGTTAAAAATAAGAGGCTTGGCCGTTTGGGCGGAGCGGCGATGCTGCTTGGATACGGTGGCTACTTTATATATTTGATGCGATAAAGGAGGCGGGATTCCGCACAGCGGCAAAATGTTGGTTAGTGTGAGAAGAGTTTCTAAAGACGTCCCGCCATAGGACGGGACGTCAAGAAACTCCAGGAGTTGCCTTGCAACTCCGTCTCACACAGGAGAATGCCCAAAATACGGGCATTCTCCGCACTGGTTTGAGTCACAGCAGAGCTGTGACATGGAGGTTAGCATGTAAAAATACAGAGTATACCGAAAAAAGTGCAATCTGTACCGGAAGGGTAGGACGCGAGGGTTGTCCGTAGTAGAATAATAAGAATCAGGCGGAGAGAAGGGCTGAATACGGGAATGATGAAAAAATAAGGGGGGGGGGTAGAAAGCTATGTTGGGCGGCTCTGTGTGGATAGCTATGGTTCGGATGATAGTCAGTATCGGGGGGACGATTTTGCTTTTTTTCCTGATAAGCGAATCACGCTTCGAAAAGAGGAAAACGATAGTCAAATGTGCCTGCCTTTACGCGGCTCTGATACTCATGACTTGTATCTGGTATGCCATATCCCCGCTGGTTTTTGCACGTATGGGAGCGCTTGTGACCTATCTGTGCTTCGGGATCTTTGCTGTCTGGATCAGTAGGGATTCCTTGTATGTGACGCTGTATAAGCTGGCTCTTGTCTTTTATCTGCTTTCGGTATTTATGATAGGGGGCATTGAGATTGCGGTCTTTTTCTTTAACGAAAACGTGTGGGCGGATATTGCGGGCCGCGCTTTGCTGCTTGGCCTGATCGCCTGGTTTATAGACAAATATGTAAAGAGTACGATCAGGGGGTTTTCCGATTATGTGGAAAACGAGTTGGACCGGTTCAGTGTAGCCGTCATGATGCTGACGCTTTTTCTCGGCATCGCGTTTATACTCAATCCAAGAATTCATGACCAGACGATGTATCGCCTGATGCAGATCGCCATGAATTTTTTCCTGACGGGCATATTGCAGATTCTTGTGTTCCGACTTTATCTGCATATCGGTATAGAAAAGACATATATGCAGGAAAATCAACTTATGGAGATGAACCATCGGCTTCTGAAGCGAAATATGGAGCTGCTTGCGGCGTCCGAGGAGGCTCCCCCGGAGAAAATATGTGATAATGCCGCCGTAAACCGGATTCTTGCATCCTATCTCGCGGAGGCGAGAAAGGAGCAAATTAAAGTGATGCTGGACGTGGAGCTTGGGAAAGATTCCGGGATTCCCGGCATCGACTTGATTACCATACTGGCAAATGCCTGGGAAAACGCTTTGTACGGTTGCATGGAAGCGAAAAGGGAAGAGGCGGGACGCGAACCTTCCATCCGACTGATGATAAGGCGCAGGAAAAATAAGCTGGTCATATATTGCAGCAATACCTGCAGGGTGGAAGCCGAGATTGAGAAGGGTCTGCCAAAACCGGAGGACTCCGGTGGACTCGGCGTGATGAGCATTGTTAGGACGGCAGAAAAGTTTGACGGGGAGTATGACTTTAAAAATGACAACGGCGTGTTTATTTTCCGCCTGGTCATGAATATTTTACCGGTCATGTGACAGGAGAAAAATGGATGTATCTGATTGCGCTCTGCGATGACGAGACAGAACAACTGCAAAAAACGACGCAAATGATAAAAGAATATCAGTACAGTCACACGGGGGAGGACTTCCGTGTGGAATGTTTTGAGAGTGCTGACAAAATGCTCGATTTGATAGAGGAGAAAGAATATTTTCCGGATCTGATTTTGATGGATATCTATATGCCGGATAAAATGGGGATTGATGCGGCGAGGGAGCTGCGGCAAATGGGGAACCGCTGTCGGCTTGTATTTTTGACTACTTCCAGGGAACATGCGCTCGATGCGTTTGAGGTGGAGGCGGTACAGTATTTGGTCAAACCTCTCTCGAAGGAGAAGATGTATGCGCTTCTTGACAGGTTTGTCAGGGAGATGGAGGAAGCGCGCAAAAAGTATATTCTGCTGAGGACGGAAGGAGTGGTTCAGCGCGTGGCGGTGGACGATATTACGTTCTGCGAGGCGCAGGGGAAAGTTCAGTATGTGCATTTTACCGACGGCTCCCAGTGTATGCTGCGAGTCACCATGGCAAAGCTTTCGGAAATGTTGGCTCCCTATCCGGAGTTTATGCGGTTGGGAGTCGCTTATCTTGTCAATATGGAGCATATAGAATGTATTGGCAGACAGGAAATCAGGCTGGACAACGGGAAAAAAATCTACCCGCCAAGAGGCGCGTACCAGGCGGTGCGGGAGAAATACTTTGATTATTATTGCGGGGGGATCGAGTAGGGAAGCTTTTCGGTCAACCCGCTCCTTTCCTCTGCAGAATATGACCGCCGTATCTGGCTACAGCGTGGATAAAAGGCAAAAACAATGCGCTTTGAGCTGCTTGTACTTGTTTTGTATGGCATTTTTTGGTATACTAAAAGTCGCAAAGCAAAGATAAAGCATAAAAAATAAAATAAAAGGAGAGACAAGCACATGAAAGGAAATATTGTTGTTGGCCAGTCCGGTGGCCCCACAGCCGTTATCAATTCTTCCGTAGCAGGCGTGTATGCCGCTGCAAAGAAGCTGGGCGTAAAGAAAATCTATGGTATGGTTCATGGCATCGAGGGCTTCCTGGAGGATCGCATGATTGATCTTGGAGAGTACCTGGATGACGAGACGGGAATCGAGCTTTTGAAGAGAACGCCCTCCGCGTTCCTGGGCTCCTGCCGTTTTAAGATGCCTAAAATCGAGGGACATGAGGATGTGTACGAGAAGATCTTCGAGATTATGGAGAAGCATGATATCGAGTGCCTGTTCTACGCGGGCGGCAATGACTCCATGGATACCGTAAAGATGTTGTCCGATTACGCGGCGGCGCATGGCAAATCTCAGAGATTTATGGGCGTTCCCAAGACCATCGACAACGATCTGCCTGTGACGGATCACTGTCCTGGCTATGGTTCCGCGGCCAAATATATCGCGGCTTCCCTGAAAGAGATCATCCGTGACAACGCGTCTTTCGGCGCAAAGAAGCCTACCGTTTGTATCGTGGAGATCATGGGACGTAACGCGGGATGGCTTACGGCTGCTGCTGCGCTCGCAAAGGGTGATGACTGCGAAGGCTGTGACGCGATTTATCTGCCTGAGAAAGTTTTCGATATCGACAAGTTTGTTGCGGACGTGAAGGAGCTGGCTGCGAAGAAGTCTTCCGTGGTTATCGCCGTATCGGAAGGCGTTAAGGTTGCGGACGGAAGATATGTGTGTGAGATTGGCAGAGAAGTGGCGGTGGACGCGTTCGGGCACAAGCAGATGTCCGGCACAGCGGTTATGCTTGCGGAGAAGATCGCGGCTGAGACAGGGCTTAAGACACGCGCGATCGAGTTCTCTACCTTGCAGAGAGCGGCGACCCATCTGGCGTCCCTGACAGATATCAACGAGGCGTTCCAGGTTGGTCATGACGCGGTGATGGCAGCGGAAGAGGGCAAGACCGGCATGATGATCACGCTTGACAGAAACGGCGACGCTCCTTACCAGTGCGGCACCAGCGCTTACGATATCCATGCCATCGCGAACGTGGAGAGAAACGTGCCCGACGAGTGGATCACGGCGGACGGTAAGGGTCTGACAGAGGAATATGAGAAATACGCAAGACCGCTGATCATGGGCGAGCTGCAGCCTCTCTTTGTGAACGGGCTGCCGAGACATCTCGTGAGAAAGTAATTGCGGGTGGTATAAAAAATTTTTGGTAAATTTTTCAAAAGAGTGGTTTACAAAACCACTCTTTTGTTATATGATGTTTTCGGAAAACGATTTCCGAGAAAATTTGGCGAAATACAGAGTCGTATCCGGGATGGAAAGAAAATGGTATCAATCAAAGATGTCGCGAAACATGCGGGGGTGGCGATTTCCACCGTGTCCAAGGTGCTGAATAATTACCCCAATGTGAGTGAGGAGACGAAAAGAAAAGTGAATCAGGCAGTGGAGGAACTGAATTTTGTTCCCAATTCCGTGGCGGCTGCGCTCTCCTCCAAGCAGTCCGGCAGAGTGGCGCTTCTCCTGAATCTGAACAATGCGTCGCAGACGGTGGACGAGATCAACATGCAGTATATAACGGGCACCATAGGCCGGGCGGTGGAGCTGGATCTGGATGTAATCACTATTTTTGATTCCATGCTGAAAGGGAAAAGTCTGGACGAGGTTGTCAACTATCTGCGCTCACAGAGCATTACGGGGCTCTTGATTTTCGGCATGTCCAGGGACGACAGGGTGTTACAAAAGCTGATCGACTCGCAGATTTTTAAGATTGTGACGGTGGACGCGCCTTTAGTGAACGGATTTTCTTCCGCAGTCTGGATTGACCAGGCGGCGGCGCAGTACGAGGTGGCGAAAAAAACGCTGACGGAGAACCGGGGAAAAAGTATTCTTTATCTTGCGGGCAAGAAAAACGGATATGTCTCAGGGGAAAGGCTTGCGGGGATTCAGCGGCTCGCCCGGGAGGAGAAAATTCCGCTTCTTGTCAGAAACGGGGAATTTTCGGAGCGCCAGGCGAGAGAATTGACGTTCCGCTATGCGAAGAAAAAGGATATCGTGGTGTGCGCGTCGGATCTGATGGCGATCGGTGCGATGAGGGCGCTGATGGAGATGGATATTTTCCGTCCGGTGTGCGGGTTTGACGGAATCACTTTGATGGCGTACGCAGGTAAGCAGATGAATACGGTCAGACAGAATTTCGGGCGCATTGCCTCGGAGGCGGTATCGGAGCTGAAACGTCTTTTGGACGGCGGGGCGGGCAGAGAGATTGTGCTGGACTACGAATTGGCCAGAATGAAATACGAGGACATCTTAGTGCCGGCAGAGGAAGCCTGATAAAGGAAATGGTTATAGACGATGCAAGACGGCCGGATTTTTGAGTATCATATTGAGTATATTAAATTAAGGTAAAGAAGATAAAGGAGGTTTTACACATGGCACAGGCAAGTAACCTGAAAAGGGACATACTGGTGATGAATTTAGAGCAGGAACTTGAGAACCAGACACAGAGCGGTTATGGAAAGTCCGTTGCCGACTGCGACAACACGGAACTCTACTACAGCATTCTCCAGCTCTCAAAGAAGCTGATGTCTGCGTGCGAGCGGATCGAGGGCGAGAAGAAGGTTTACTACATTTCCGCGGAATTTTTGATTGGCAAGCTGCTATCAAACAATTTGATCAACCTGGGAATTTATGACAATCTGAATAAGATTCTTGCAAAAAACGGAAAGCAGCTCTCCGCCATCGAGGAGGTGGAGCCGGAACCGTCCCTTGGCAACGGCGGATTGGGACGGCTGGCTGCGTGTTTTCTCGATTCCATCGCGTCGCTGGGACTTCCGGGAGAGGGAATCGGCCTAAATTATCACTTCGGCCTTTTCAAGCAGGAGTTTAAGGATAAGCTTCAGACAGCCGAGAAAAACGACTGGATAGAGGAGCAGTCCTGGCTCAGGAAGACGGATACCACTTTTGAGGTGGCATTTGGCGATCAGAAGGTGACGTCCAGACTTTATGATATAGACGTCATAGGATATGACAACGGCGTGAATAAGCTGAGACTGTTTGATATTGAGACTGTCGACGAGAGTCTCGTGAAAAAGGGTATTGATTTTGACAAGGAAGATATCGAGAAGAACCTGACGCTCTTTCTCTATCCCGACGACTCGGACGAGGCCGGCAATCTGCTGCGTATCTACCAGCAGTATTTTATGGTGAGCAACGCGGCCCAGCTCATCCTGAAGGAGATGAAGGAAAAGCAGTATGATCTGCGCAAGATGTATGAGCACGCTGTGATTCAGATCAACGACACCCATCCGACCATGGTTATTCCCGAGTTGATCCGTATTCTGGTGGATGACAAGGCGTTCGCGATGGACGAGGCGATCGAGGTTGTGAGCAAGACATGTGCGTATACAAACCACACGATTCTCGCGGAAGCTCTGGAGAAGTGGCCTTTGGAGTATCTGGAGAAGGTGGTGCCCCAGCTTGTGCCGATTATCAAGGAGTTGGATAAGCGTGTGGCATTAAAATATAAAGATTCCAAGGTGCAGATCATTGACGAGAATGACAGAGTGCACATGGCCCACATCGACATTCACTACGGTTTTTCCGTAAACGGCGTGGCTGCCATTCATACGGAGATTTTGAAAAACACGGAGTTAAACGCTTTTTATAAAATTTACCCGGAGAAGTTTAACAATAAGACAAACGGTATCACGTTCAGAAGATGGCTTTTGTCCTGCAATCATGAGCTGGCCGAGTTCCTTTCGGAAACCATCGGCGACGGCTACAAGAAGGACGCTTGCAATCTGGAAAAGCTCCTCGCCTATATCGACGACGAGAAGGTGTTAAGCCGCATCGCGCAGATCAAGATGAACCGGAAGAAAGAGCTGGCGGCCTATGTACAGGAAGCGGAGGGAGTGACCCTGAATCCGGAATCCATTTTCGATATCCAGAGTAAACGTCTGCATGAGTATAAGAGACAGCAGATGAACGCCCTTTACATCATCCATAAATATCTGGAGATCAAGGCGGGAAAGAAGCCCGCAAGGCCGATGACGTTTATCTTCGGTGCGAAAGCGGCGCCTGCCTATGTAATTGCGCAGGACATCATTCATCTTCTCCTGGTACTGCAGGAGATAATCAATAACGACCCCGATGTCAGCCCTTACATGACGGTGCTCATGGTGGAGAACTACAATGTGGCTTACGCCGAGAAGATGATTCCGGCCTGTGATATCTCGGAGCAGATATCCCTGGCTTCCAAGGAGGCGTCCGGCACGGGCAACATGAAGTTCATGCTCAACGGCGCGGTGACCCTTGGCACTTCCGACGGCGCGAACGTCGAGATACACGAGCTGGTGGGAGACGACAATATCTATATTTTCGGTGAGAAATCCGAGACGGTCATCGAGCACTATGAGAAAGCCGACTATGTATCAAAGGACTACTACAAGAAATCTCCCGTAATTAAGAAAGCGGTTGACTTCATCGTGAGCAAGGAGGCGTTAAAGGTCGGTCACAAGGTAAATCTGGAGAGACTGTACAAGGAGCTGTTAAACAAAGACTGGTTTATGACGCTTCTTGACCTGGAAGATTATATTGCGACAAAGGATAAAATGATGGCGGATTATGAGGACCAGGAGAAGTGGAGAAGAATGATGCTTGTAAACATCGCAAAGTCCGGCTTCTTCTCATCAGACAGAACCATTGAGGAGTACAACAGAGACATCTGGAAGCTGCGCGCATAAGCGGAGAACACCCCCGGGCGGGATATGTGAAACTGCCCGGGGTTTTTGACGCCTGTCCGGCATGGACCCTTTCCTTACCGGACGCGAAGCGCTTTTATCCGTTTTCGGGCGGGCGGATAATCGCCGCATTTTTTGTAGTAATCCAGAGCCTCATGGATGCGGCCGGTACACTCGTAAATCACGCCGATATTGTAGCAGGACATATATGAATTTACTCCATCCACCGAAAACTCTTCCATGACGAGAGACTTTTGAAACTCGGTGATGGCCGCATCGAAAAGACCGTTGTTCATATACACAAGCCCCATCAGAAAAACAAAATCGGCCCGCACGGCAAACACGTCATAGAGCTCGGTAAGCCCCAAAGCTTCTCTGCACTTTTTCAGATCCAGAAGCGTATATCCGTAGGATTCCACCATAGTTTTCACATAATCGAGAGAGGGGTCCACGTCCATGGAAAGACCGGCATCAAAGCTTTCAAGAGCGCGCTCGGGTTCGCCAAGGCGCCGGAAACTTTGTCCCAACTGAAAGTAAAGATAGGGATCGGGCCCTTCTCTTTCAAGAAGCGCATTTAAAAGAGAGATGTTTCGCCGGGATTTTGCCTTCATGTCCGATTCCCTCTCGTCGTAGCCGACATGAAGAACCGTGACCGGCGCGTCAAAAGCGGGTTTTGCGCGGGAAAGATGGCGGGCTTCGAGCTGCTCATGGATGGCTCCCGCAAAGTGGAAATGTCTGCGGTCGGCAAGCCGGCTCACGCGCATCCGCTCAAAGGAAGCCTGGGAACCTTGCACAAAGCGGCTGCGGATCAGGATACGGCCCGCGGATTCCGGGTACGTTTCCATACAGCGACTTAGAGCGGATAAATCTAAAGCTTCGATATATTCGTCGCAATCGAGAGAAAGTATCCAGTCATGGGAGGCTTTTTTAATGCAAAAGTTCCTGGCAGCGCTGAAATCGTCGCACCATTCGAAGTGATAGATCCGATCCGTATAGGTTTTCGCGATTTCCAAAGTCCGGTCTGTGGAGCCCGTGTCGACGACCACGATTTCAAAATGAAAAGGGGAAAGCCGTTTTAAGCATTCCCCGATGTGTTTTTCTTCGTTTTTTGCGATGATACATACAGATAAGGGTAACAAGGTTTCTCCTTTCAGGAGGCGGATTCCGATATGGACAGCTCCCGCAGCTTTCTCACGGCAGGTTCATAGTCGCCGCATTTTTTGTAGTAAATCCGTGCCTGTTCCAGATCGCCCATGTTCGCATAGAGATCGCCGATCTGGTAATTTGCCCGATAGCTGTTGACGCCTTTTCGGGAGTAGGCGGATAAGTTGGTGGCCTTTTTGAATTCCTTCATGGCCTTTTCGTTTTCTCCCCTTTTCATGTAGAGCATTCCCATCAGATAGACGAAATCCGCCCGGTGGGAGAAAAGATCATACTTTTCCTTTAAAGACATGGCTATATCGTATTTTGCCAGATCCATCAGGCAGTAGCCGTAAGTTTCCGCCATACTCTGGACAAAGTCGGAATTGGGGTCGGCGTTTAAGTCAAGCCCGAGTTTGTAATAGTGGGCGGCCTTTTCCATGTCGTTTAAGGAGATATAATTTTGGCCAAGCTGGAAATAGAGATAAGGGCTTGGGCCTTTCAGCGACAGATCGTGCAAAAGCATCTCCAGATTTCTCGTAGCGCGCATACGTTTGTCGGATTCGCCCACATACCCTTCGTGGTAAAAGGTGAGAGGGATGGGAAAAGAATCCGGCTCCCTGCCTTTGAGAGTACGCACCTGTTCATGTATGCTGCCTTCGTAGTGACAGTAATTTTTGTTAAACAGCCTGCCGATGCGCTCCGACATGATGGAACGGGAACCCTGTACCGTATAGGGATTATTGCGGGTGATCATCCCCACGGACTCGCGCCTGCCGGAGAGGGATTCTTCGAGCTGCGCAAGGTTTACATTTTCGAGATATTCGTCGCAGTCCGCGATCAGTACCCAATCGTTGGCTGCCTGCTGGATGGAAAAATTTCTTGCGCTGCTGAAATTTTCGCACCAGGCGAAATGAAAAACTTTGTCGGCATACTTGTGGGCGATCTCCACCGTCCGGTCAACGGAGCCTGTATCTACCACTATGATTTCAAAGCGGCAGGGGCGAAGGCGCTTCAGGCATTCCTCAATGTGATTATCTTCGTTTTTGGCAATCATGCACACAGAAACGGGTAACATTCTAACACCTCTTTTGTAATTCTTGTAGTTTACCTTTATTTTAACACCATATTTCTATTGCGACAATACGGTTTTTAGCGGCCGATATCGTTTACATTGTAATTTTTGTACAATATGCTCAAAAAAAATAGAGATAGGTTGACAATATCGACGATATCCCGTTTAAAGATCTTGTTTACTGCTTCCTTTTTCGTCTAAATTATGTTATACTATCTCAAGCGGAGAGGAACAGACTTCTTCTCATCAAGAAAAGAGCGTATGATAAGGGGGTCTATTATGACGAAGGCAGAAATCTTGAAATCAGAAATCTTAAAACAGCACAAGAGCGTCAGACAGTTTGCGATTGAGATGGCAATACCGTACTCTACGTTGGTAACCGCATTGGATCGTGGCATTGAGGGAATGGCATACGGGACAGTGATCCGAATGTGTGATAAGCTTAATCTGAATCCGGTGGATTTTTCACCCATCAACCAGAAGAGTCTGTTGGGCGGAAAGATTATGGAAAACCGTGTGATGCAGTACTATGTTAAGCTGAATAAGACAGGCCGTAAGAAGGCCCTTGAGCTGATGGAGGATTACGCCCAGCTGGATAAGTACAAGGCAGTGGAGGAATAGGGGAACTGTTCTGACATGGAGGGAAAAATGAATTATGATTATTTGATCGTGGGCGCAGGGCTGTATGGCTCTGTGTTCGCTCACGAGATGCACGGACGAGGCCGGCGGGTGCTCCTGATTGACAGGAGGGAGCATGTTGCCGGCAATATTTATACCGAAGATGTGGAGGGTATACACGTGCACCGCTATGGGGCGCACATATTTCACACGTCCGACAAAAAAATATGGGATTATGTAAACCAATTTGCAAAGTTCAACCATTATATCAATTCGCCGGTGGCCCGTTACCGGGAGGAGCTGTACAATCTTCCCTTTAACATGAACACTTTCAACAGGATGTGGGGCGTGGTGACGCCGGCGGAGGCGAAAGCGAAGATCGAGGAGCAGATCGGGCAGCTTCACATTGGAGAGCCGAAAAATCTGGAGGAGCAGGCTCTCTCCCTGGTAGGACCGGATGTGTATGAGAAGCTGGTGAAGGGATACACCGAAAAACAGTGGGGCCGGGCTTGCAGCGAACTGCCCGCTTTCATCATCAGGAGGCTGCCGCTTCGGTTTACCTACGATAACAATTATTTCAGCGATCCTTATCAGGGGATTCCTATGGGCGGTTACACGGCTATGGTGGAGAAAATGCTGCGGGGCATCGAGGTGAAAACGGGCGTGTCCTACAGGGAGTTTGTACAGGAAGAGCAAGGCGGCGGGGGCATTGTGACGGATCATGAGGGAAACACCTATGGGAAGGTAGTCTATACGGGAATGCTCGACGAGTACTTTGACTTTTCGCTCGGACATCTGGAGTACCGTTCCCTCCGGTTTGAGACAAAGACGATTCCGGACTGTGACAATTATCAGGGCAATGCCGTGGTGAATTACACGGAGAGGGAGATTCCCTATACGAGGGTGATCGAGCACAAGCACTTTGAGTTCGGGACTCAGCCCGTTACAGTTATCACGAGGGAGTATCCTGCGGTCTGGAAGGAAGGAGAGGAGCCGTACTATCCCGTAAACGACGAGAAAAACGACGCCCTTTTGGGACGGTATCTGAAACTTGCCAGGGAAAAAAGCCATGTGATTTTTGGCGGGCGGCTTGGACAGTACAAATATTACGATATGGATAAGGTGATTGCCCAGGCGCTGGAGGCGGTTTCCAGGGAACTGGAAGGTAACGGTTAGCGGCAGGAGAGCATTTTGTGTGCATTGTGGTTACTTCGTAACCACGGTGACAGTGAAGCCGAAGGCTGAACTGTTACGCCGGGTGAGCAAAAAATACAGGCAGAGGCTTGACAAGAGGAGAGTCTCTGCCTATAATACATTTTGATAGTTTGAATATCAAAGTATTTTGGAGCAGCAGAGCCGGAAGGAAAATAAGGAGCATTGCGAGGCGGCTGATCCGGTACGACAAAGATATATATGATGGAGGCGCGCTATGAATTGGGATGAGGCGAACAAGGAACTGGACAGAAGAAGAGAGAGAGCTTTGCTCGGCGGCGGCCCGAACAGAATCGATAAGCAGCACGCGGCCGGGAAGCTGACAGCCAGGGAGCGGATTGAGATACTGCTTGATCCGGGTACGTTCGTGGAAGTGGACGGTTTTTTGGAGTCCCGTATCGACGATTTCGACCTGGATAAGAGACGTGTGCCCGGAGACGGCGTGGTGACGGGCTACGGGGAGATCGACGGCCGCCAGGTATTTGTCGCCAGTGAGGACTTTACGGTGATCGGCGGCACGCTTGGAGAGTACCACTCTTTTAAGATATGCCGGATCCAGGATATGGCGATGGAGATGAAGTCGCCCCTGATCTGCATCAATGACAGCGGCGGCGCGAGAATCGAGGAGGGCATTTCCTCGCTAAGCGGCTACAGCGGCATGTTTTTGCGCCACACGAAAGCCTCGGGGGTGATCCCGCAGATAGCGGTGATTCTCGGGCCATGCTCGGGAGGCGCCTGCTATGCGCCTGCCATCTGCGATTATATATTTATGGTGAAGGATATCTCAAAGATGTTTATCACCGGGCCGAACGTGGTGAAGACTGTCATCAATGAGGAAGTGTCAGTGGAGGAGCTGGGCGGCGCGAAGGTGCACGCGAAAAAAAGCGGTGTGGCGCACTTTACTTACGATACGGAGAACGAGTGTCTGATGGGCGTGCGAAAGCTTCTGTCCTATCTGCCGAGCAACTGGACACAGAAGCCGCCTGTTGTGAACACGGCTGAGAGACTGAGCATTCCGTCCAGAGTAGGGAAGGTGTTTGGCCGGGGAGAAGCGGCGAAAGCGGAGAGCGCTATCCGGGCGAAAGCCGCAAAACTGCAGGATATCGTGCCCGACAATTCCCGCCATGCCTACGATGTGAAAGAGGTCATTGACTGCATCGTGGACGAGGGAAGTTTTTTTGAGGTGCAGAGAGAATTTGCCACCAACGCGGTGGTTGGGTGGTGCCGCATGGAGGGCAAGGTCGTCGGTATCGTGGCCAATCAGCCAAACTCCATGGGCGGGTCGCTGGATTACCATGCGTCCGACAAAATAGCGCGGTTTATCCGCTTTTGCGACTGCTTTAATATTCCGCTTGTCACCCTGATCGACGTTCCCGCGTTTTTGCCGGGAACGGAGCAGGAGCATAACGGCATAATCCGCCACGGGGCAAAGATACTGTACGCTTACTCCGAGGCCACCGTACCCAAAATCTCCCTGATCATGAGAAAAGCGTACGGCGGCGCGTATATCGCTATGAATTCCAAAGAGATGGGAGCGGATATTGTGTATGCCTGGCCAATCGCGGAGATCGCGGTGATGGGAGCGGACGGCGCCGTCAACATCGCGTTCAAGAGAAAGATCAAGGCGGCAGCCAATCCCGAGGTCATGCGCGCACAGTGCAAGAAGGAGTACGAGGACAGATTTTTAAATCCCTATGTGGCAGCCGCGAGAGGCTACGTCAACGAGGTCATCAAACCCGAAGAGACAAGGACGGCCCTCATCAAAGCCCTGCGTGGCCTCAAAAATAAACAAACCGAGAACCCCAAGAAGAAACACGGAAACATACCGTTATAGCCGGAAGGAAAAACAAGCGGCGCAAAGCGCCATTTGTTTTTCCTCGGCGACGGTAACGAGCAAACGTCCGTCGGAAGACGGACAGGGAGCGCGAAAGCGCGGGTTTGCGAGTCTACACCCTCGGCAAAGCCAGGAGCAAACGTCCGTCGGAAGACGGACGGGGAGCGCGAAAGCGCGAGTTTGCGAGTCTACACCCCCGGCAAAGCCAGGAGCAAACGTCCGTCGGAAGACGGACAGGGAGCGCGAAAGCGCGGGTTTGCGAGTCTACACCCCCGGCAAAGCCAGGAGCAAACGTCCGTCGAAAGACGGACAGGGAGCGCTGAAAGCGCGGGTTTGCGGACTTGCGTATAAAAATAACGCGGCAGGCCATGTAACTAACCTGTCGCGTTATTATTTTTCGTATATTCTAACAATAGCTGTTAAACATCATACCGCTGTACGCGCTCGTGATATAGGGACTTGCAAAGTTCTTTCCGGGATTCTTGTAGGCCACGATCACGTTATTGACATACTCCATCGGATTCAGGGAAACCTGGTTTGTCTTGCGAAGCACCGAGTTCGTGAAGCCTTTCATGGAAGAGAAAGCCTCCTTTGCGCCCTCGCTGGTTGCCTTCTGGCGCAGTACGTTATTGTCCACTTCAAGGGTGCCGTCCAGATTCAGATTCAATCCTGCCGTGGTCAGACCTCTCGCGTAAACCCTCGCGACACTGCTCATTTCGTGGAAAAGGCGGTCGCTCTTTGGCTGCTCGGTACTGTACTCGGAGACGGCTTTCAGGAAAGAGTTATAACCTCTCACCAGAGTGTTGATATTCTCGGCCAGGGATTCCACGTCTGTCTTGATACCGATGGAAGCCGTCTCCCCTTCTTCGCCGCTCACCCCGTTGAACTGCAGCTCGTAAATGTGGTCGAGGGTGTAGTGGTTGGAGGTGGAGGAATACTCTTCGCCGTCTACTAAAAAAGAAGCGTTGGTGGCCGGTGAGGCGATATAATCCAGTCCAAGATAGTTCACTACGCCGGCAGCCTTACTGGTGCGCTGGTCGGAGATGGCAAACTGGACTTTTTTTCCGTCCTTAAGTCCTGTGGCGTCGGACTCCATGCGCAAAGCGGAGTTGCCGTCCTCGTCGGTGACGACCTGGGCGGACATGCCGATATTCGCGTTGGTGATCAGGCGAGCCAGACGCGACTGTACGTCTTTGTTTGAGTCGCTTCCCTTGATGCTGAACTGGAATTCATAGTTCAGATCTTCTATTCCAACGTCGAAAGAGTATGTGTTGGGGGGAAGAGCGGCAGGATCATCTGCGGGAAGAAAATTTCCGAGATTTACCTGCGGGGAAGCCAGATGCCGTACTTCCAGCTCGTAGGAAGGAAAGTCAGTATCCGGTTTTCTGGAACCCACATATTTTGCGGAAGCGATATCCTCGTTGCTGGAATACGCCACCTTCTTGTGCAGCATTTCTTCCTCGCCGAGGCCGCCAAGAGAAGCGATCGTGTTTCGGAGTTCTCTGGCATTTTCCTTAATGCCGATGGCGAACTGTTGGGATTTCTTGCTGGTGTCCAGAATGAACAGGGGCGCTTCCTTGTTCATTTTGACAATAGAATTGTACACGCCGCGAAGCTCGCTCTTCTTATGAGTGTCATAAGGCGTGCTCGACTTTGGCGCATAGGCAGGCGTATAGAAATTGTAGATATTTAACGTGTTGTTGTTAATCGTGTTGTAAGCCATAAGCCCCTCCTTTCTTCCATGAAATCCTAAGAGATACCTTCTGTGGCCATCCATAGCCTGCAAGATATCTTAATGGGCATTTCTACAATTATAAAACATATAAAACAGGCAAAAATACAGATGTGCGCAACACTGCCGTAACAGTCATCTGCATGAAGAGATAATTATAAAATAATTATAAACATTATACCATTTTTTCCGCAAAAAAAGCAAGTATTTGCGGCTTTTACAGCCCGCTCAATTTATATATCGTATGATTACCATATTTTATAAAGAGGAGTTATAAAAAAAGTGAAGTTTTCAGGGAAAAAATAGCGAAAAGCAGTTGACGAACAGCCCTCCTTATGATATATTGTGTGAACGAGATAAGATTCAGGTCTTTTTTTTATGCTCAAAAAATGAGAGATATGAAACAACGAATCGTAATACAGGTGGAGGTGTTAAGATGCGCACAAGAATCACATTGGCATGTACGGAATGCAAACAGCGTAACTACAATACGACGAAGGACAAAAAGACACATCCGGACAGGATGGAGACAAAGAAGTATTGCAGATTCTGCAAGAAACATACCCTGCATAAGGAGACGAAGTAATCGGGCGTCATAAAGAAGGAGAATGGATTATGGCAGATTCAGCAAAGACAGAGAAGAAGGCGGCTAAGTTCCTCGACGGCGTGAAAGCCGAGTTTAAAAAGATCAGTTGGCCGGACAAGGATTCCCTCCTGAAACAGTCCGTTGCGGTTGTAGTTATTTCCCTGGTGGTGGGAGCGGTCATTGCAGTGCTCGATTTTGGCCTGCAATATGGCGTGGATTTCATTACCACGTTGAAGTTCTAGGACGGTTTCTTAATAGCATATAGCGAGACAGGGAGGGTCTGTATGGCAGAGGCGAATTGGTATGTTGTGCATACTTATTCCGGATACGAAAATAAAGTAAAGGCCAACATAGAGAAAACAATTGAGAACAGACATCTGGAGGAGGAAATTCTGGAGGTCAGAGTGCCTATGCAGGATGTTACGGAGCTGAAAAACGGAGCCCGCAAGACTGTTCAGAAGAAGATGTTTCCCGGATATGTGCTGATCAATATGGTTATGAATGACGACACCTGGTATGTGGTGAGAAACACCAGGGGCGTGACGGGCTTTGTGGGGCCGGGAAGTAAAGCCGTGCCGCTCACGGAAGCCGAGATGAAGCCTTTGGGAATCAAGGTGGAAAATATGACGGTTGACTTTGCGGAGGGCGATACCATTGCGGTGGTGGCAGGCGTCTGGAAAGATACGGTCGGCGTTGTTCAGAGAATTGACTATGGTAAGCAGACGGCTACCATCAATGTAGATCTGTTTGGCAGAGAGACGCCCGTGGAAATCAGTTTTGCGGAAGTCAGGAGTATGCGTTAGCAGGTATTTACCCGCTTTGGCGGTGTGGATATAGGTGTGGGAGCCGGTTAAAGCGGTTTGAACGATTTGCGTTAAACCCTAAACCCGAGCTTGTCTGTGGCAACCTTGCAGGTTGCGGCTGGCAGGCGGAAAAGGCGTCCGAACCACAATATTTTTAGGAGGTGCCGATATGGCAAAGAAGGTACAAGGTTACATCAAGTTACAGATTCCTGCTGGCAAGGCAACGCCAGCGCCCCCGGTTGGTCCTGCACTCGGACAACATGGGGTAAACATCGTTGAATTTACAAAACAGTTCAACGCGAGAACAGCCGACAAGGGTGACGTGATTATCCCGGTTGTTATCACAGTGTATGCAGACAGAAGTTTCAGCTTCATCACGAAGACTCCTCCTGCTGCGGTTCTTTTAAAGAAAGCGTGCAACATCAAATCCGGCTCCGCTGTCCCCAACAAGACGAAGGTGGCTACCATCTCCAAGGCGAAGCTTCAGGAAATCGCGGAGATGAAAATGCCTGACCTGAACGCGGCGAGCGTTGAGGCGGCCATGAGTATGATCGCCGGTACTGCGAGAAGTATGGGTATCACAGTAGAAGAGTAATGGAGGGTTGGAGATGAAACACGGTAAAAAATATCAGGAGGCGGCTAAGCAGGTAGATCGTACAACTCTGTATGACACAGCCGAGGCGATCTCTTTAGTGAAAAAAACAGCAACAGCAAAATTTGACGAGACTGTGGAGGTTCACATCAGAACCGGCTGCGACGGCCGTCATGCGGAGCAGCAGATCCGTGGCGCGGTGGTACTGCCCAACGGAACCGGCAGAACGGTGCGCGTGTTAGTGTTTGCCAAGGGAGACAAGGTAAACGAGGCCGAGGCTGCGGGCGCGGATCATGTTGGCGGCGAGGAGCTGATACCCAGAATCCAGAACGAAGGATGGCTTGACTTTGACGTGGTGGTAGCGACTCCCGATATGATGGGTGTTGTTGGACGTTTGGGTAAGGTGCTCGGCCCCAAGGGCTTGATGCCCAACCCCAAGGCGGGTACGGTTACCATGGATGTGGCAAAGGCGATCAGCGATATCAAAGCAGGTAAGATTGAGTACAGACTGGATAAGGCGAATATTATCCACGTCCCCGTAGGCAAAGTTTCCTTTGAGGAGAGCAAGCTGCAGGAGAACTTTGACACGCTGATGGAGGCGATTGTCAAGGCAAAGCCCGCCGCACTGAAAGGACAGTATCTCAGAAGTATTACGCTGGCGACTACCATGGGTCCCGGCGTGAAGGTGAATGTGGCGAAGTATTAAAAAAGAGACGGATTACGGAAAATAAAGGAGAGCGGTGTGCTTCGGCATATCGCTCTTTTCTGTTTTGCTTTTCATCCGGTTTATCGGCAATTTCTTGTGAGAATGTATTTTGCTATAACTTACGTTTGATGATATAATAGTCGCATGGCTAAGAAAAGATCGCGTAAAATGAAGAAAAAAAAGAGAATACGGTTTCGTCGGAGCTTTTTCCTGCCGTTTATCATCACGCTGACAGCGGCAGTGGCGACAGGAGTATTGGGGTTGGCGGCGCACCAGTGGATTATGGAGCCGGTGAAGAAGAAAACGACCAATACAGTCAATGCCGATAAAGAGGAGAGCAGGGCGGAGGAGAATGCGCAGACGATCGGGGAAGAAGAAATAAATGAACCTGCGGATCCGGTCGATGAAGGCGGGGAAACGGAACCTGTGGCGGCGGTTTCAAAGTATCAGGAAGAGCTGGACGACCCGGTTTATATGGAGGAGAACAATATATATACCGTGGAGCCGGCGGAGGAAGGGCAGGTAACGCTTGCTTTTGCGGGGGATATTCTGTTTGACGACCATTATGCTATTATGGGGCCGGTGCACGCAGGCGGAGGCATCTCCGACGGCATAACGCCGGAGGTGATTGAGCGGATGCAGGCTGCGGATATTATGATGCTCAACAACGAATTTGCCTATTCCGACAGGGGGGCTCCTCTTGAGGAGAAGCAGTTCACGTTCCGGGCAAGGCCGGAGACGGCGGCGTATCTGACTGATTTGGGAGTTGATCTGGTATCGCTGGCGAACAATCACGCCTACGATTACGGGCCGGAGGCTTTGACTGACACGCTTGATATTCTCCGGGAGACAGGAATTCCCTATGTCGGTGCGGGGCGGGATATCAGCGAGGCGAGAAGGCCGGTCTATTATATTGTGGGGGATATCAAGATCGCTTTTGTCAGCGCGACTCAGATTGAGCGTCTCGATACGCCGGATACGAAGGAGGCCACGGAAAATTCCCCGGGCGTATTGCGGTGCTGGAACGGGGCAAAGTTTTTGGAGACGATTCGTGAAGCGGCCTCTAACAGTGATTTCGTGGTTGCGTATGTCCATTGGGGGACAGAAAATCAGGTGGAGTTGGACTGGGCGCAGTTGAAGCAGGCTCCCGAACTGGTTGAGGCGGGTGCGGATCTGGTGATTGGGGATCATCCGCACTGTCTCCAGCCAATCGGTGTGATCCAGGGGGTGCCCGTGATTTACAGTATGGGAAATTTCTGGTTTAACTCAAAGACACTGGATACAGGAATGGTAGAAGTGGTGT
Organism: uncultured Lachnospiraceae bacterium; assembly: GCA_910587095.1. Taxonomy (GTDB): domain Bacteria; phylum Bacillota; class Clostridia; order Lachnospirales; family Lachnospiraceae; genus UBA3282. Next base: position 25,379 of record CAJUMJ010000008.1, read on the forward strand.
TAGACGAGAGTGGCATTGTGAGTTACCGGTTTGTTCCCTGCCTGCAGAGCGGGTGCAGGACCACGCTTTTGCACGGGGCGGAAAAGGAGCGGGTACTTACATATATGCGGAGCATTTCCGAGGGCGTGCGGATTGATGAGGAAGGGTTTGTGAGCTGGTAGGAAAACGGTTTGTTTTTTGGGGAAGTGAAACTTTCCCGCCGGATGAATCGTATTACCTGTATAGAGGCAAATGACAGGAACAAAAACGGCTTGCCGGACAGAAAGGAATCAGAGATATGAACGTAGGAAACAGTTATTCTTCATGGATCAGAAATAATGCGCAGGCGGGATACGGGAACGGAAACCGTAGTGCCGGAAGCGGCAGGGCGGGAAAAAGTGACACAAACGTCATAGCTCCCGGAGAAGCGGATAAAAAGAAAACGGAAGAAAAGAGCGAAGAGAAGAGCGCGGCGGATATGACTTACCGCGAACAAATACTGGCACATATGGAGGAGATGGCGAGAAAGGTGAAGGAGGGCAAGGTAGAACCAACCTTCCAGACGGGAGCCGAGTCTTTTACCATAAAGGAATGGGAAAAGCTTCTCGCTGATTTTGACGATGCCGAGGAGGCTTTGCAGGAGCAGATCAAGGAAATGATTGCGGAAGTGGAGGAGCAGGCCGCCAGGGAAGCGATGAGAAGGGAAGCGGAGGGTAAGCCTGACGCGGACGGGACGGAAACGACAATTGTGACAAATGTGTCAGTTCCGGAGGCAGCGCAGACGCAGACGGCTTCGGCTGGCAGCGTAGTGAATCCGGGGACGTCTTCGGACAGCGGCGTGGCAGCTCCCCAGGCGGCAACCGTGGGAGGCGGCGCGGCGGCTTCGGGGAAAAAACCGCGGGAGATAGAAGGCGCGGACGATAATCATACGGATGTGGAAGTGACAGACCCGGAGGAGCTTATGGAGCTGCTTACGGGGGAAGTGACCAGGAGCACGTTTCCCACCGATGATCCGCAGAAAAAGCACTGGTTTATCACATGCTACGGGCAGGACGGAATCAGATGTAAGGAGGCTTATTTTGACGGGACAAAATGGGTCAACAAGGACTGCTGGAAGTTTTCTTATACAGAACCGGGACAGTATGAGAAGGTGATGGCGTTTCTGGAACGGTTCCCGCAGGATGCGAACCTGCGGTTTGCCAGCAGCGAAGAGTTCTGGAAGGACTTTCTGGCCGGAAAGATCAATGGGGACGAGTTTGTCAATTTCTTTGAGACTTCCACCGACAAGGACGGCGTGCCGGATTACACCTATGAGAAGGACGGTTCCACTTACATAGACCGGGAGAAGGCGAAGTGGGCCAAATATATGAACGGCTTCGGTGCGCATTTCTATACTGGGGAGGAGATGGATCTGATCTGGCGGGCGGTTATCAACGAAAACCGGAAGGGCCTGCAGAAAATTTCCGATTATGACGGAAAGATGACGATTCCCGAAGACGCGAAGAACGAAGAGACGGCGGACAAGGAAGAGGATCTCGAGACGAAAATTATCACCAAACCCGACGGCTCCACAGTGCTGGAGATTAAGACAAGTTTCGGTGTGATGGAGGTGGAAATCACGGAGGCGCAGAAGTTCGGATTGCAGTATGAGGCGCGTCCGGGCGCACACACCGGCAGGATCATGCCGGCAGAATCCCCCGCACATGCGGCAGCGTATGGGAACGGGGAGGTGTGACATGGGCATCAGCGGCATAGGCAGTCGGAACACTTACATTTACAATACTACGACGGGAAAGCTTTCGTCGAAGGACGGGCAGCAGGATGCCTTTGTGGATTACTTTAACGGGGATATTAACGGCGATGAGGATGATACCCTCAATGGGTTTGACAGGTCGCGAAAAGCGGATATAGAAAATCTGATTGATACTTGGGCGCAGGTTGACAGGAGCCTTTTTAGCGAACCGGGGAAAGAGGAGTATGAGATTACCACGGAGTTCGTTGACGCGGTGACTTCCACTGTACAGGTGGACGGCGGCAAAATTTTTACATGCTACAGCGGCGGCTTTTTTGCCAGTATTGATCCATCCGAGCTCTTTCAAAAGGCGGGACCGTTCCAGACATACGAACATAAGGGCTACGATCCTTCTGACAACAGTGTCAATATTGCCGTGGGCGATGTGTTTGACCTGGGAAACGGTTACAGGCTGCGTGTAGGCAGCGATCAGGTCTACGGCGAAGGGCACGGATACAAGAATGGGGAAAACGATGAAAAGCTGCGGGCGCTTGCGTGGGGTCTTGGCGCACTGATCCATTTTTCGGAAGGACGATGGTCCGGCGTGATGCTGGAGCTGGGAGACAGGGTGGCTGCCACATCCGACAGACACGACCTGATGGGAGGCACAACGCCCATGCTGTTAGAACTGCTGCGGCAGCTTGGCGTGGATACCGACCGGGAATTTATCTTAAACGGAACGAAATGCGAGGTGCGGGACGGAAAAATCCATGAGGTCGGCGACAGGTGGGGCGTGGCGCGCAATGTGCGCGACGAGGCGATCAGGAAGTACGAGGAGGAGATGTCCCGTCCGCTTTCGAGCTGGAAATAACTGAAACCCGTCCGTCTGCGGGCTGGAGCTGCCTGCAATGGGACAAGATGCTTATAAATGTGGAAAAACAGTTGACAGCTCACTGCGGATTGTGCTATAGTAGCAAATGCCGAAGACAGTAGGTGCCGTATTGCCGGCGTAAGAGTCCGCCTACCGAGGAGAGAAGAGATATCATTGACTTATATCATCCTTCCTGTCTTCAGGGAGGATGTTTCTGTGTATACACTCCTATCGGCACGAAAATCTATAAGGAGGTAAAGAAATGGCAAAGGTGGAATTGAAAAAACCGATCGTAGAAGAGATCGCCGCTGCCGTGAAGGACGCGCAGTCAGTCGTTTTGGTTGACTATCGTGGACTCACCGTAGAGCAGGATACACAGCTTCGCAAACAGTTGCGTGAAGCGGGGATCACCTACAAGGTTTACAAGAACACAATGATGAATTTTGCATTCAAGGGTACGGACTGCGAACCGCTTCTTCCTTATCTGGAAGGGCCCAGCGCGGTTGCCATCTCCACTGAGGATGCAACGGCTCCGGCCAGAGTGCTGTGCAAGTTCGCTAAGACGGCGGATGCGCTTGAGGTGAAGGGCGGCATTGTGGAAGGCATCGCCTACGATGCGGACGGTATCAAGGAAGTCGCTAAGATTCCTTCCAGAGAAGAGCTGCTGTCCAAGCTGCTTGGCAGCATCCAGTCTCCGATCACCAACTTCGCGCGCGTGATGAACCAGTTGGCGGAGAAAGGCGGCGCGGCAGAGTGCGAGGCGCCCGTGAAGGAAGAGGCGGCTGCGGAAGAAGCTTCGCCTGCGGAGGAAGCGCCTGCGGCAGAATAATCGGGTTAAACGGTTTAAATGCTGCGAAATTAAAACAATCGCATTAACCCCCGGATCTGGCAACGACGATCCCGGGAAATAATTTATTAACGAAAAAATGGAGGAAAACAATCATGGCAAAATTGACCACTCAGGAAATGATCGACGCGATCAAAGAGTTGACAGTATTAGAGTTAAATGATCTGGTAAAGGCATGTGAGGAAGAGTTCGGCGTATCCGCAGCAGCGGGTGTAGTTGTTGCGGCAGCAGGCGACGCTGGTGCGGCGGCTGTTGAGGAGAAGACCGAGTTCGACGTTGAGCTGACAGAGGTTGGCCCGAATAAGGTTAAGGTTATCAAGGTGGTTCGTGAGGCTACCGGCCTTGGCCTGAAGGAGGCGAAGGATCTGGTTGATTCCGCTCCGAAGGTACTCAAGGAGGCTGCTTCCAAGGAGGAGGCTGACGGTATCAAGGCTAAACTCGAAGCAGAGGGCGCAAAAGTTACCCTCAAGTAATTTCGGGAATTACGCAAATCGGGCCGTTCATGTGCAAAAGCACATGGGCGGTCTTGCTGTTTGTTTTTTGCGCCGTGTCCGTTCGGACAATCTTCGATTTATCTCATAATTTACGACATAATTTTTTAGAAAAATTTCATTGACTAGCGGATGGACTTGTAGTAGAATGTATAGTGCACTATTATGGTGTGCTATACTTATTTTTTGTAACATTTTTTAATTCAACATGATCAATCATAAAGAACGGGGTGAAGTGTCAATGGAAAAGAACAGAATCCGTAAGACTGCAGCCGGCAGAAATACGCGAATGACCTATGCACGACAGAAGGAAGTTCTGGAAATGCCGAACCTGATCGAAGTTCAGAAGAACTCCTACCAATGGTTCCTGGATGAAGGCTTGAAGGAAGTGTTTGACGATATTTCTCCGATTTCGGATTACAGCGGTCACCTGAGTCTGGAATTTGTCGACTTTGAGCTGTGCGAGGAGGATGTCAAATATTCCATCGAGAAATGTAAAGAGAGAGACGCCACATATGCAGCCCCTCTCAAGGTTAAAGTCCGCCTGATCAACAAGGAAAAGGACGAGATTACCGAGCATGAGATCTTTATGGGTGATCTGCCGCTCATGACACAGACAGGCACTTTCGTGATAAACGGCGCGGAGCGTGTTATCGTCAGCCAGCTCGTGCGTTCTCCCGGTATCTACTACGGGATCGGGCATGACAAGATCGGTAAACGGCTCTTTTCCGCCACCGTAATCCCGAACCGCGGCGCGTGGCTGGAGTACGAGACGGACTCCAATGATGTCTTTTACGTGCGTGTGGACAGGACGAGGAAGGTTCCGATCACAGTGCTGATTCGCGCGATGGGTGTGAGTTCCAACGATGAAATCAGAGAACTTTTCGGTGATGAGCCGAAGATAGAGGCCAGTTTTGCGAAAGACGCTTCTGAGAACTATCAGGAGGGTCTGCTTGAGCTATATAAAAAGATCCGTCCGGGCGAGCCGCTCAGTGTGGAGAGTGCGGAAAGCCTGATTATGGCGATGTTTTTTGATCCCAGAAGATATGACCTTGCAAAGGTCGGAAGATACAAATTTAACAAAAAGCTGATGTTTAGAAACCGGATCAGAAACCATATCCTCGCTGAGGACGTGGTGGATACGCAGACAGGGGAAATTCTGGCGAAGGCGGGAGATAAGGTGACGGCTGAGATGGCTGATGCCATCCAGAATGCGGCTGTTCCAGCGGTGTGGATTCAGACGGAGGAGAGGAACGCGAAGGTTCTCTCCAATATGATGGTGGATATCACCAGCTTTGTGGACTGCAATCCCAGGGAGCTTGGCATCACGGAACTTGTCTACTACCCTGTGTTGCAGCAGATTCTTGATGAGTACAGCGAAGACCCGGAGCAGCTTGCCGTGGCAATCCGCAAGAATGTGCATGAACTGATTCCGAAGCATATTACGAAGGAAGACATTCTGGCTTCCATTAACTATAACATCCATCTGGAGTACGGTATCGGAAATGACGACGATATCGACCATTTGGGCAACCGGCGTATCCGTGCGGTCGGAGAACTGCTGCAGAACCAGTATCGCATCGGACTCTCCCGTTTGGAGAGAGTTGTCCGCGAGAGAATGACGACTCATGACGCGGAGGAGATTTCTCCCCAGGTTCTGATCAACATTAAGCCTGTGCAGGCGGCGGTGAAGGAGTTCTTCGGTTCCTCCCAGTTGTCGCAGTTCATGGATCAGAACAATCCGCTCGGTGAGCTGACCCACAAGAGACGTCTCTCGGCACTTGGCCCCGGCGGTCTTTCCAGAGACAGGGCCGGATTCGAGGTGCGTGACGTGCATTATACGCACTATGGCAGAATGTGTCCTATCGAGACGCCTGAGGGTCCCAATATCGGTCTGATTAACTCGTTGGCGTCCTATGCGAGAATCAATGAGTATGGTTTTGTGGAGGCGCCCTACAGAAAGATAGACAAGAGCGATCCGCAGAATCCGCGCGTCACGGACGAGACAGTTTATATGACCGCGGACGAGGAGGATAATTATCATGTGGCGCAGGCTTCGGCGCCCCTTGACAAGGACGGTTACTTTAAGAGAAACAGCGTATCCGGCCGTTATAAGACAGAGACGCAGGAATACCCCAAGGCCATGTTCGATTATATGGATGTGTCCCCGAAGATGGTATTCTCGGTGGCGACGGCACTCATCCCGTTCCTGCAGAACGACGACGCGAACCGCGCGCTGATGGGTTCCAACATGCAGAGACAGGCAGTGCCGCTCCTCTTTACGGAGACGCCTGTGGTGGGAACCGGTATGGAGCCGAAAGCGGCCGTGGACTCCGGCGTATGCGTGGTGGCGAGAAAATCCGGCGTAATAGATTTCGTGTCGGCGAGTCTGATCAGAATGACATGTGACGACGGGGAGAAGGACGAGTATCGTCTGATGAAGTTTTCGCGAAGCAACCAGTCGAACTGCTACAATCAGAAGCCTATCGTGCAGAAGGGTATGCACGTGGAGCAGGGAGAGGTGATTGCGGACGGCCCGTCCACGGACGGCGGCGAGCTGGCTCTTGGCAAGAATCCGCTGATCGGATTTATGACCTGGGAGGGTTACAACTACGAGGACGCCGTACTTTTGAGCGAGAGATTGGTGCAGGAGGATGTCTATACCTCCGTGCACATGGAAGAATATGAGGCGGAGGCGCGGGACACCAAGCTCGGGCCCGAGGAGATCACAAGGGATGTGCCGGGCGTCGGCGACGATGCGCTCAAAGATCTGGACGACAGAGGCATCATCCGTATCGGTGCGGAGGTACGTGCCGGTGATATTCTGGTAGGTAAGGTGACGCCGAAAGGCGAGACGGAGCTTACCGCGGAGGAGAGGCTGCTTCGGGCGATCTTCGGTGAGAAGGCGCGAGAGGTGCGTGACACTTCCCTGAAGGTGCCTCACGGTGAATATGGTATTGTCGTGGACGCGAAAGTGTTTACGAGAGAGAACGGCGACGAGCTGTCTCCCGGTGTAAACCAGGCGGTCCGCATTTACATTGCACAGAAGAGAAAGATTTCCGTCGGCGATAAGATGGCAGGCCGTCACGGTAACAAGGGTGTGGTTTCCCGCGTGCTTCCGGTGGAGGATATGCCTTATCTGCCCAACGGCCGACCTCTTGATATTGTGCTGAATCCGCTGGGCGTGCCTTCCCGTATGAATATCGGGCAGGTGTTGGAGATCCATCTGTCGCTGGCGGCTAAGGCGCTCGGCTTCAACGTGGCGACGCCTGTGTTCGACGGCGCAAAAGAGGATGACATCATGGACACGCTGGATTTGGCGAACGACTATGTCAATCTGGAGTGGGATGAGTTTGAAAAGAAGCATAAAGAAGATCTGCTGCCTGAGGTGCTGGAGTATCTGTCTAAGAACAGGGAGCACAGAAAACTCTGGAAGGGAGTTCCGATCTCGAGGGACGGCAAAGTCAGACTCAGGGACGGCAGGACGGGAGAGTATTTCGATTCCCCGGTTACCATCGGTCACATGCATTACCTGAAACTCCATCATCTGGTGGACGATAAGATCCATGCCCGCTCCACCGGCCCTTACTCTCTCGTGACGCAGCAGCCTCTTGGCGGTAAGGCGCAGTTTGGGGGACAGCGCTTCGGTGAGATGGAAGTTTGGGCGTTGGAGGCGTACGGCGCGGCATACACACTGCAGGAGATCCTGACTGTCAAGTCCGATGACGTGGTGGGACGTGTGAAGACTTACGAGGCCATCATCAAGGGTGACAACATCCCCGAACCCGGTGTGCCGGAGTCCTTCAAGGTTCTCCTGAAGGAGTTGCAGTCTCTCGGACTGGATGTCAGGGTGCTGCGTGACGACCAGACCGAGGTGGAGATCATGGAAACCATCGATTACGGCGAGAATGACTACCGGTACGAGATGGAGGGCGATTCCCGCAGCTATGATTACGAGAGAGAGTCCTTCGGTTCAATGGGCTATCAACGTCAGGAGTTCGATGAGGACAGCGGCGAGCTTGTGAACAGCGATGAGGAGGAGAACGATTCCTTCGAGGAGGAGCCGGAGGAGGCATTCGAGGAAGCTTATACTGAATAACAATGTGAGAAGTATTTCTACAACTTAGCAGCAGAGGCTGCTTCGTTAAGAAATACGAAGTCTGTTTTACAGACTTTTCTCACATGGGAGAATGCTAAAAAGCAGCATTCTCCGTGGGGACTGGAGATTCCGAAAACGGCTTCTCCGCATGTATATGACAGATGGAGGGTAATGCAGGATGTCAGATATGAAACAGGAAGCGTATCAACCTATGACATTTGACGCGATAAAGATCGGACTGGCGTCGCCCGAGAAGATCAGGGAATGGTCGAGGGGGGAAGTTACGAAGCCCGAAACGATCAACTATAGAACCTTGAAGCCTGAGAAGGAAGGTCTGTTCTGCGAGAGGATATTTGGTCCGAGCAAGGACTGGGAATGTCACTGCGGCAAGTACAAGAAGATCAGGTATAAAGGCGTTGTCTGTGACCGCTGCGGTGTGGAGGTGACGAAGTCCAGCGTCCGCAGGGAACGGATGGGCCGCATCGAGTTGGCTGCCCCGGTATCCCATATCTGGTATTTTAAGGGGATTCCGAGCCGGATGGGACTGATTCTCGATCTCTCCCCGAGAGTGCTCGAGAAAGTGTTATATTTCGCGTCCTATATCGTGCTGGACGGCGGGGAGACGGATCTGGATTACAAGCAGGTGCTCTCGGAGAAGGAGTATCAGGAAGCCAGGGAAACCTGGGGGAACAGATTCCGCGTCGGCATGGGTGCTGAGGCGATCAAGGAGCTCTTGCAGGCGATTGATCTGGAGACTGAGGCTGCGGAGTTAAAAGAGGGACTCAAAGAGTCCACCGGACAGAAGCGTGCACGTATCATCAAGAGACTGGAGGTCGTGGAGGCTTTCAGGGAATCCGGGAACCAGCCGGAATGGATGGTCATGGATGTGATTCCGGTAATTCCGCCGGATCTGCGCCCTATGGTGCAGCTTGACGGCGGCCGTTTCGCGACCTCTGACCTGAACGATCTTTACAGAAGAATTATCAACAGAAATAACCGCCTGAAAAGGCTTTTGGAGCTTGGCGCTCCCGATATCATTGTCCGCAACGAGAAGCGTATGTTGCAGGAAGCGGTGGACGCGCTGATTGATAACGGCAGAAGAGGCAGACCCGTGACAGGGCCTGGCAACCGGGCGTTAAAGTCCCTCTCCGATATGCTGAAAGGTAAGTCCGGGCGGTTCCGTCAAAATCTGCTCGGTAAGCGTGTTGACTATTCCGGTCGTTCCGTTATCGTGGTCGGGCCGGAGCTCAAGATATACCAGTGTGGTCTGCCAAAGGAGATGGCGATCGAGCTGTTTAAACCTTTCGTGATGAAGGAGCTGGTATTTCGCGGCATTTCGCAGAACATCAAGGCGGCGAAAAAGCTCGTGGAGAGACTGGACACCCAGGTTTGGGATGTGCTCGAGGAAGTGATCAAGGAGCACCCTGTGATGTTGAACCGTGCGCCTACGCTGCACAGACTCGGTATCCAGGCATTCGAGCCGATTCTCGTGGAAGGTAAGGCGATCAAGCTTCACCCGCTTGTGTGTACCGCGTTTAACGCCGATTTCGACGGTGACCAGATGGCGGTGCATCTGCCCCTTTCCGTGGAGGCGCAGGCGGAGTGCAGATTCCTTCTGCTCTCCCCGAACAACCTGTTAAAGCCCTCGGACGGCGGCCCTGTGGCAGTGCCTTCCCAGGATATGGTGCTCGGCATCTATTACCTGACGCAGGAAAGACCCGGCGCGCTCGGGGAAGGGAAGCATTTTAAGAATGTCAACGAGGCGATTCTCGCCTATGAGAATAAAGTTTGTACCCTCCATTCCAGAATCAGGGTGAGGGTGACCAAAAAGGGAGCCGACGGACAGGAAGTTTCCGGCAACGTGGAGTCTACGCTTGGCAGATTCCTCTTTAACGAGATCCTGCCTCAGGATCTTGGATACGTGGACAGAAGCGATCCGGAGAATCTGTTAAAGCTGGAAGTGGATTTCCATGTGGGCAAAAAGCAGTTAAAACAGATTCTTGAGAAAGTCATCAATATCCATGGCGCGGTTCGGACAGCGGAAGTGCTTGACTTGATTAAGTCGACAGGATACAAGTATTCTACCCAGGCGGCTATGACCGTTTCCATTTCCGATATGACGGTGCCTGCGAAGAAGGCGGAGATGCTTGAGGAGGCACAGGCCACCGTAGACAAGATTTCCGTGAACTTCAGGAGGGGCCTGATCACGGAGGAGGAGAGATACCGTGCCGTTGTGGAGACGTGGAACGACACCGACAAGGAGCTTACGGAGGTGCTGCTTTCCGGTCTTGACAAATACAATAATATTTATATGATGGCGGACTCCGGCGCCCGCGGTTCCAACCAGCAGATCAAACAGCTTGCCGGAATGCGCGGCTTGATGGCGGATACGATGGGACGTACCATCGAGCTGCCCATCAAATCCAATTTCCGTGAAGGACTGGATGTGTTGGAATACTTTATGTCGGCGCACGGCGCACGTAAGGGGTTGTCCGATACCGCCCTGCGTACTGCCGATTCGGGTTATCTGACCAGACGAATGGTCGATGTATCCCAGGAACTTATCATCCGCGAGATGGACTGCTGCGAGGGAAAAGAGGAAATTCCCGGCATGGTAGTCAAGGCGTTTATGGACGGCAAGGAGACGATCGAGGGATTAAAAGACCGGATTACGGGGCGTTTTTCCTGTGAGGATATCAAAGACAAAAACGGCCGGATGATTGTGAAGAGAAACCACATGATCACACCTGCCCGCGCGGAGAAAATTTTGACGGTAGGCGTGAACGAGAAAGGTGAGCCGGTGGAGGAGGTCAAGATCCGCACGATCTTAACCTGCCGTTCCCATGTAGGTATCTGCGCGAAGTGCTACGGCGCGAACATGGCGACGGGAGAGCCGGTGCAGGTCGGTGAGGCCGTAGGTATCATCGCAGCGCAGTCCATCGGTGAACCCGGTACACAGCTTACCATGCGTACCTTCCACGCCGGCGGTGTGGCAGGTGACGATATCACACAGGGTCTTCCCCGTGTGGAGGAGCTTTTTGAGGCGCGTAAGCCGAAAGGACTGGCGATCATCGCGGAGTTTGGCGGCGTAGCGGTCATTAAGGATACAAAGAAAAAGAGAGAGATCATTGTCACCAACAACGAGACGGGAGAGTCTAAGACTTATTTGATTCCGTACGGTTCCAGAATTAAGGTGCTTGACGGCACGACGCTGGAGGCCGGTGACGAGCTGACAGAGGGAAGCGTCAATCCACATGATCTTTTAAAGATTAAGGGCATACGGGCCGTACAGGATTACATGCTCCGAGAGGTACAAAGAGTATACCGCCTGCAGGGTGTGGATATCTCCGATAAGCATATCGAAGTGATTGTGCGCCAGATGCTGAAGAAAGTGCGGATCGAGAACAGCGGCGACACGGATTTCCTGCCAGGTACGTTGGTGGATGTTCTGGATTATGAGGACATGAACGAGGAACTGTTTAAGGATGGCAAGGAGCCGGCGGAAGGCAAACAGATTTTGCTCGGTATCACCAAAGCGGCGCTTGCGACCGATTCCTTCCTGTCGGCGGCGTCCTTCCAGGAGACAACCAAAGTTCTGACGGAGGCGGCCATCAAGGGTAAGGTTGACTCCCTGATCGGTTTGAAGGAGAATGTAATTATCGGTAAGCTGATTCCCGCTGGTACAGGTATGAGACGCTACCGTGATATCAGGCTGAGTACGGATGAAAATCTTTTGAGCCGCCTGCAGATGGAGGATGAGATTTCATTTGACGACGGTGCTCTTGAGGATGATGACGCGGAACTTCCCGAGGATATGGAAGAGCTTGAGGAGCTTGAAGATATCGACGACGATTTTGAGGACGATGATGAGATGGACGCGGAAGAACTCGATGAACTTGACGAGGCTGAGCTGGAGCCCGAGGTAGTGGAGTAAGTCGGACGGCAGGTCAAAGCGACTACAATTTACACCTGCGCCGAATTCCGTATACAACGGAAAATCATATTTTAAAAAAACTTGACAACGCATTCATGGGTAAGTATACTAAATAAGTGTGCACATGAATGCGTTTTCTTTTTGTGTGCGCAAAACGTAAAGCTACATTTTTATTCCAACAGGAGGTGAAAAGAATGCCAACATTTAACCAGTTAGTCAGAAAGGGACGTCAGACATCCGTCAAGAAGTCCACGGCGCCTGCTTTGTTAAAGGGTTACAACTCCCTTCACAAGGCTGCTACCGAAACCGCTTCTCCGCAGAAGAGAGGTGTCTGCACCGCTGTCAAGACAGCTACCCCGAAAAAGCCTAACTCAGCGCTCAGAAAGATCGCCAGAGTACGTCTTTCCAACGGAATTGAGGTGACAAGCTACATTCCCGGTGAAGGCCATAATCTGCAGGAGCATAGCGTAGTCCTGATCCGTGGCGGAAGAGTCAAGGACTTGCCCGGTACCAGATACCACATTATCAGAGGTACGTTGGATACCGCGGGAGTCGCGAACAGAAGACAGGCTCGTTCCAAGTACGGCGCTAAGAGACCTAAAGCAGGGAAGTAAACGTAGTAATTTGCTACGCAAATAACTACCAGATCTGCACAGCGGATTTGTGAATGAAGTGTTTTAGGTTGAGAGGTGCATCAGTACCACAAACAGAACTAATTTAGTGTTGGGATTCTTATCTATATATTGATGTGGGAAAATTTTTCCCCATACAATTGTAATAGAAGAAATACCGCACGGACACATTGAATTAGAGGACACATGTGAGTACCTGAGAATTATTCCCGCGAGCAGCGTTTGACGATTGCCGCGAGGGTGAAATAGCCGCAGCTTGCTGTGGGGTATTTCACTAATCATTTATGAATAAGGAGGGAAGTATCGTGCCACGTAAAGGACATATTCCGAAGAGAGATGTATTAGCAGATCCTTTATACAATAACAAGGTTGTGACCAAGCTTATCAACAACATCATGCTGGACGGTAAGAAGGGCGTAGCGCAGAAGATTGTATATGGGGCGTTTGCAAAGGTGGAGGAGAAAGCCGGAAAACCGGCTATCGACGTCTTCGAGGAGGCTATGAACAATATCATGCCGCTTCTGGAGGTAAAGGCGAGACGTATCGGCGGCGCAACATACCAGGTGCCGATCGAGGTTCGTCCCGACAGACGTCAGGCGTTAGCGCTGCGCTGGCTTGTTATGTTCTCCCGCAAGAGAGGCGAGAAGACCATGGAGCAGAGACTTGCAAACGAGATTCTGGACGCTGCGAACAATACAGGCGCTGCGGTTAAGAGAAAAGAAGATATGCACAAGATGGCAGAGGCAAACAAGGCTTTTGCGCACTATCGCTTTTAAAAAGACAAAAAGATTTACTAAGCCAGCAAGAAACGCTGGCTGAGAAAATCTATCTTTTGTCTGGAAGAAATCAAAGATTTCTCCGGTAGATTCGACAAAATATAGGAGGAGACAACCTTGGCTGGAAGAGAATATCCACTTGAGAGAACCAGAAATATAGGTATTATGGCTCATATCGATGCGGGTAAAACCACGTTGACAGAGCGTATCCTTTATTATACTGGCGTAAACTATAAGATCGGTGATACTCACGAAGGCACAGCTACCATGGACTGGATGGAGCAGGAGCAGGAGAGAGGCATCACGATCACATCAGCCGCTACCACATGCCATTGGACTCTGGAAGAGAACTGCAAACCCAAAGCCGGGGCATTGGAGCATCGTATCAATATCATTGATACTCCCGGTCACGTAGACTTCACAGTAGAAGTTGAGCGTTCACTCCGCGTACTTGATGGTGCCGTAGGCGTATTTTGTGCAAAGGGTGGTGTGGAGCCGCAGTCAGAAAACGTGTGGAGACAGGCTGACACCTACAACGTTCCGAGAATGGCGTTCATCAATAAGATGGATATATTGGGCGCTAATTTCTACGGGGCGGTAGATCAGATCAGAAACAGATTAGGTAAAAATGCGATCATTCTTCAATTACCGATAGGTAAAGAGGATGACTTCAAGGGGATCATCGACTTATTTGAGATGAAGGCTTACATCTACAATGATGATAAGGGCGAGGACATCACCATCACGGAGATTCCGGCAGATATGGCGGATGACGCTGCTCTCTATCATGACGAGCTGGTGGAAAAGGTCTGCGAGCTGGATGATGATCTGACGATGATCTATCTGGAGGGCGAGGAGCCTTCCGTAGAAGATATGAAGAAGGCGTTGCGCAAGGGCACTTGTGAGTGTACGGCGGTTCCCGTATGCTGCGGTTCCGCTTACAGAAACAAGGGCGTGCAGAAGCTCTTGGACGCTATTCTTGAGTATATGCCCGCGCCTACAGATATCGAGGCAATCAAGGGCACCGATATGGAAGGCAATGAGGTTGTGAGACATTCCTCCGATGAGGAGCCTTTCTCTGCTCTTGCATTCAAGATTATGGCAGATCCCTTCGTGGGTAAGCTGGCATTCTTCCGCGTGTACTCCGGCACCTGCAACTCCGGTTCCTACGTGTACAATGCGACGAAGGATAAGAAGGAACGTATCGGACGTATCCTGCAGATGCACGCAAACAAGAGAGCAGAGCTTGACAAAGTGTATTCCGGTGATATTGCGGCTGCCGTAGGGTTTAAGTTTACCGCAACCGGTGATACTATTTGTGATGAACAGCATCCCGTTATCTTAGAGTCCATGGAATTCCCGGAGCCGGTTATCGAGCTGGCGATCGAGCCTAAGACCAAAGCCGGTCAGGGCAAGATGGGTGAAGCTCTTGCGAAGCTTGCGGAGGAAGACCCGACTTTCAAGGCACACACGGATCCGGAGACGGGTCAGACGATCATTGCGGGTATGGGCGAGCTGCATCTGGAGATTATCGTAGACAGATTACTGCGTGAGTTCAAAGTGGAGGCGAACGTGGGCGCACCTCAGGTTGCGTACAAAGAAACCTTTACCAAGCCTGTGGATCAGGACTACAAGTACGCGAAGCAGTCCGGTGGCCGTGGTCAGTACGGTCATTGTAAAGTTAAATTCGAGCCCATGGATCCGAACGGAGAGGAGACTTTCAAGTTCGAGACGTCCGTTGTCGGCGGTGCGATTCCGAAGGAATACATTCCGGCGGTCGGCGAAGGTATCGAGGAGGCTTCCAAGGCAGGTATCCTCGGCGGATTCCCGGTACTCGGTGTTCATGCCAATGTGTATGACGGTTCCTATCACGAGGTCGATTCCTCCGAGATGGCTTTCCACATTGCAGGTTCCATGTGCTTCAAGGAAGCTATGAAGAAAGCGAATCCCGTACTGCTTGAGCCTATCATGAAGGTGGAGGTTACGATGCCTGAGGAGTATATGGGTGACGTAATCGGCGATATCAATTCCCGCCGCGGACGGATTGAGGGTATGGAGGATATCGGCGGCGGCAAGATGGTGAAGGGTTATGTACCGCTTGCGGAGATGTTCGGTTATTCCACTGACTTACGTTCCAAGACACAGGGACGCGGAAACTATTCCATGTTCTTCGAGAAGTACGAGCAGGTGCCTAAGAGCGTACAGGAAAAAGTATTGGCGGCTAAGACGAAGTAGAATGGCTGTGTGGCTTTTCCTGAAAAAATATAAGACGTAAAGAGTAAATACGGTTGTGAAATCATTTAGGACAGGTTTATAAATGCTTCGCAATGGTTATAACAAATAATGCTTGAAAAACTTGGAAATCTTTAATATAATCAATGGTAGCGGATTCAATTTACCGGATGGTTATGGAAACAAGGACAGTAAATTAATTTAAGGAGGACTTTAGAAATGGCTAAAGCTAAATTTGAGAGAAACAAACCCCATTGTAATATTGGCACCATTGGTCACGTTGACCATGGTAAAACAACTCTGACAGCAGCAATCACAAAGGTGCTTTCAGAGAGAGTTGCAGGTAACACGGCTACAGATTTCGAGAACATTGATAAGGCTCCCGAGGAGAGAGAGAGAGGTATCACCATCTCTACCGCTCACGTAGAGTATGAGACAGAGAAGAGACATTACGCACACGTTGACTGCCCTGGCCATGCTGACTACGTTAAGAACATGATCACCGGTGCTGCTCAGATGGACGGCGCTATCCTCGTTGTAGCTGCTACCGACGGCGTTATGGCGCAGACAAAGGAGCACATCCTTCTGTCCCGTCAGGTAGGCGTGCCTTATATTGTTGTATTCATGAACAAGTGCGATATGGTTGATGATCCCGAGCTGCTTGAGCTGGTTGAGATGGAGATCACTGAGCAGTTGGAGGAGTATGAGTTCACAGATTGCCCGATTATTCAGGGTTCTGCTCTGAAGGCTCTAGAAGATCCCAGCAGCGAGTGGGGCGACAAGATCATGGAGCTCATGAGCACTGTTGACGATTATATTCCGGATCCTCAGCGTGACACCGACAAGCCTTTCCTTATGCCTGTCGAGGATGTATTCTCCATTACAGGCCGTGGTACCGTTGCTACAGGTAGAGTAGAGCGTGGTACACTGCATATGTCTGATGAAGTGGAGATCATCGGTGTTAAAGAAGAGACTCAGAAGTCCGTTGTTACCGGTATCGAGATGTTCCGTAAGTTGCTTGACGAGGCTCAGGCAGGTGATAACATCGGTGTTCTGCTTCGTGGTATCCAGAGAACAGATATCGAGAGAGGACAGGTTCTTGCTAAACCCGGCACAGTTACCTGCCACAAGAAATTTACGGCTCAGGTATACGTACTGACCAAGGACGAGGGTGGTCGTCATACACCTTTCTTCAATAACTATCGTCCTCAGTTCTACTTCAGAACAACCGATATCACAGGCGTATGTAATCTGCCTGAGGGCACAGAGATGTGCATGCCTGGTGATAACGTAGAGATGAGCATCGAGCTGATTCACCCGATCGCTATGGAGCAGGGTTTGACTTTCGCTATCCGTGAGGGTGGTAGAACTGTTGGATCTGGTCGTGTGGCTACTATCGTTGAGTAACTAAGAAATACAGTAAAATAGGGCGTTCCCATTATGGGTTCGCCCTTATATTATGCCTTGCGGTACTAATTTGGTACTATTATTTGATTTAGCTTTTCAGCGACTTCGTTATGCTTGCTGGGGTAAAGATGCCCGTAAGTGCTGTTTACCATTTGCACAGTATCGCCAATGCGTTCCGCTATCAGATGAGGGGAGAATCCCATATTGATTAACAGCGATACATGGGAGTGCCGCATATCGTGGATGCGTATAAAAGGGATATTGGCTTTTTCCGCTCCACGCTTCATATTGCCCCGGATAAGGCTTTTTGTGAATGTGAATACTCTGTCAGACGGCTTTATGCCATATATCTTATGGGTATAGTCCTCTATTTCCTGCATGATGGCTTCTGGCATGGTAATAGTGCGGATGCCGTTATCGGTCTTGGGCGGTGTCACAATATCGCCATCTGCCTTGTGTTGTAGAGATTTGGTAATATGTATGGTATTTTCCTTAAAGTCAAGGTCGACCAGTGTAAGGGCAAGGAGTTCGCCGAAGCGCATACCGGAATAAAAAAGAAGCTGCAAAGCGGTGTGTGCGCTTAAATCGCTTATATAAGGGATGAAGCTGTTATACTGTTCAATCGTCCAGAAACTCATGGAACGGGTGCGTTTGCCCATGTGTCCGGCTCTGGTGCATGGGTTTGAGGGCAGATTGTAATAAGTGACGGCATAGTTTAGGATAGTAGTCATCATGTTTTGGATGCGGTCAAGGTATGCGTCTGAATACCCTTTGTCTATCTGCTCATTCTGCCATGCCCGGATATCTGTGGGCGTGATGGCGTTTACTGGCTTATCCTTAAAATATGGCAGTATGCGGTTTTTGAACACATTCTTCTTACCGTCTATGCTGTTCTGCCTTAGTCTGTGGCTCATATCCTCTATATAGAGGTCATAGAGGGATTGGAACGTCATATTGGGCGTGCCTTGCAGACGTTCAAGGAAGGTACGTTCCCACTCCTTAGCTTCTCTTTGGAGCTTAAAGCCGCGCTTCTTTTTTTGTTTCTTTGTTCCGGTGTAATCGGTATAGTAGAATTTACAGAACCATGTTTTTGTAGATTCGTCATAATATGCCGGCATAAAAAATCAGTCCTTTCTTAAAAATGAGTGCATTTTATAAAGGACTGTGATATACTGGTTTTGCGAATGTGGTATATCATAATCCCTTATGGGAATTTCACATAAAGTAGAAAAATAATTTAACATTGCCCATACACATTCCCCGGCAGAAATGCCGGGCTTTTTTGTCCTTTTCCATTATACATCCTTCCGCGCATTCTGCACAGTTCCTGTGCCGGTCACTGAACTAAAAGAATCTTTTTAGGAAATGGAGGCATGAATGATGAACTGTACTGCAACAAGGAAACTGAGGTTAAAGGATATCCATAATAACAGTTACAACACTGACGAGATTCTTGAACTGCTCAAGGATTTTGAGGGCACAGATAATTATGCCGGGGCATTATCCTTTGTATGCCTGCTTCTGGGCACGGCGCCGGAAAAAATCTGGACGATGTTTGAATATGTGGAGTGACTGGTCCAGGCAGAAAACAATGTTATCCATACACATCCCCGTCAGAAGTAAAAAAAGACACCCAGGCCAGCTGCGCCCGGGAATCTTCTTCACATCCCTGAAATGTCTTCTACCAAATCCCTGCATATTAAGATTATACTATAAGGAGGGGCGTAGGGAATACAGCGCTTTCCGCGCTAGAAAGTAGAATCCTTCCCTACATAATGCCGACCCCTGCTCTACTTAAAAAAGAAGCCTGTTCTACAAAAGACTTTTTAAAAAAGGCTGTTTTGGTCTGGTGCTGTCCAGCACCCGGTTATATCAGGGGGTCATTTTTATTCCACGTCGCCTGCACTAAAAAACCCTGTGTCTGCTCCTGCCCGCCCGCCACCCCCAGTCTTAGTCTTCAAAATCAAATCAGAGGTCCCTGCTGTTCCTTACGGTATTTTAATCTTAATAAAGGCTGTTCTGAATGTCAAGTGCTGTCCAGCACACGGCTATATAAGGGGGACATTTTTCCTTTCCCCGGGACGCCTGCCTGCGGCACTGGCAGGAGCCATCCCCCTTTCCCGCCCACCCCCGCCGCCGCGCTCCCGTCACCTTTTACAAAAGACTTTGGGCAGCTCCCGCTGCCCGGCCCCCTTTTTGTAAAGTGTAAAGGCCCGGCAGAGCGCCGGAGAGGAGGAGGCTATGGCATACAAAAAGATACCGCTTGAAGAACAGCTGGAAAAGGCAGGACGGGAACGCATACACCCGGAGTATGATGCCTGTGCCATCCGGGCATTTGGCAGGATGCAGCTATCTGATTACATGAAAAACGACAACTGCC
>CAJUMJ010000009.1 GCA_910587095.1 uncultured Lachnospiraceae bacterium
AAGAAATCAACTATCTGCGTCCAGTGATCCTTTATTACCACCACCAGGGAGGCAACCGCCGCAACGATTCCGGCTACCACGGCCGCAACCAACGCTGGCGCTCCGAGTATGACGGCTCCTACTGCGGCTATGGCAATGCCTATCACCATT
Organism: uncultured Lachnospiraceae bacterium; assembly: GCA_910587095.1. Taxonomy (GTDB): domain Bacteria; phylum Bacillota; class Clostridia; order Lachnospirales; family Lachnospiraceae; genus UBA3282. The sequence continues at coordinate 151 of CAJUMJ010000009.1, forward strand.
AAAATTTCTTTCAGCCAGCTAAAGCCGTTTTTCAGCATGTCGAAGAAATTCGTTATGGCCATGATTGCGCCGCCGATTACTGCGGCCACACCGCCGACCGTGGAGCCTATGCTGGCTATCACGGATTTCACGGTGGAGAATACGGAACCTATCTTAGATATGATTCCGGCCAGCTTTGGAAATTCCAGCGCAAGGACTTCTGAAAACGTCCCTGCGCCCCCGGACAGGAGCTGGAATCCCTCTACCAGCTTAGGCACAACTCCGATTGCCGCCTTTATACCGCCAGACAGGGAGTTTATTGCGGAAACAACGCCTTTGATATTGGCTGCCGCCGCCTTTGCCGTGTGCATTGTGACCATGGCCGCCGCTATGGTTCCTATCGCTTTTCCCAGGGCCTCTAAAGTCGCAGGGTCGGCCTCGCTCAAAGCGCCGAATATGCCCTCTGCTATGCTGACAACCCCGGATAAAATCGGCTCCAGGGTAGAAGTGAATCCCTCGAACAATCCACTCAAAAATGCGCCCAGAGACGGGAACTCTTCGCTGATCCCCTGAATAATGCCCTCTATAATGCGTTTACCGGCGTCTATGAAATCCGGCGCCCAGTCGATTATGCACTCTACGATATCCCCCGCACACCGGGCGGCTGCCTGTGCAATTTGCGGGGCTCCCTCTGCCAGTCCGTCAGCCATTTTACCGGCCAGGACAATAGCCGTAGTCCAGATATCATCCGCACATGAGAAAAAGCCTGTCACCAGTGCGGTAATCAGGCTTGACGCCGCATCACCGATTGACGGGCTGCTTTTCAGTGAATCGCAGAACGAACTTACAAGGCTCGTTGCCGCATTTATCAAATCAGGAGCCGCATTTGCAACGCTCTCCACGATCCGGGAGAGTATGCTGCCGAAAGTAGTTACCAGGCTGTCAAGTCCTCCGTCATTGAAAGACTCCTGGAGCTCCTGTATCATTTCCTGTGCGGTTTTTACAATTTCCATACAAGGGGCTTGCATGTTCTCATAAAGAGAAATAGCCAGGCCCTCAACCCCAGATTTAAGGATTGTGATCTGCCCCTGTAAATTATTACTCATGGTCTCGGCCATTCTTGCGGCCGCACCGTCACAATTATAGATAGACCTCTCTAATTTTTTGAAATCATCATCAGAGGCATTTACAATGGCCAGCAGTCCGGACATTGCCTCCTGGCCTGCCAGGGAGGACGCCAGCTCTGCCGCCTCTGCCTCCGAAAGACCGTTGAATCCATTCCGCAGGTCTGTCATGACTTCATTCAGGCTTTTCATTTTCCCGTTGTCGTCAGTGAGGGAAATTCCCAGCCTGTTCATAGCGCTTTGGACTTCCTTTGTAGGCTTCGTGAGCCTGCTCATCATGGAGCGGAGGGCGGTACCAGCACTTGAACCCTTTATTCCGGCGTTGGCCATGAGGCCGATTGCCAGTGCCGTATCTTCGGCTGTATATCCTAAAGCGCCGGCAACGGGAGCCACATATTTAAACGTCTCTCCCATCATGCCAACGTTCGTATTTGCGTTTGAAGATGCCTGTGCCAGAACGTCCGAGAAATGCCCTGCGTCACTGGCTTTCATGCCAAATGCGGTGAGGGCGTCAGTCACGATATCGGAAGTGGTGGCCAAATCCTCTCCGGATGCGGCCGCAAGGCTCATGATACCCTCGATACCGTTCAGCATATCCTCCGTTTTCCACCCCGCCATAGCCATATACTCAAATGCGGCGGCGGATTCCGTTGCGGAGAATTTTGTGGTGGAGCCCATTTCCTTTGCCTTGTCGGTCAGTTTTTCCAGCTCCTGACCGGAGGCGCCAGAGATAGCTGCCACTTTCGACATTCCGCTCTCGAAGTCGGAACCGATTTTGATAGCGGCTCCTCCTAAGCCTGCGATTGCGGTCATGCTCCCTTTGAGGATGTCACTGGTTGCTTTCAGGCCCTTTTGTGCGATTTCCCCGATAGAACTTATCCCTTTTTGGAACCCGCTGGAATCTATCAGGGTATCAAATTTAAGAGTGCCATCACTAGCCAATGTTCTCACCTCTCTTTCATGGTCAGAAATCCTCGGCTCGTAATGGCACTACCAGATTTACTTGATCTGCTTTCCTTTTTCTATTTTCAGTTCAAAAACAGCGTGACAGTTCCGGCCCTTACACCGTAACATCACGCCTTTGCACTCCGCCTGGTCTGTATACCAGAACGGCATTATATACCCGCACTCCGGGCACTCCACCCGGACGGTGTTTTTCATCTTTTCAATATCCAGTCACCCCCCTACAATATCCCTTCCACATTTCCGCCGTTCAAGAGTGCGTTCTGTATGGCGGTCTGCCTATCGTCCTCCGTTTTTGACAAGGGCAGCGCATACAGGCGCTTCATCTTCTTGTAGAAGTCTTTCTGCTCTTTTGGCATCTTGTCATTGATATCTATACTGCGGTACTCCATGGCCCTGACAAACTCACAATCCTTTGGCAAGGAATTGAAGAGGAACCGGAACCTCCACCAGTGCATGTACCGGGTATCCTGGAGGTCAATTTGGTATGCCAGGAGAAACGCCGCATATATAAGCCCGGCGTCATGCTCAAAGGAATACACCGGACTTTTCCCCCGTCTGGCGGCCATACGCTTTTGGATTGTGGTTTCTTCCTTGCCGCACCGGTAAAACCACAAAGCGGTATCAACGGCCGCACTTAAATCACTTGGAATCACCGGATAATACAGGGCCAGACCTTTTCTCACCTTTTCTTTGGAGCTTAGGCTGTTATCCTGCATCATCAGCTCGAAGAGGATAGAATTTCGGAAATTTGTCCGGATTTCGTACCTCTTCCCATTCACTTCCGCCTGGTCGGGGTAGTCGATATCGTCAATCAGGATATTCAATGTCTGTGTTTCTTTCCGTTCTTACTGCCTGCGGCGTTATGCTGGAAATTCCTGGAACCCTGTTTCTGTGCCTGACGGTTTTCTCTTTCCGTCTGGCGTCTCTCCGCCCGGTTGGGGGTGTATTTATCCTCGATCTTTTCAAGCTCTTCCCTGGTGCTCATGGCGGCCTGGGAAACAATACCGAAAGCCTCAATGTGGTCACGGATATTCGCCTTTCCTTTGAAAATCTTCTGTGCGGTACCGGAGCCAAACACGGCATCAAAGAAATTATCCACGATCCGGCATTGAATCCGGAGAGCATCAGGGGTACTCTTGCCCTCATACTGCGTGGGCTCGTTGATAGTCTCCGTAACTTTCGCATTTTCCCGCTCGTATACTTCCAACTGATCTGCGTCAAAAAAATCGTATTCAAGTTCTACGCCCAAAATATACATATATCATTCCTCCTGTTGATTAAACTCTGGTCACATGAAAAGGGAGCCTTTACGACTCCCTATACTGTATCGCCGCCTCCCGGCGTGGTTGCCTCGGTATTGCCCGCAAGCGGGGTGAATACCTTTGTTTCCGTGTTGAACGTACCGTTGATAGGATCACCGACTGCGTTCAGGTTCCCGGCAACGGCAATTTCATCTTCTCCGCTGATGCTCGTGATCTCCGCAGATACCGTGAAAAGCCTTGCGGCAAACTCATTCTGCTTATCAGGCACCTTATCCCACAGCTCCACCCTCACATACTGAAATTCAGCGTCAGAGCCGGTACAGTGATTCCGGCCTACATTGTAGAGGGCCAGAACCGCCTCTTGCTGGATGATAAGGTCAGATTCAAACGGGAACACGGTCTCGTAGCTGGTAATCGAAGAGGAACTTGCCGCCTCGTTGACGTACTTCTTTTTGGAAGTCTGCGCCCCAGGGTTTTCATCCAGCGTGGTAAAGCCGGTCCCCATGAGCACGAAAGACGGATTCTCCGTATCCTGGATGTTCAGATAGTCCGCAAACTCGTGGCGCTTTGTCACGTTTCTACTCCTGTCTTTCTTGTCTGCTGACATAATTTCATGCCTCCTTTACTTTTTCTTTGAAATATTTCAGCCTTAATTGTATCTGGTACCTTGCGTGTTTTCCTGATTCCCCATGCAGATACCCGGAAGAAATGACCTGCAATTCCTCCGCCTCCATGCCCTCCGGAAGTTCGGGGAGATTGCCGGATTCGTTCTGTGTTTCCACCCACTCCGAAAACCTCTCATAAAAGGCACTGTTCTCAATGTTCTGCTGGCGTTCCTGGCTGTAGAACTCCTTAGAACCAAAAGCGAAGAGGTACTGCCGGACGCTGTCACCATTCGTATACTTCTTGATGATAGGGTCGCACGGCAATACCTCTATTGCGTACTCAATCGGTTTCTCCCCTAGGAAATCCACCCGGAGGCACCCGTCTTTCAGCATGTCGCATTTAAGGAAGTATTCTTCCAGCGACTTAATGATTGAATTTGCCAATTTTACTCCTTTCTACACCAATTTTTGAGCCCCCGCCAAAATATCCTGTTTGTATGATACTTTCATGCGTTCAAACCACTTTGAACCCCTGTTCGCATCATAGGAGCGGCTTGTGGCTGTGTTGTAATACTGTTCTGCAGCATACGGGGCTATATACTGCACCAGGCCGCTACCGATTACTGTGCCGAGCTTTCCGGATTTATCCAGCATACCGGTCTGAAAAGGGATAAGGGCGCTGCAATATCGCAGCACTTCGCTATCGACAAATACCTGCGCCCTCGAAAACCTCTTTGTTCTGGCCGGAGCGAAGTTTGGATTCCAGGTCAGCTCCGCTCTTACCTCTCCCCCTCTGGTCGTGGTCTGGATAATCTGGCCTCTCGGTGTCTTGATCTGTATAGCCATTATTCGCCGCCTATCCGCCAGTGCCTCATACATTCAGAACACCGGCTCCGATTGTCCGAGAAATTATCCACGGTAATCACATCCGGGTAATTCTGTTTCAGCTCCGTCTCCGTTGCCGTCTCACAATCGCAGAGGCCACGGATGATGATATCTCCACGCTGTATAGTCCAGTAGCCGGGAAATGTTTCATCATCCATGCCGGAATATTCCATTTGTTCAGCGTATGCTTTCCCGGAAGTGTCGGCAGTATCAGGAACCCGGATTGTGTAGGTATCCTTAACATTCCTGTCCTGGTTCCCGGATGATGTGCCTTTCCTGGAATAGAAACTGACGCCCCGTATCTGCGTTGCCACAAACTTTTCCGTCCGTTCTTCCCGCACATATCTCTTGTTGAAAATGGTAATGTCAGCATTGGTTGTCATATTTCCGTGACCTCCCTCTGTGTAGCAGGCCGGTATCTGACAGGTAATTCTTTGCCACGCTGTATAGTTCGGCGCTCCTGGATGTTTCGGTGGAATCGCCGTAAGATACAGAGTAGCCGTCTATGTTTTCCGACCTGACTCCTGGCGTCTTTTTATCCTCACGGAAGTTGTACTCCGCCATTGCACAAATGGCGTCTTTTACTTCGTTGGGAATCTCCGGGAGCCTCTTAACCCGGCCAAAGGTTATCCGGTGCAAAAATGCCTCTGCCTTTTTCTCCAATGCGGGAAAAGACGGTTCAGGTATGGCGGTGCCTAAAAAGGCTTTGGCGTAATACTCATAATCTACATATGGACTTTTTACAGCCTCATGGAGCATTTCTATTCGCCTCCCTGTTTATTTATCTGCCTGCTTCGTTTTCGCCTCTTTCTTAGGCGTTTCTGCGGCTTTGGCCGCTTTCAGCTCCGCTTCAAGCTCTGCGATCCTCTTATCTGCGTTCTCTGCATAGGCGCTGGCCTCTGCCAGCTTGCCTTTCAGATCGGAGTTTTCAGCTTTCAGAGATTCATTCTCCGCCCTGGTGGTATTCACCAGATCCATTCTGGCGCCGGACGCCGCCTCCGCCTCCCCTTTGGCCTTTTCCAGTTCCCCGGTCAGATAGGAAATGTGCTGGTCTGCGTCCTCCCTGGTCTTTTTCAGCTCCGCTTCAAGCTCCTGTACCCTCTTCTTGTGGTCCTGGGGAGCCTGCACCAGAGAGCCGTCCATGTTCTTCACGGTGTAGCCCATGCCGATATATTCATCTTTCTTTTCATCAGCGATCCTTACTCTGCGGTTTGCCTTTTCAGCGAGTAACATATCTTTTACCTCCATTTTTCAGATTAGGCTCCCACAGCATATTGCATGTAGGAGCCCAGGTTTACAGGTGTGGAAGAATCAGGCCGCCGCCTGCACATTAAAGCAAATGGCCTTTTTCTTCTTGTTGAGAATGAATACATCCTCGTAGGATTCCTCGAAGTACACCCACTTACCCTCGGAACCTGCGCTCGGCGGGTCAAGCTGGGAGAACTGGTAGGAAATCGGGGTGATGATAGCCAGCGGGTGAATGAGCGCCATTCTGATCTGACGGGCATCCTCGGTGGCTTTCCAGCCCTGGGTGAAGTCATACTTCGTTTTCATCAGCTCGGACGGAACGGATACGATCTCAACCTCGTCAATACGGGAAATCTGACGTTTCAGGGTGGAGTTGTTGGTCTGCAAGTTCAGCGTCCGGGTGATCTCTTTTGCGTTCTTGATAACCTTGCTGATAGCAGGCGTCACATACAGGATTCTCCCGGATGCCGGTACCCTGGCATCATCCATGACCTGCATAAAGCTGTCGAACTCTTCCAGGATGTTGGTCTCCGTCAAATCCGTGGTGGATTCCGTCTCGCCCGCCTCTTTCCAGTCTGCAAAAATCTTAGAAATGGTGTAGCAGTCCATTTCAGGGAATTTCTGCTCGTCATTGTAGACACGGGTGATATTCTGGATAGACGCCACCTGGTTAGTCTGGTCAACATCCGCAGGGTGTACCAGGGTAGACCATTTACGCTGATTAGTCAGCGTTTTCGGCTCCCAGGAGTTGTCATAGTTACGGGAGGCCGTCTGAATGGTATCCCTGTCGGAATCCACACGGCCGGTCGTTGTGATGGACGGAATCTCAATGGTCTTTGCGTTGATCCACTTGAAACGTCCGTTGTTGGGCGTAGAGTACAGAGCACCGAAGTACAGGACATACGGGAAATTCTGCTCCAACGCCTGCTGATAGTGTACTGCATAGTTTAAAGCTGCCATAGTGTTAAATCCTCCTTATGTTGTTTTGTTGTTACTGGTTTGTTCCTCCGGAATTGCCACGGGGCCGCACATCTGTAAAATGGAAATTCATGAACGGATTCTGGCCTCCCGCCCCAGGAGCTCCCGCCGATCCTGCGCCGCTTGTGCCTGTAGCAAACTGCGGCAACGGTTTCTGTGGAGTTGCCTGCCCCGGAAGAGTTGTTGCCGGTATGGTTCCGGGAGCCCCTGCGGGCGTTCCGGCCGGTAAGCCTCCCTGGTTCTGCTGATCCCCTGCTCCGCCGTCCGGATTGTCCTGAATGAACGCATCTTTGTAATCCGGGTTTTTCTTCAACTCGGCAATGAAATCATCCGCCCCCAGGAACTTCTCTCCGTCCAGCTTGAACTCTTTGGCGTCAAAGGCTTTCTTGACAAACTCACGGTACATGGCACCGGGCCGAAGTCCTACGGTATCCAGATACCGGTCTGTCTGGTGGGAGCGCTCCTGTTGTGCGAGCTGGTCTTTCAGGTTCTGGGTATCGGTGTTGTACTTCTCTTCCCATTCCTTTGCGGACTTCTTGACGCCCTCGATATCCATATCCTTGTAGGACTGGATTTCTTTGTTGGCATCATCAAGCTGTTTCTTCACCCCGGAGAGCTCGGTAATCTTGGCGTCAAGTTTCTCTTTCGCCACATAGCCTCCGTCCTCCAGGTTTACGATTTTCAGCTTGCTATCCGCCTGAATCCTCTTGATAAGCTCCTCCGCTGTGATCGCCTCCGGCTGGCCGTCTACTTCCTTGAAAAGTTTCTTCAAAAATTCGTACATGGTGTACCTCCTCTTTCTTCGCTGATTTTGTTTAGATTCCGGTTCACTCCGGCTCTGCTATCGTGGGATATATCCGCCCACAAACGGAAATTGAGTAGTTTATATGCCATTCCTCCAGGGCAATAAAAAGAGGCCGCACCCATGGAATAAGGGCCGCCCTCTCTTTACTCTCACATATTCAGTTGTAAGTACCCCCTGCGCTCCGTTATAGCCCCGTGACGGGGTTTTTCTGGTTGCAAGGATAAAATAATAAATAAAGCTCTGTTTTCTATACACGGGCGTTTCAGCACCTATCTATCCGCCGTTCATGTGATTACCTCGCTTTCCGGTTGGCCCATACTGCCTTTTGGCTTGTAGACCTCCCAAAGTTAATGATCTTGCCGTCCTGGTCTTTGACGGCGTATACCTGTGTCCGGGCCGAATCGACCGCCCGGCCGGTCTGCCTGCAAAAGTCTTTCATTTCTGCCTCTATGCGTTTCAGATTGACGCTCTCGGAGGAAAAATCCTCTTTCATGGCATTTTCAAGCGTGGCATTTGGAGCCGCCTTTGCCGCAGCGTCATATCCAGCTAACAGGGTTTTGGACGCCCTGATTTTCCTCTCATACTCCCTCTGTTTCTGGGTACATTCATACTCCGTCAGGGTGATTTCCTCTCCGTCCGCCGTCTTGTAGGTGTGTAACCTCTTCGCGTACCCGTCCAGGACGGCTTGACTGTATGCAGGTTTTGACAGTCCAGGAAAGAACATGTGGAAACTGTGCCTGCAATTCCAGCCGCACAATCCCCCGCCCTGGCCGTACCCGGTGGCGTCAACAAACTGGCGGTAGCGCTTATCCTTTCCGGATATGCAAAAGACCTGGCCTTGCCAGCTCTCATGATTGTTGTATCCAATTCCGGTATTCCTGGCACCCGCATGTGCCGTTGTCTCGTAATAATCGCACCCCACTTCATCAGCATACATTTCCGTAAGTGTGCCTGCTGTCTGGTTTACGCCTGTCAGCAGAGCCCTCCGGACCGCAACATCCAGTTTTGAAGAGTGGCCTTTTCGGAAAAGAACCGTGCCGCCGTCCATGGCCGCCGTCCTGATTGCCTGCCTCATGGCCTCCTGGTATGAAAATGTACCAGTGGCCACCTGCATATACGCAAGGTTCGTGGCCTCATAGAATAGGTTCTGCGCCGTGGACGCCGTTGTCAGTGTGAGATTGCTCAAATCCCCCTGCGTCTTTTGGACTGCCGCCGCAAGCGTCTGTATCATGGCCGGTGACTGTTTCAGCTCGATAGGAGCCAGGCCAGCCATAGAGCATATGTCGCTCTCGTAATTGATTGACTTGACTCCGGCCTCATTGAAGAGCTCCCGGATGTAGGCATTGGAAAAGCCAGTGATCCGGGCAACCTCTTCCGTTATCTCGTCCATGAGTTTTCCGGCCTCCTGAACCTGCGTTATCTGGTGCATGGAAGAGGCCGTAACCCTGCCGGTCTTTGCTATCCTTTTGGCAAGGCACTCCACAACTGACCGTGACAGGATATCGTATATTCCCACAATGGTACTCTCACCGCATGATTCCAGATATTCAGGTGTCAGCATATCGGCACCCCCTACTCTTCCGGTGGATAGTTGCCACGATTACCGGGCCCGCCCTTTGGCGGTATCAACTCGCCGTTATCGGGAATCAGGTCAAGCGCTTCATCCTCTGTGCATCCAAAATACCAGGCATAGAATTTTTCTATCTTGTATTTTCCCGCCATGACCATTGACCAGCGGCGCTGATACTCCAAATTGGTATCCTCCAGAACACCGTCACCCCAGGTCACGGCCTTTTCAGATTTGCCAGCCGGTGCCAGACCGTACAGGGTACAGAGAACGTCCATAGCGTATATGAGGCGGTCAAACCCGGAATCCCATGCGCTCTGCATCCGGGAAACCACCGTGAATGACCTCTGCTTAGATGTGCGGATTTCCTCCGCCGTCTTTTCGATCTGCTGCGGGTCCGATATGGTTCCGTAAGACAGGCCGCAAAGGAACTCTATGCGCTGGAAATACTTATTCAGGCCGGAGAAAAGACTGTTATCCCGGATTGTTGGCGCATACTCTTTCATGTATGAGCCGGTTCCCGCCTCCTTAATGTCAAAATCAAAAGTACGGTACAGCCGCTCTTTCCCCTCCGGAAGAATGACGTTTCCTTTCTTGTCAGTCTCGAATATGTCCTCGGATGCGTGGACTGCCGCCTCTGTAGCAAAATACTCCCAGAGTATGCGGGAGAATTGCCGGTCTGCCTGCTCGATTACCTCTATTGCCCTGGAAAAAACAGAGGCCCCCAACGGGGAATAGGTATCAATGTTATTCGCCCTGGGAACCTTTATATACACAAAGAGCGGGTGATCCACATTCTGAATCGTAACCGGCTCCTCTGAAAGACCCGCCCAATCCTCTACCTCCGACAGAGGAACCACGGTCATGAACGGGTGTTGTGCGCTGATGTAATCATCATCCGATATCTGGTAATTCAGCTTTTCGGAACGAAACGCATGGTTTGTTATCGTGTAGTCCGTTCCGACCAGGGAATGACATTCCAGCCTGGTATACAGATAATCGCCCTGGCGTTTCGTGTCAACGAATATCCCGCCTGTGATTTCTTTGCTGCTGGTGTAGGCAGTAGGGAAAAACCTGTCTGCCTGGGTAAAGTCTATGTTGATAGTCTGTCCGGAAACGTATGGTTTCAGGCATATACCGCCTTTAGCGCAGTACAGCTCAACGTGATCTGAAAGACTGGTGAAATTGTCCTTTATCTGCTGGTTGATATAATCTCCCCTGGCGCTCCCTGATACCTCAATACTGAACTCTGTCAGAATGAGCCTTGCCATTTCCTCCGCTATGGCGGCGGGGAGATTCAAGGGAATCACATCAGCTTTGCCCCCACGCCATGGGGGATTGTTGCAATACATCTGGCTCCAAAGTTCGATAGCACGCTCCATGACTACGGAAGTAGCGATAGAAACGTGCAGTTGTTTCTCGATATTGTTTTTGGGCGTCAGCTTATTCCATGCGCTCCTTAGAAAATCTATTACCATGTGCTTATCGCCTCCTGTCCGTTTTCTTCTTGATATATTTCTTATAGTCTCGCTCATACGAATACTCAAAAGCGTCAAGCGAATCTATGTCACTGGTGCCATCGTCCAGACGTTCCAGTTCTGTATTCTTCGGATTCCAGACCGCCATACTGATAGCTGATGTAAGCGTCTCGCAATCCTCCGTATAAAGAAACCGGTCTTTTGCCGTGAGCGTTGTCAGGGTAAAAATCCGGTCTGTGATCTGTCTCTTTAATGCGTCCCTGGGCCGCAAGTTTCCCAGCTCATTCTCCACGAGTGCGGATTCAAGCCCCCTTATGAGAACCTGTTCTGCAGAATCGCAGTAAATATTGGTGATGTACCCATACAGGCTTAGAATCATCCGTACAAAATCCAGAAACATCCTTGCCAGGTCTGCCGGGTCCGTGTCCGTGGCGTCATGCCATTCAGACGCAAGAGCAATCAGTTTTTCATATCCCAGCGTGGGAGCCGTTGCAACAAAGGCATGGCCGGAGCCATTACCCCCAAAGTCAACGCCTACATTGATTTCCAGAAGCTCGCCTCTCTTGTTCATCTTCTGGACGTCCTCACGCTTTATAAAGAATTTCCCGTCTTTTGCGGTGATTGACGCCGCCAGCTTTGGATATACAAGCCCCTCTGCAATACTTCTTTTCCCCAAGATATCCCGCAGGTACCAGATACTCGCCATATCGTACTGACTTATGATTTCCTCCAGACGTTCCTCGGTAATGGTGATGTTATCGAAGATTGTCATAGCCTGGTAGTTGAATCCGCCTTTCAGTTCCCCCTTTTCCGCTTTTTCTGCGTACTTGTCGATATACTCCGTATAGATCGGAGCCTTTGGGTGTGACGGGTTCAAATCCCAGAATATCTTTCTGCGCTTTGCCGCAAGCTGACGGTTGAACGCCTCCTTTATGGTGTTATCGTGGTGCAGGTTTATCTCCGTGGCTATCCACATGCCGTAAGAGTTACCACGGATTTTCTTAAAACTGTCCGCTTTGGAGCCGCCAGCAAAAATGACTATCCGCTCCCGGCCTCCCGTGTATGGGCCTCTTATCCGCAGACAGTCATTGTCCTTATATTTCCCCCACCGGCACTGACCACGGAAGATATATTCCAGGCCGAAACCGTTGGCGTCACCGATATTCAGTTTTGCGTTCGCTATGGTGGAGCCCGTTGCCAGGTGGAACTTATCGGGCGTTGTCATGAGCTCATGAGCAAAGGCAAACACATTATCAATCGTCTTTCCGGAACGAACCGCCCCCTCCAGGATATTGAATGTGCAATACCGGCAGGCCCGGATGTATTCTTTGTGCTTATCCCCAAACCGGAAATTGATTGTCTTTCGCTTTTTGAGAGGCTTTCCGTCCTGGCTATTCTTCACCGTATACATCAGCCTCTACCTCCTCCAAATCCTCAACCTCTTTGTTGGTTCCTGAATCACGCTCCTTTTTATACTCGAACTCTTCACGCCGTAGCTGTAAGGTCTGCTGCTGTATGCTTTCTTCCCGGTTCATACGTTCAAGCTCCGTTGCCAGCCGGAGAAATTCTTTCACATCTTTTGGCGTCATTTCCTCCGGTTTAATCTTTTCCAGCGCCTCCATAGCTTTTCTCTGTAATTGCAACGACATTTTGATGTGGCGGTCTTGCATCTTTTTCCGCTCGGAAACCGCCTGTTTTCTGGCCTCTTCCGCTATGCTGGCATCATAAGCGTCTGCCCTGGCCCGCCAGTCATACTTCAACTTCCAACGGTGGCAAAGAGTACCACTTTTATTCAACTGTCTCGCAACCGCTGAAATTGTCCTCTTCTCCCCCATGTCACGGTAGGCAGCAAAGGCTTCAAAGGCGGGGCCGCTCTCTCCGGGCTGGCGTTCCCATGCTTCTCTGTCATTGTCCTTTGACATATCTGCCTACCTCCTTTCCGCTGGTGATCTGCCTATTTTATGGCAACCCACCCACAGAAATTCAGGCACCGCCAGAACATATCCACCTTGCCGAACCCCGCTTCATGCAGCATATCCACATTCCACTCCGCTTTGAGTGGGGATAATACGTTTTCAAGGCTCCTACGTTTCTGCATAATCTTTTCATCCGAGTACCCGTTCATGCGCTTCATCCGGTAGTAGAGCTCCACTTCCAGATCGTCCGTGCCCTCGTCTGCGATTATCTTCTCGACAAAAAGAAAAGCCCCTCCGGGATTCAAGGCTCTGTAGATATCGTTTATCATCCGCTGCCTGTATGCGGTCGGCATAAACTGCATTGACAGCACCGACAGTATGAGGCTCTGGTTCTCAGGTATCATCTTGTCATAGAAATTGCCCGGCTCTATCTCCACATGCCCGCTTTCTATCCCCTCTCTGAACTTCTCCCTGCACACTTCCAGCATGGCCTCCGAGTTGTCGCAGAGGAAATACCGGTTATCTCCCTGGTGCTTTCTGTAGAACGGTTCCACCGCAAGGCCGGTTGAACATCCGATATCCGTGATCCACGTTCCGGGGGTGATGAACTTCTCCCCCAGCTCGTATATGAGGCCCCTCATGCTTTTATAGTCCGGTATGCTTCTTTCCAGCATATCCGCAAAGCACCTGGCAACCTCGCTGTCAAATTCCCATTTATCCTTTGGGGTAACGTTATCCACCCCGTTATCCTGTCTAATCCCCACTGTCCTTGCCCTCCTTTTTCGGAATCTCGGCTCCCAGCCTCTTTCCAAATGCCGCCCTCGCCCTCTGCGACAGGCCCATTGTCGTACCGTCCGGGTACGGGAGCTCAAATTCAAAATCCAGAGCCTCCCCCAGCTTTTTCAGATCTATCACCGGGCGGCTCGCCTCCAAATACCAAAAGCGGCATATCATATCTACACGGTCAATGCTCTTAAAGCTCCAGCCGAAGATATCCCGCAATTCCTCCTGGGTGTGCCCTTTCTGCACTTTGGGATGTTTCGAGATATCCCCCAGGATAGTATTTGGCTCATAGTCCAGATCGAATGTCAGGCGGGCGTTATTGGTAACGCTGTGCTTCTTTGTCAGGACGAACTGCTGTGACTGGTTGCTCTGGCACCAGCAGACCACCTTTCCTTTCGGCGCACACAAGCAAGGCCGCCGCTATCCTGGCAATCATGATACGGTCCGCCATGAACGGCACGGAATTGAACACGCTGGAAATGAACACGGACGTATACTCCACCCCGCTTTCCACTTCATCCAGGAACTTTCGGGCAATCTCGATACTCTTCTCCTTATGCACCTGATCCCCCGTGGTAACAAAATAAGGCTCAAAAGCTGATACAAATAAACCGGCCTCCCTCAACGTCCGTGTATTGTTCAGCTTTCCAGCCCCAAAGTCCACGATCTTGTCTCCATACTTGCGTACCCATGCCGCCAGGGTATCTCCCTCCAACTTGAAGAAATCCCTGCCGTTGTTGTTGGGGAAAAGACCTTTGAAAAAGCCGTCACCCAAAGCGCAGTTGCCCTCGGTGTCCGTCTCCCTGGTATTCCTTTCCCGCATGAAACTGTTATACCGCAGCACATCCGCATAGCTGGACTCCATGGAGAAATCCATAGACAGGAGATTGAGCATAGCCGCCGCAAGCTCCCTCTGCGCTCCTGATACCTGTACGCACTTCACGAACCGGCGCTTCGCCTCCGCCGCCACCTGCAATCTCCCTATGCCGTTCACCACGGCCATATCCTGGTCTACCACAATCGGCATCACCACGCCGAACCGGTTTTCCAGCGTCTTAGCCAGGGCTTTCATGTGCCCGTCAAATTCCCGGTGGTTCTTCTTTGCCAGCTCTACGGTATCCACCCTCCGGGTGTGCATACAGGGAAAAGCCGCCTCGCTGTCCGGCTCAATGTCCGGGAGCCCTGCGCTTATGCCCTCGATATCCATATTGTAAAGCCGGTTTTTGATCTTCCCGCAAGTGTCCTGTTTGTGGAGGTCGTTTGTGGCCCTGTTAAACAGGATATTGACGGTTTTTCTTTCATTAAGGTCTACTATATCCACATACTCCACGGGAACCCGTGTATAGCCCATACGGGCCGCTACAAGACAACGCTGGTGCCCGGATAATATCTCCCCGCTGGTATCCGCATATACCGGGAGAAGAAATCCCAGCTTTTTCAGGGAGAGCTCCGTCAGTGCCAGCCTCTTTTCATCATTCCGGCGTGGATTGTACTCTGACGCCTGTATTTCCTTTATCGGTACTAACTTAATCACTTAGAATCCTCCTTTGCAACTCTTCTTTGATTTCGGACGGCTCGAATATGCCCTTGTCCCTGATATCCTCCAGGAGCGCATAATATTCCGGCGCCTTTACGGTAAAGGAATAGCTGCCTATCTTTATCACCGTACTTACATCCCGCATATCGCCGTCCGTCTCCTGGCCTGCCTCTGCATCCGCATCATCACCGCCGCCCACGAAATCATCCGTGGCGCTTTCCAGGTATTTATCCAGGTCAACCTCCCCGTCCATGAATCCGGTAGGAAAGACGGATATATCATCATCCCCCAGGAGTGCGGCCAGCTTTTCCATATCCCAATCGCCTTTGATCTTATTCAGGGCCAGGCAAAGAACCTTTTCCCTGTCCTCGTCCGGCTCGTTTATCATGACGCACTCCACTTCTGCAGCACCCGTATCCTTTAGCACCTGCAATCTCTGGTGCCCTCCGACCAGGCGCATATTGTGTTCATTGACAACCAGGGGCTCAATGAATCCAAATTCCCGGATGCTCGCCTCTATCTGCTCATACTCCGGCGATCCTTTTTCCAGCCGCACACGGGGATTGAACTCACTTTCCCGGATATCCTCAATCTGTATTTTCCTGATTTCCATTCCCAAACAGCCTCCTTTTCAGCTCTGCCTCTACTTTCTCCTTTGAAAAGCCTACCTTTTCCCGGACGTCTGCCATCATGTCCTTGTACGGGCCGTTGGGAATCCGGAACGTGTACTCGCCCACGATACAGGGCACGCCCTCTTTTGTATCCTCTTTCTTTCCCACGCTTTCCACATCCGGCGCCTCCCCGCCTCCGATTTCCTCCTGGAGCTCTCCCAGCAGATCGGCAATTTCATCATCAGAGAATCCCGTTGCCAGGATATCAACCGGCGAATCCCTTAGCTCTTCCAGGATATCCGCCAGGGCTCCGTAATCCCACTGGCCGCTGATCTTGTTCAGGGCGATACAGAGGGCCTTTTCCCTCTCCGGCTCCATGTCAACGATAACAACCTCCGTTTCCTCCACGCCCTCCGCCAGCATGACGTTTAGCCGCTGGTGTCCGCTTACCAGGGTACCGGTTCTTTCGTTCACAATCAGAGGAACCACCAGACCGAACTCGTCAATACTGGCTTTCAGTGCCTTGTATTCGTGATCCACTTCCGTCAGGCGCACTCTCGGATTGTATTCTGCAGGCTTGATATCTTCCAGCCTCATAACCTTACTTTCCATGCCTTTTCCCTCGCTTTCTCAATTTTGGCATAAAAAAACAGCGCATCCGCAAATACGCTGCTTTCTTACCTGTGTTGCGGCCGGTCCGCTCCCTCTCAACCGAAGAGGGATAACTGCTCCGGTTCCGGCTCTTTCTGCTTTATCTCGTGGTAGCTGTCCGCACTCTTTATGAACTTATCATAGGGAGCCGCCTCAATCCCGTACCTGCCGTACATGGTTCTCGTCCTGGGATTGCTCTCTACCGCATAGAACTGAATCGGATTCATACCATGTTTCGGGAACACGAACCTTTTCAGTGCCGACTCCTTAAATACGGGCGGTTCAGCGTTGAAGTCATTGAAATAATATTCCTCCGGCTGCCAGCCGGTCTTGCGGAGAATATTCTCCATGGTGGCTTTCATCTGGTAGTCCGGTCTGGCCGTTATGATGATAACGTAATCGCCCCTGACCGCCTCGATCAAATCCCTCCGGTATTCCTCGTACTGCATCCGCTTTGTAAAGGGCCGCAGCATACGGGTTTCCTGTTGGTTTCCGACCAGGGTATAATTCAGGTCAAGCAAACAAATCCTCCTACCGTCTGCCACCTTTGACAACTCGCCGCTCATTACTTCACTCATGCTCATTCTCCTTTCGGCCACTCCTGGGCCTGCGCTTTTTCAGTCTGCGGATTCCGTCTCTTACAGCGTCCGCCCGGTCTTTCCCGGTTTCCTGGCAATACTGGTTCAGTATCGCTTCACACTCTGCGTCTATCCGGACAGATATCTTGCTCTGCTTCGGATTCTTTGTGGGGCGCCCTCTCTTGACTTCCACACGACCGCCTCCTTTCCACTGTTGCCCTAACAATATTATACCATTTTGTCCGACATAATTCAATGATTTTCCTTGTATTTATCGGCTTTACAGGCACTTATGAAATGCAAAAGAGCCTACCAGCGGCGGGCCCTTTTCGGTGGTTGTGGATGATCGGAGTAGCTTTCCATGCCAGGCCGTATGCTTTTATCGGGATAGGGGAGGTTTTGCGCCTCCCCGTCCGTAAGGGATAAATGAGCATGGCGTAGTCCTGAATACCGGTTCAGTCTACGAATGGCAGGCAAGTCAATCTTGCCAGATACACTATAACATCCTGGGAAATGAATGGTCAACGTAAAAAAAACGAAAATTTATGTCCGTGGCTCTCTTATAGCCGCAAGGACAGGCAAAACCACCTATTCCCTAAGTATTCTGGTAATCACTCCGTCAAGGCCAAAAATAAGGGCTGTCAGGTCCTCTCTGGCTTGTTTGGCGTCATTCTGGATAGTGCGTACATCCTCGCCCTCCAACTCCGCAATCTCCTTTGTGTTCAGCTTGTTTTCGGAGAGGTACAGGTACTCGATCACCCTGTACTGTCTCTGCTTCACTTTGGACGCGGAACTCTCACACTCTTTCCGGTACACTTCCAGCATGGTATTCACATGGGCCATGACCATGTTGACCGTCACCACGCTGCGTTTCAGATTGTGGAGCGTTTTATCATCATCAAAGATACCGAACTTTGTCAGGACTTCCAGATCGGCAATGCCCTCGTTGACCTCTTCCGCACGTTCCAGCGTGTAGACGGAATTTTGTGCGTACTCGTTGAGCTGCGTATATCTCTCCAGAAGAGTTTTTGTCCGGTACAGCAGACGTCCGGCCTTTCTCCTGGTGGTTTCCTCATGCTCATTCTTGTACGCCGCTATACCGGCCTCTGATGCCCTCCGCATCATTTCCTGTAGTTCCCGTTCCGAAATGTTATAAGTCTTTGCGCCTTTATTAGCCATTTTCCCAAACCTCCCACTTGACATTTTTCCCAAAACGCCTTATAATGGCGTTACCGTGTATGGGGTTTGTCAAGTGCTGGGAGGCATTGGGCAGACCTTTTTCTTTATTCAGTTTTCAGTTTATCCGGCCGGCCAATCAGCCGGGGAACCCGTCAGGAGAAATCTTTTTCGTCATGAACACCCCTTTCGGCAGCGTATCAGTGGAAATGACGTCCACCCCGAATCTGGCGATCCTGATTCCGTGCAAGTCCGCCTCATGGCGCATATGCTCCGGAATATCCACCTTTTCATCCACAACGATAGGCTCTCTGGCGTCAGATAAAAGGGTTTTACCTTTTCTTTTCCGAATCTCGCTTTCCAGCTCTTCCAGGCTGTCAATGACCTTATGGCCGGTGATCTGCTCAAATAATTCTCTGGCGATCCTCTCTGCGTTTGCGGTTGTACGGCTTTCCTCGCCGTTGGTATGCTGTTTCTTTTCATATGGCGCAGAATACATGGCGGCCATAGATTCGTTGAACTCTTCCGCTTCGATTCTTGCCATATCCAGCAGAATCTTGTTGACCTCCGTTCTTGCCACTCCGCCGATTTCGACACGGACGGATTCTTTTGTGAGCTCCGATCTGAGGCGGTTCCACATTTTACAAAAATTCATCTGTGCCTGGTTCCACATTGATTCAAAATCCATGTGCCACCCTCCCTGATCTGCCTGTCTCTTTGCCTCTTTACTGTTCATATTTCCTCCTGTCTGCCTTACCTGGCACGGTTTCCTTTGAATCTCTTCGACTGCTGGCAGGTGGCGAAATGGGAAATGTACCCCACTCCGTCAGCCTCTTCCGGCGTGTCAACGATAGTTGCTGTCACCACATCACCGCCCTGCGTGACGATTTTTTCTTTCCCGGCCGCATCTTTCCGGTAGTGGTGAATTGTGGTGTTGACCGGCATATTCTTACCGGCCTTTGTCCTTATCCAGAGGACACGCTGGCCGCATCCCCGGCACTGTCCGAAATTATCTTTCCACATGGCATCCTCCTGTCTGGTTATTCCTCGTCCTCCGGTTCCTCATAGGAGTAACCGTCATCCTCCCTGTGCTCCTCTTCCTCGTCTACCTCCCTGCACTCCCCGTCTATTACTTCTCCCGGCAGTGCGCCGGCATCCGCAACCTCACCCGGCAGCGCTCCCTCGTCTGCCACTTCACCAGGTAACAGGGGAGTATTCATCCACGCTTTTTCAGGATCAGTTTCAAGGGAGCCCTGGCCGCCCTCGCCCTCTTCCTGGTTCCACGGCTGGTCTTTGTCAAAGATAGTCCGCTGATCCGTTCCTGTGATGTATGCCAGGACGTACATCTGGCGCCCCTCGTCCCATACAAGCTGCATTTCCGGATTCTTGTTTCCGGTCAGCTCGTCTTTCACGGTGATGTTGGAAGAAACCTTATGCTTGAACTTCGGTTTCTGAATCCGCCTGCTCTCTCCCTCGATATCGGGATCATAGTTGGGTATGTACTCGTTTTCCAGAGAAACATCAATTTTCAGCGTTATGGAGCCGTCCGTGGAATCGCTGTCAACCATATTCTTGAAAAGCCTCCGTAATACCCTGTTAAAATTCATCCTGGCCTCGTCAAAGGTTACATCCTCTATGACCAGTTCCTGTGTATCATCAGCGATCTTGCTCATGTCTTTCTCTTTACCTCCTTATGGTCTTGTTTCAGAAATGCCGCCACAACTTCCAGGCAGTCAGCCTCTTTGTTCTTTCCGGCGTCATGGCCGTACCGGTCAGCGCATTGGTCCTCTGCGATACACTCCGCACAATTCAACGGGTCAGTGAGAATATATATCGCATCTTCCAGCGTTGTACCCTGCGGGAGAGCTTCGTGCTTTATCAGGTATTCCAGGTTGGACGGCGCAACCTTTTCACTACTCATTCCGTTCCTCCGTGACGTATGACGCCTCCATATCCGCTTCATGGAGTGCCAGGATAAGCGGGTATCTCTCAATGGCCGCCGTCAGGGTATTGTAGAGCTCTTTCGGCTCCGAGAATCCCATGTGCCAGCGGATAGCGTACCTCTCCAGCGGTTTTAAGGTTATGAAATTTTCGATCATCATCACAGACTTTTCACCATGGCCATACGGGATTTTATCATCCACCGCATATGAGGGCACCGTCTCCCAGATGAAATCCCCGTTGCTGTCGTGCTTCACCTGGCGTCTGTCAGCGGCGGCGACAACCTCCTGGTCATAGTTTTTCTGGTTTTTCAGCTCCGTTGTGTAAAAGTGCGTCTTACAGATATCATGCAGAAGAGAAACAATGATGATACTGTCATTTCCGATCTTGTCTGTGTCGAGAAGTTCCCGCCAGACGTTGTGCTCGGAGCTGCTGGTCTTTTTATCCAGGTTCCGGTATACTTCCAGGCTGTGGTGCAAAAGCCCACCCATAAAGGAACCGTGGAACTTCGTGGATGCCGGAGCCGTGTAAAAATCACTGGCACCGATATAAGTGATCAGGTTCTCCACGCCGGTCCGCCCCGTACTTAACAGTAACCTCTCGTACTCTTTCATTTCTTCCTGTCTGGTTTCCTCTGTAATTGCCATTCTCTCTTAACCTCACTTTCTTCATTCTCTTGTCAATCCTATGCTCAAACCGCCCTACTCCGGACGGGTCAAGTCTCTTTGCCAGCTCGTAGAGCTCCAACATGCGGTTTTTCAGAATTTCCTCTTCTGCAGGTCCCCGGAAATCGTTAATCTCCAGGCGGAACTTGACCGCCGCCATTTCCTGTTGTATGCCCCTGATCCTGAACTGCGTCTGGACGTCTGACTGCCCTCTCTTATATCCGCGGAGATACTGGCTGGGCTGGATTGTCGATACCCTCCGTGCATCTTCCAGTTGTCTTGCCATGCACTGTATAAGGCCGTATACCGCCCGGTGCCGCTTATCCTCCGGATTCCTGATTTCCGCAGGTACCAGGAGAATCATTTCCTCATAGGTCAGCGGAAGATTCGGGAATACCATGCGGTCCGCACTGGTTATGTTCAGGTCTCCCTCATTTTTCTTCAACATCTGGTTTTACCTCCTTTATGGTCACTTCCACCCTGGGATTGTCGGAATAAAACTTCCGGCACTGGCAATCCACTATCTGGGTATCATCCCTGTACGCTATCTGGTTCAGGCTGTCCGCTATGATCTTCACCACATTATCCATGTCAGGCTTCTTTGTGGGCCGTAGGAGCTGTTTTTTCATCAGCTCCTTATTCCTCTTTGTCTGGCTCTTTGGTATGCGGTAATAGGCGATTATACGCATATCCAGCATGGCTCCGTCCGGGAACCGGTAATTGTCGCACTGTAAACGGTATACCTCTTTGACCTCATTCTCATAAATGACAGTCTTTTTCGGAGTAACATTGTTTACAAGCGTATTCCTGACTTTTCCAGTTTTCTTATTTTTGAATCCCTTTTCGGAATACATTACCTTTGTCTGCGGCCGCCCTTTTCCGGTGGGCTCTCCCAGGACTGTAAATTTCACCGTTTTCATTACCGCATCCCCTCCCATTCCCAGAGCCCTTGCTGCCCTCTTGCTGGGATAGGGGCCTGAAACTGCTTTACGTCTGCCAACTTCCAGGCGTACCGTCCGAGGGTATAATCTCCGAGTGCCAGTTCATCCGGAGACAGGGTAGCGACAAACTCCGGCGTGATCTTTATGCACTCTACCAGGTTCGCTGTCGCAAGTACGCACCCCAGAGGAAAGATTTCAAGCCCGGTATGGCCTGAAAGATTCAGCCTCCGGCATATTACCTCACGGGCTCTTTCGTCAAGGTATGCGGACCATATTTCATTTACAGACTTCTTTCCCGCATGGATAGCGATAGCGCCTCTGTAATTTGTAGGATATCCCCTGGTCTCGTTATGCTTGATTCCAACGGCTGCCATGCTCGCCCAGGGTTGCCATATTGTTAATGCTTTCATGCCCTGCCTCCCTTAATCAGTCCGGAACCGGGAGCGGCGTTGTCATGTACTCCTGGTGTACCGTTGCCCTATCCTGTGTCACCGCCACCGTCACATAGGGATCACCGTACTTGCATAACCATTCATGGAGAGGCTTCACCGCCTCTTCAAGCTCCCCTCTTTTTTTATCCCAGGCTCTTTGTCCTCCCTGGATATTCAGGCAGCGCTTTTCTTCGTTCCCCTCCGCCACCGGAATATAGGACGCCTTAAACAGATTCGGCTCGCAGGGGTACAGCTCCGTATCGCTCCACCGGATAATGTAATAACCGACCGGGATATGTACCACTTCTCCGTCCGGGTGCCTGGTATAGAGCTCCTTTTTCTCTCCCTCTCCCTCAAAAAAGAGGACTCCTTTGATTACTGCCAACGCCGCCCACTCCGGGGCGTGTTTGCTTTCGTCAAAGTCCTTATCCACTGCCGGTCTTGACAGGCTGCCATTGTACCGGAACGCCTCAAACTGCATCATCTTCTTTTCGTACTTCGCCATGTTTTCTCTTTTCCCTCCTTTTCTTTTTCCAGTCATTGATAGCTGCGCTCCCAAAAAGGTATACCCACGGCAGAGAGCAGACGGCCAGGAGCGCAAGCGGCACAACGTACTCGAAGATTATCTTTAATTTGAAATACGTCTCCACTTCCTACCTCCCTCTGCTTTCTGCTCTCCGAAACTGCCGGTTTTTCGCCGGTACAATGTTCGGTTTCTGGTTGAACTGTTTCCCGTATCTGTTCATTCCTACCGCCTCCCCTGCGGCCTTTGTTTTTGAATATCTTGATTTGCTCATGTACCCTCCTATCTGCCGGTATCGGCGGCCTCGTCATACTTTCGTATCCGTAAAAAGTAGTCCAGGGCTTTTCCTGTAGGCGTTTTATTCCGCTTTCCCTGCTCTACCGTGTATCCGTTCTTTACCAGGATAGCCGCCGTGTTCAGTCTGTCCTCCTGGTTGTAAATCAGGATTTCCACCGGTTTCTCTGCCGGTGGCTCCGTCTTACTGCCTCTTTCCAGATCGGCAAAGGAAATCTTCAATGCCCCCATAATGGAGATCAGGGCGCTTAACGGAATATCTGACTTTCCGCTCTCGTAAGCCTGGATTGCGCTTTCCCCTTTCCCAGCCATGGCTCCGAGCTGTTTCTGTGTCAGCCCCGCCGCCTCTCTGAATTTTTTCAAATGCTCTCTTATCTTCTCTCCCAAAATTATCCCTCCTGCATGAATTTAGCCATTTTGTCAAACCGGCGCTCTGCGGATATCTTGCGGAATGATTCTCCCGATACCTCAACCGGCAGACAGGTTTCAAAAATACGATCATAGATGCGCTTATACCGGATATCCTCGACTTCAAGCATTTCAGAGAGCGTCAGGTTCGTTGTCAGAACCATAGGCTTTGCCTCTCTTGATCTGCTGTCTATCACGTTGTATACCTTTTCAAGCGCATAGTCTGTGTTACGCTCTGTGCCTAAATCGTCCAGCACCAGGAGACTTGCATTGTTCAGCATTGATATGTAGGCCGCTTCGTCCGGATGCGCCTGCAAGTTCTGCAGTATCTTTACAAAAGAGGTCATGATAACCGGAATCTGCTCTGCCAGAAGTTCATTTGCAATACAGGCCGCCGTAAAGCTCTTTCCCGTTCCGACCGGCCCCCAGAAGATAAGCCCCTGATTGTCTTTCAACATCTGCTGGAAATTTGCGGCATACTTCCTGGCGATCTGAAAGACTTTCCGGTTCTGGTCTACCACGGTGTAGGAAGAAAACCTTGCATCACGGTATTTTGATTCCATCATGGATGCGTCACGGATTCTCTGAATCCTGGCCATTTTCTCCCGATATTCCTCCTGTTGTTTCTCTTTCGCCATGGCCTCTTGCCTGCATGTGCAGACACACGGAACCTTTCTTTCTACTTCCTCCGGGCCCATGAGCCCAGCCGGAAAAGTCACAACACGCTCTTTTTTGGTATGGCACTTCCCGCAGTACAGGAGGCCGCCGTCACCTATATAATCTCCGCTCTCCATTGTGGCGGCACTGTTGGCCACAATGCTATGCAGGGCATTAGCGGCCGTTTCTCTAATTTCTTCCATGCAAAACCTCCTTAACAAATCACATTGATCTCACTCCGCCTGCTGGTGCCTGCGCCGGTGCTGGTGCTGGTGCCGGTTCCGGATTCCTCGGTATATACTCGGTAAAGGAAAGATTCGGCCCCAGGAACGTCTTAGCATGTTTGATGTACTGCTTGTCGGTATGCTTTCTTTCGCACTCCGCCCTGTACGCTTTTGCCGCCGCCAGAATCTCTTCCGCAGAGTACCCCTCATTCCTCCTGGCCCTATATTTCTTGTACGCCTCTCCCTTATCGGCTTTCTTTGGATAAACGCTCCAGAACTCTTCAAATTCCTTGCCGTGCTTTTCCTCCTGTTCTTCTTTACGGCTCTTTTTCTCTGGTTCCTTGCTTTCTGGTTTTATTTCGCTAACGTTACCGGTAACATCATCAGTAACGTTACTTTGTTTGTCTCCGGTTGCCTTTTCTCTTTGTCGTGCTTTGAATCTGGCCTGCCTCTCGCAATTTCCCTTTTTATCTTTGACATAGCGATTGTAATATGACCGCCAGTCTCCCCAATCATGGAGATATAGCTGGCCGTCAACTTCATCTATCCACCCGGTATCAATCAGGCAGGCAACAACCGCATCACCGTCAACCTCTTTGGAGAGTCCGGCCTGGAAAGATTGTTTGATATCCTCCCGGTCGGCACTCACCATGAGGCCGTCCATTTCAGCATTATCTATTCCCCAGAGCCACAGACTGACCAGGATTCCAATGGCCTCATTCTGCGAACATCCAATCGCTTTATATAGACTTCTCAATTTTCCACCTATCAGCTTTTGGTCTACGCTGATCCACGCCATTTTTCATCACCGCCATTCTGTGATTTTTTACCGTCAAATATCTGCCACCAGGTCAGCAATTCCGATAGGGCCAGTGAGGACTTCCGTCTCTCTACAGTGGTCGCAGCACTCGCACCGGTCCGGAAGAACTTCTCCGTATTTCACCTGTCTTACCCTCTCGATATTGTGCTCTACCACGCTCATAGCCTCCCGGAGATAATTGTCCTGAACGTGGATAACCTTGATATTCGTTGCCTTTTCCTTGCTGGCCCCCGCAATGTAAAACGGCAGGCGTTTACCTGTATTCTGGTAGACAATCTCCTGGTAGACTGCGCCCTGGATGTCGTACCCCCAATACCTTACAAAATCCAGATAGCCGATATCCCGTACCCATTCCAACTTAGTAAGGGATGCCATAACCTTTAAATCCACGATTGCGATTCCCTCCAGGTAGGAATCAATTTTTATTTTCCAGGGAAGTCCGAACAATTCCCCGGCCATGATAACCTGTTTCTGGCCGGACATGTGCGCCATAAAGAACTCGTCACGCTCAATGCGGGCGATAATGTCATTTGCCTGCACATAATCCGATTTCAAGCCCTTGTCTCCGGTTTTCTTGAAGATATCCGGGTGCTCTGCCTTGAACTTATCCAGCGTGCCCTCAAAGTAGGCATCTACATAGCTCCCTACCAGGAGTGCGGTTGTTTCCTCTTCCTCATACACTCCCCTGATCTTATCCATGGCGGTGAACTCGCACCCTCTCCGTCCGTATGTTCCCACAAAATCTTTAAACTGTGAGACGGACATATACTCAAAATTGGCCTCTTCCGAATAATAATTCTCTGCTGTCAACTGCATACTCTATACCTCCTGATAAGTCGCACCCGTAAAACGGATGTAGTTCTGAATCTTCGTGATCTGTTCCTGTGTGCCAGTAATGATAAGTTTTACAGACCTGCCTCCCGGATATGCTCTTGTCTGCGCCTCCGGCTGTCCCACTTTTGCCGGTTCCTCCCGGTGTGGGATATTTCCAGCCGCAACCCCGGCATTTCCGGCATTCTCCGACTGCCCCATTCTGGGCGGCTCCTGTTGGGCTGGTACATTCCCGCCGTTTCCGTGCGCCCCAGGTGCTCCCGCTGACGCAACACCCGGTTGCATCATGCCAGCCAGCGATCCGGCAGCATGTGTCATAGTGGACGTTCCAGACGGCATCATACCGGCCTGTTTTTCTTTTTCAGCACGTTCCATTTGTTCCCGTGCCATGCGTTCCTGTTCTTCTTTGCGCCTCTGCTCTGCCTCCCGCTTTTTCCGCTCCATTTCCAGGATGCGCTCACGCTGGGCTTTCAGCTCGTTCATCTTTGCAATGGCTTTCTGCAAAGAGAGGTCAGCTTTATATACTGCCAGCATATCCTCTTCAAATTCGCTGGCAAAAGATTTGATTGTGGTGATTTCATCCAGTATCTTCTGGATGCCGTTCTCGATACCCTCCCGCCAACTTTTCTTAGTGGCCGTGGCATTTTCCCACCGTTCATCATAGATAGCGATCCTGGCCTTTTCCCTGATATCCTCCGGAAGAGACTCTGACTTTTTATTCCAGTAGTCCATGATTTCTTTCCTGGCCGCCTCTTTCCGGCGCCTCTCATAGTCCTGAACCTGGTCATTGATTGCATTGATCGGCTTTTCAATCAGAGCGATAAGCTCCTTTGCCTGGGATTCTATAATCGCATACGGCTCCAGGCACTTATCCTTGACCTCTTTCTGGCGTTCCTTGATAGCCGCCGAGAGTTTTCTGAGTGTGGCAACATCACTCTTTGCCGTCTTGATTGTGGCGTCCGTATAGGCTGTAGTCCGGTATACTTCCAGCCCGTCCTCCAAAACCTGTTTGATCTCTTCAAAGTTCCATGAAACCTTTCCCGGCTCCTGCTTTACTACTACGCTAATCTCATTCATCCTGTTATCCTCCTATCCTACGCAAACGGTAGTTCATCTTCGATCTCGTCCGAAATGGAAAAATTGGGATCATAGCCCCCGCCGTTTCCGTATCCCTGCTGCTGTTCAAACTGCATAAATTCCTCTTCATACTGGTTTTGCGCCTGCTGTACGGGAACCGGCTGTTTTCCCTGTTTCTGCGCCTGCGCTCTTTTGATCTGTTCCATTACATCAATCGGAGCGCCGTTATCCGGCAATGCCGCCTGTGTGGTTCCGGATATCTGCATATTCTCAAATGTCACATCCCCTCCGTCCTCAAAAGCAATCCTCTGTTCGATATTGTCAAAATCCAGATCAATCAACTTGCAAAGGCGCCGGAGTACGGTTTTTTTATACATTTCTCCGGGAGAGTTTTTCCATGCCGGGCTGTCTTTTGCCTTTGAGTAATTGTTCCTGACATTTTCTATGTCCTCTGCGCTCATGGTGTCGTACATCATAGATCCGTCTCTGTAAACCACGATTGCAAAAGCCCCTCTCATGGGTGCGTTTGAAAACGGCTGCGGTTTGAAATGAACTTTCTGCTCTCCGCTCTCAACCTCTTCCACAAAGAAATCACCGTCACGAACCACCTTAGCAAAGATATCTTTAATCGGATTTTTGCTGTACTTTTTGCACAGCTTAATCTCGCCTTTATAGTCCGTTTGAAACTGCATATTTCCCCCATAGGGGATTGCGTAACATTCTCCATTGAAGAAATCGAGCCCCAGGTACGCCCCTTTTGCCAGACATACAGGAATCGTTTTCACATCCACTTTTGCGAGCTGGTCTTTTTTCTTGCTGTCTCTCAACATATCCTGAATCACTGTAATACAGTTCAGGATAAACCTCTCTCGGTTGAATCCGGCCGGTAGAGCCTCTTTGTGCTTTCCCAGCTCCGATATGAGGCCGTTCTGAATGGAATCCAGATATTGTGCTGTTGTCATTTGCGCCACGCCTCTTTACCTCCTTAAAAAATATCTTGTATCTGCATCATGGCTATGCTGTATGTATTGATAGCCCTCCTGATGTGCCACTCCTTAATCACATCCGGCAGTAGAAGCGGCAGATAGCTTTCATCACGCCCGGCAGTTTTCGCTTTCCTCCTGGCATATTCGATAAGCCCCTGGAATGTATCATCATCCACCTTATATCCGTCTGCCTCTGCTTTTTCCCGGATGCCCTGATAGTCAGTATTCATTCAGAATATCCTCCGCCACTGACTTCACAACCGCTTTTACGGTGACTAAAAGAGGAATAACCAGCCACTCCCCGCCGACCGCTATGTAGCCCCTTTCCTGGTAGGCCACCCTGACGCATACAGCAGTCAGTATCAGTCCAACCGTAAGCAAAAGCCAGTTTTTCAAAATGATTTTCATTGTGCCTCCTACTTGTAAAACTTGTGATTGCCCTCCCGGAAGAGAAATTCAAGATTTCTGCTGTGCCAGCTATCCGCACCGGCATTTTCAAAATACATGGCTCCCATGCTTTCATCCCAGCCGCCCTCTATAAGCTCCAGCGCCGCCAGACAATCATCATCCGGAACCGTGGAATAGTATCTCCCGTCCAGCACCGGCGAATATTGCCTATCCTGGAATACAACCTCTGATACCGTGTCAGGAAATTCATCAGACCGTACCCTGTTGACTACGGACAGCATCACCAGGGCTTTTCCCTCCGTGCTCTCACCCCCTGCCTCCGACATGGCAAGTTTCAGCAAAATCTCCTCGTCTGCGGCATCCAGGCTCATGGCCGGTTCCGGCTCCGGCTCCCCGGTTTCCTCTTCCTGTATGACGTAGATAACCGGCTCCGGTGTTTCAGTCGGTTCCGGTTCTGCAGGTGTCTCCGGTGTTTCCGCCTCTATGTCTGCCACCATATCCAGGTGATCCGCCTCCCTCTCTTCCTGGGCTATCCCTTTCATGGTAAGAACCAGGCTCAACGTTGCCGCACATATGGACGCCAGCTTCAGGATATCTTTACACCGCATGACTGAAATCCTCCATAATGGGAGAGGCGAATATGCTTAAATCAATATCCGGGTATTCCTCTATTGCTTTCAGCAGATCGGCGTCCGTTGTGATTCCATATTCTTTTTCCATGATCTCACGCAATCTATCAACGAGTGCCATTCCCACCGCTCCTTTCCGTGATTTTTTCAGCAAACATCCGGAGCTCCGATATTGTCTTTGCCAGGGAGTCGAGATTCCGCATGATGCCGTCAAACTCTTCCCTCTCGTTTTCATCAATCTTTCCGTCCGCCGCTATGCTTAGTAGCTGCTTTTTCATGCTCTGGATTTCTTCATCATCCAGGTCATTCAGGAGCCGGACCGTCACGCTCGCCAGACCGTCAATCTCCGTGGCGACTGGTAATTGCTTTCCTATCGGACATTCTCTTTTGCAGTAGAGGTTTTTAAGCTGGGGGGAATTGTAAAGGTCGGCCATCATAACCACAATGTCAACCGGAACTGCCTTAGTTATCCCCAGCTCGTAATTTGACAGTGTGGATGTGGATATCCCCAGAAGTTCCGCTGCGCTTTCCCGGCTCCTTAGCTTATCGTTGTATTTTGCCGCCTCTTCCCTACAGGCACGGTATATATTTCCCATGCAATTCATACAACCATTCTCCATGTTCATTTACCCTCCGTTGCCGTATAATTTACTTAGACCTGTAATTCAGCTCCTACATCCGGTATATGCAGATAATCACTGATTTTTTTTACGGCAATGGGGCTTGTTACCCGGCCATTCAGAATCGAGGTAACATAAGACCTTGTCAGATTCAATTTATCTGCAAGCTCTATGATGCTTATGTCCTGCTGAATCATAGCGATCTTTGCGCTTTTGCACCAGGGAGACAGTTTCCTTGCCATTGTGTAGCCTCCTTTCCTTTTACTTTACTTTTGTTCACTTTTGCGTTAAAATAAAATGAGTTTGATTTTGTTTTTGCGTTTTTGTTTCATTCTCAATTTTATTCTATATTTTATACTATAACGCATTATTATGCGTTGGTCAAGTATAAAATTTAGTTTTCTGCGTTCACTGGGGAGGATATATGTTTTACGATAATATTTGTAAGATTTGTAAAGACAAGGGCACTACGCCCACCACCATACTAAAAGAACTTGGATATAGTACCGGAAACGTTACTCAATGGAAAAAAGGTTCTGTTCCCAACGTAGAATTATGCGTTGCTATTGCTCGTCACCTTGGCATAACGCTCGATTACCTTGTTACGCTTTCTACGTCAGTTCAGGATAATTCTTTGTCTGAATCCGACCAGGAATGGCTAGATATCATTTGCCGGATTCCGGCAGACAAACAGGAAATGTGCAAGGACTTTTTGCGTACTCACATGGTAATTCCAGAAAAGTATGCTGACGAGAAAAAAGCATAGTCAATAATGAATACTTAGAATGGCGGCGCAGAAACAATAAATCAGAATAGGGGGTATCTTATGGGAAATCAGGAAACCGGAAGAAAAATCATGATCGATCTGCTGAACAATCCAGCCGGAGACCAGTACGCATACGTTATGGAACTTCAAAGATTGCTGATGTGCTACCAGGTTGCAAGCCCAGACGATAGAAATGTGGTGTGGGCCGCACTCAACAAATACGCCAGCAAAATAGACAAGATATAGCCCCGTGCAGGGGCTTTTTCTCTTTGGAGGATAAAATTATATGTCAAGAAATAGAAAGACCGTAAAATCGAAATCTGGGCTTTCCAGGGCAAAGAAAGTGGCTATCTATATCCGTGTATCTACCATGCACCAGATTGACAAGGATTCTCTGCCTATGCAGCGCAAAGACCTGATAGCCTATGCGGAGTTGATTCTGGGGATAAGCGAGTATGAGATATTCGAGGATGCCGGTTATTCAGGAAAGAACACCGACCGGCCAGCCTTTCAGGATATGATGTACCGCATCCGCAACGGTGAGTTTTCTCATGTGCTTGTCTGGAAAATAGACCGCATTTCCCGTAACCTGCTGGACTTTGCGGAAATGTACGAGGAACTACAGGAGCTCCGTGTTGTCTTTGTCAGCAAAAACGAGCAATTTGATACCTCCACGGCCATAGGTGAGGCTATGCTCAAAATCATCCTGGTATTTGCGGAGCTTGAAAGAAATATGACGTCCGAGCGTGTGACCGCCGCCATGATATCCAGGGCCAGTAACGGCCAGTGGAACGGCGGGCGGATTCCCTTTGGCTATGACTATGATCCTGAATCTGGGGAGTTTTCTATCCGGGAGGACGAGGCCCAGGTCTGCCAGATATTGAAAGATGATTACCTGGAAAACAAATCCCTGACGCATACATCCCGGCTCCTGAATGAGCGTGGGTATAAAACCAGGGCCGGTGTAGAGTGGTCTCCTACTGCGGTGTGGA
This sequence comes from uncultured Lachnospiraceae bacterium, assembly GCA_910587095.1. Lineage (GTDB taxonomy): Bacteria > Bacillota > Clostridia > Lachnospirales > Lachnospiraceae > UBA3282. The sequence goes on from CAJUMJ010000009.1 coordinate 31,513, forward strand.
TAATTGCATCCAGTCCTTTCTATGCTGGGATATACAGATACAACCGGTACAAAGGAACCGAACACCGCACCGAAAACCCGGAGGATGAATGGGTAATGGTGCCGAACCACCACCCGGCGATATTTACCACGGAAGAATATGAGGTTATGGCAAGTATGTTGAAAGACAATTCCAGGAGCTTCTCAAATTACACCGACCGGCAGCATACCTCTTCAAAGGTGCATCTTTTCTCTGGGATTGCGTACTGCGGGAAATGCGGAAACAAAATGGTCTCTACTCCTGGAAAGCTAAGTGTTGACGGCTACCGCCCGTCTAACTACTCATGCCCTAAAAGGCGAAAAACCAAAGAATGTGACAATCAGACTGTAAATGATAGCGTTCTGGGTGAATTTGTGATAAATTACATCCTTAACATGCTAAACGCCAAAAAGGAATTTTCCGGCATCAATTCTCCTGGGGAACTGGAAAAGCGGCTCCTTTTTGGCAGCACGTTCTCCGGTGTGGAACATATAGAGGAAAACGGGCTCCATGAGTTTTATAATCTCCTGGCCAGGTACGGCTCCGACAACTCCTACAGCTTTTCAATCCGCAGGCCCAGGAAAAAGAAAGCCGCCGTTTCCCCGGAAGTAGAACAACTCCGCAAGGAAAAGGAACGCCAGGAGCGGGCTATGCAGAGGCTCCAGGAGCTCTATCTGTATTCTGAATCTGCAATGTCAGAAAAAGACTTCATCATCCGGAAATCAGAAATATCAAAGCGCCTGGGTGATGTAAGCGCAAAACTCGGCCTTGTCTCCCGTGGCACTGAATCCTCTCTGTCAGACGAGGATTTTATCAAACAGGCAAGTCACCTGCTCATATCCAGGCAACTAGCCGAGAGGAAATATATCTACTTCAAAGAATTTGCAAAATCGGTATCTCCGGAAATCCTGAAAACCTACCTCGATACCATTCTGGATTCCGTGACGCTCACGGACGGGCATGTGGAATCAATCATATTCAGGAACGGGCTCACCCATAAATTCATATACAAGGCATAAGATAAGCCGGTAGGGATTCACCCTCCGGCTCTCTTTTTGATCTGTTTTCTTGTGAACAATAGTTAAATTTGGGTGTCATTTGATTAGCATGGCATCTCCGAAAGAGAAAAACCGATACTTCTCCTCCACCGCCTCCCGGTACGCCGACAGCACATTCTCCCTGCCCGCAAGCGCAGACACAAGCATCACCAGCGTGGATTCCGGCAGATGGAAATTCGTGATCAGGCAGTCCAATACTTTAAAACGATATCCCGGATAAATGAAAATCTCCGTGTCGCCGCATCCCGGCTGCACTCTTCCATTCTCGTCCGCCGCGCTCTCAACGGTCCGGCAGCTTGTGGTGCCTACACAGATCACTCTTCCGCCGCTTTCTTTTGTGCGGTTTATCAGATCCGCCGTCTCCTGCGTCACCTGGTAATGTTCGGAATGCATATGGTGCTCTGAGAGGTTGTCCGCTTTCACAGGTCGGAACGTGCCAAGCCCTACATGAAGGGTCACATAGGCAATATTTACACCTATCTCCCCGATCTGCGAAAGCAATTCCTCCGTAAAGTGCAGTCCCGCCGTAGGCGCCGCCGCAGAGCCCTCATACTTCGCGTACACGGTCTGGTAACGGTTTTTGTCCTGTAACTTATGGGTGATATATGGAGGCAGAGGCATCTCCCCAAGGCGGTCAAGCACCTCCTCAAAAATTCCCTCATAGTCGAAGCGGATCAGCCGGTTTCCCTCCTCCACCACCTCAAGCACTTCCGCCCGCAGACACCCGTCACCAAAGACAATCTTTGCGCCGGGTCTCGCCTTTTTTCCGGGCTTCACAAGGGTTTCCCATACATCGTTTTCCCGTCTCTTTAAAAGAAGCACCTCGATGGCCGCGCCGGTATCTTCTTTCGTCCCCAACAGCCTTGCGGGTATAACTTTGGTGTCATTTAAGACCAGACAATCGCCTGGCCTTAAATAATTGGTAATCTCTTTAAAATGATGGTGCTCTGCTTCCCCGGTTTCCCGGTTCAGCACAAGCAGTCTGGACGCGGAGCGGTCCTCCAGAGGGTCCTGTGCGATCAACTCCTGCGGCAGATCAAAATAAAAATCTGATTTCTTTAATTGTGTCATTCTGTCCTCTAATCCAAAGTGTTTTTCAATCGGAAAAGAGCGCAAAAGCTTTCACTCTGCCATGCGCTCCTTTCCCTGTCTGTCTGTCTATTTATCGACTGACCAAGTCAGTCCTATTTCGTTGGTGTACGAAAATCTCACGGCAAAATCCGTGTATTTTACAGACTTGCATTTTTCAAGAAAGCCACATACCCGCGCTTCGTTTCGAACACGTCCGCCTTGCTTGTAGCCTCCCAAGGCGCGTGCATATTGAGCACTGCCACACCGCTGTCGATCACGTTCATGCCGTAGAGTGCAAGAATATAAGCGATCGTACCGCCGCCGCCAAGGTCTACCTTGCCAAGCTCCGCCGTCTGGAAGTTCACCTTCTCCTTCTCGAAAATCGCCCGGATATGACCCATATACTCTGCATTGGCGTCGTTGGAACCGGATTTGCCGCCTCTGCCCGTAAACTTGTTAAATACCATACCGCCGCCAAGATAAGCCACGTTCTTTTTATCAAAGCTGGATGCGTAGGCAGGGTCATACGCGCTGCTCACATCGGAGGAAAGCATACAGGAACGGGCAAGGCATCTGCGCAGACCAAGCTCACTGTACTCACCGAGAAGGTTCATCACCTCCGCCACCGCATTTTCAAAGAATTTAGACTGCATACCGGTGGCGCCCACGCTGCCAATCTCTTCTTTATCCACAAGGATGCAGCAAGCCGTGCGCTCTGTCTGTCCAATCTCCAGCATCGCCTTCAAAGAGGAGAATGCACATACACGGTCATCCTGCCCGTAGGAAAGAATCATGCTGCGGTCAAACCCTGCTTCTCTCGCTTTTCCGGCAGGCACCACTTCCAGCTCCGCAGAAATGAAATCCTCCTCCTCAAAATCGTAATCCTTTTTGAGAATCTCGAGGATTCCCTTCTTCACAGCGTCTTTCGGTGCGCCGGACTCTGCGTCCTTATCCTCTTTATCCTTCTTATCAATGACAAGGGGCTTATTGCCTATAATGATGTCGAGCGCCTCGCCCTCAATCACCTTATCCGCTTTTTTCTCAAGCTGCTCATGCGCGAGGTGAATGAGCAGATCAGACACGAAGAACACCGGATCATCCTCGTTCTCCCCCACGTTAATTTCTACGGTGCTTCCGTCCTTCTTCACCACAACGCCGTGGATGGAAAGGGGAATGGTCACCCACTGGTACTTCTTCACACCGCCGTAATAATGGGTGTCCAGATAGGCAAAACCGCCGTCCTCATACATAGGATTCTGCTTCACGTCCAGACGGGGAGAGTCGATGTGCGCCCCAAGAATATTGATGCCGTCCTCCATCTTCTCCTTACCGATCTGAAACATCACAATGGATTTATTCATCCATACAGAATACACCTTATCGCCTGTTTTGAGCTTTTTGCCGTCCTTTACCAGCGCCTCTAACTCCTGATAGCCCGCCGCATCCAGCGTATTTACGATCTGGTCGATGCACTCCCGCTCGGTCTTTCCTTTGTCCAGAAAGTCCATGTATTCCTTTGCGAAAGCCTCTACTTCCTTAAGCTGTTTCTCATCATAAGTTTCCCATGTGTTTTTCTGCTCCATGGCTGTCACTCCTCTCTTTTTCGCTTTTTGAGTCAGCGCCAAACTGACCTGTGCCGCAATCTGTTCTTATTCTACCACATTACAGCACATTGTACTTCCAAAATCTGTCTTTTCTGTGACTATTTTCTCCGCCACTCTGTTCCCCGCCATTCGGTTCGCAAATGCAAAAAGACATCCACCTGCAATGAAAATAAAGATTCCCATAAAAAGATACATTCGTTCATTCCTCCGAATGGCAACGTTTCTTTAGCTCCTCAGCTCTATCCCCATACCTTCCAAACCATTGAGTATTTTCTTCATGGCACCTGTCACATCCGCCTCCTCAAGGGTTCTGTCCTTTGCCCGGAAAGTGATGGAATAAGCCATGGACTTAAATCCTTCCTTGATCTGACTTCCCTCGTAGATATCAAAGAGCTGGTAATCTTCCAGAATCTTTCCGCCGCGCTGGGCAATGACAGCCTCAATCTGACCAGCCATCACGGTTTTCGGCACCACCATGCTGATATCCCTGAGAACTGCCGGATACTTCGCAATGCCCTCGTATTTGCGGTCAAAGGTCGCATGAGGCAGAATGGCCGGAATATCAAGCACCGCCACATAAGCTCTCGTCTTCATGTCATAATTGTCGCAGACCTCCGGATGCACCTCTCCCAGATAGCCAACCGGCGCATCCTCGTAATAAATATCCGCCTGTCTGCCCGGATGCAGATAATTTCTGCCAGCCTTCGGATCGTAAACCGCCTTTTTATGCATACCGATGCTCTCGAAGAACTCTTCCACAACACCCTTCATATCGAAGAAATCGCAGTCCCCGTACATGCCAAGGGTGAACTGCATCCGCTCCTCGGGAAGCTCCGTGAGAGGCAGGGCTTTGGGCAGATAAATGTTTCCAAGCTCATAGAGACGCACATCTTTGTTACGCCTGTTATAGTTCGTGGCAAGGCTGGTCAGCATCCCGTGCAGGGGAATCGTCCGCATGATCGAGAAATCTTCTCCCAAAGGATTCGCGATGGTGATCGCCTGTCTTGCCGGATCATCCGCGGGCAACAATAATTTATCAAATACCTTCGGGCTTTCAAAGGAGTAACACATCCCCTGTGAAAAACCGCAGTACTCCGCGATATCTCTTGCCTTCTGCTCAATGCGCAGCTTGAAGGGAAGTTTGCCCGTGGTGGCCTCGCCGTTTGGCAGCGTGGTCGGAATCTTGTCATAACCGTAAAACCTCGCCACTTCCTCCGCGATGTCACACTGGCGCAGAATATCCTGACGGAAAGTCGGCACCGTAAGCGTCCCCTTCGCCGCGTCATATTCCACTTCAATCATCTTGAAAATATTAAGCATTTCCTGTTCGGAGACATCCGTGCCGAGCAGGCTGTTGTAACGTTCTGGCTCAAAAGGCAGAACCACTTTTTCCTTCATTTCGCCGTGCACGTCCACTATACCGCCGACCACCTCGCCGCAGCCAAATTCCTCGATCAACTGACATGCTCTGTTAATCGCCGCCTCCGCATTGTAGGGATCAAGCCCTTTCTCAAACTTGCCGGACGCGTCCGTGCGCAGTCCGACACGCTTTGCCGATTTGCGGATGTTCGCACCGTTGAATGTGGCCGCCTCAAAGAGCACGGTCGTCACACTGTCTGTAATCATGGAATTTTCACCGCCCATGATTCCGGCGATGCCTACCTCTTTCTCCGCATCGCAGATCATCAGCACATCCGAATCCAGATTTCTGTCCTGTCCGTCCAGTGTACGGAAAACGTCGCCGTCCTTCGCCCTGCGGACGATAATCTTATGCCCCGCAATGGTATCCAGATCATAAGCGTGCATGGGCTGGCCGTACTCCTCCATCACATAGTTGGTGATATCCACCAGATTGTTGATGGGCCGGATGCCGCTTGCCGCAAGGCGTCTTTGCATCCACTTCGGAGAAGGCCCGATTTTGATATTCTTGCACACTCTCGCGCAGTATCTCGGGCAAAGCTCCGTGTCATGCACCTCCACGGATATATAATCTTCCGCCTTCTCGTCGTTCCCCTCCGCCGTCACTTCCGGCAGAACAAAAGGTTTTCTGAATGTAGCCGCCGCCTCTCTCGCAATACCGATCACACTGTAACAGTCTACACGGTTTGAGGTCACTTCATACTCGAACACCGTATCCCGGAGCCCAAGCTCCTCCACCGCGTCCGCGCCCACTTTCACATCGTCCTCAAAAATATAAATGCCCATTTCCGGCGCTTCCGGGTAAAAATTCCTGTCGGAGCCAAGCTCCTCGATGGAGCACATCATACCGTTTGAAGGCACGCCCCGCAGCTTTCCCGCCTTAATGGAAACGCCGTTTTCCGGCAGAGGACCGCCGTCGTGGCCGCCAGCCACCTTACCGCCGTCCAGAACGACCGGCACCTTATCGCCCTCTTTCACATTGGGCGCGCCGGTGACGATCTGGATCACCTCATTTCCGATATCCACCTGACAGACGATCAGCTTATCCGCGTCGGGATGCTTCTCGATCTTCTGAATCTGTCCCACAACTATTTTCTCCAGATTTTTGTCCAATCTGGTATATCCCTCCACCTTTGTCCCGGAGAGGGTCATCGCGTCCATGTACTCCTGATCAGTACAGTTTAACTCAGGCACATATGCCTTAATCCATGACAATGCTGTATTCATGTTAAATATTCTCCCTTTCTTCTCTGCAAAATATTAAAAATGCACAAGCTGTCTCAAACCAGTTTTTTCCCGTCTATGCTTTAAAATTGCTTTAAAAACCGAATGTCGTTCTCATACAGCAGTCTCATGTCGTCGATCTCATATTTTAACAGCGCGATACGCTCAAGCCCCACGCCGAACGCAAATCCCGTGTACTGCTCCGGATCGATGCCGCTCATCTCCAGCACATGGGGATGTACCATACCGCAGCCAAGAATCTCAATCCAGCCCTCTCCCTTACAGAACCGGCAGCCTGTACCACCGCATTTAAAGCAGGTCACATCCATCTCCGCGCTTGGTTCTGTGAACGGGAAGTGGTGGGGTCTGAATTTCACCTTCGTGTCCTCCCCGAACAGTTCCTTCGCGAACTCTGCCAGAGTCCCTTTCAAATCCGCAAAGGTGATGTGCTTATCAATCACCAGTCCCTCAATCTGATGGAAGGAAGGAGAATGGGTCGCATCCACCTCGTCGGAGCGGAACACCCTGCCCGGCGCAATCATGCGGATCGGAAGTTTTCCTTTCTCCATCTCGTGCACCTGCGTGGAGGAAGTCTGTGTGCGCAGCAGAATATCCCCTGTGATATAAAAGGTGTCCTGCTCATCCTTGGCCGGATGATCCGCCGGAATATTGAGCGCCTCAAAGTTATAATAATCCCTCTCCACATCAGGACCTTCCACCACCTCATAGCCCATACCGATAAAAATTCTCTCCACCTCTTCCAGCGCGATGGTATTCGGATGGCGGTGCCCCATCTTACTCTTTTTGGAGGGCAGGGTTACGTCGATGACCTCTGTCTTTAACTTCGCTTCCCTGACGGCCCGCTCCATCTTTTTGACGGAGGCCTCCAGCACCTTTTCAATCTCTTCTCTCGTCTCATTGACAAGCTGTCCCACCTTCGGACGGTCCTCCGGCGCCACGTCCTTCATGCTTTTTAACACCGCCGTCAGTTCGCCTTTTTTTCCAAGGAAGTTAATCTTCACTTCATTCAGCTTTTCCAGAGCGTCACTTGCCTCGATCTGGCGCAGCGCCTCCGCCTTGATCTGTTCCAATTTTTCTTTCATATCTGCTCTCCTCTCTTTTTATGACCATTGTCGTAAGTCGCAAATGTAAGTAAAACTTTCATAAATAGTTTTGCAATCTATTCCTCCATCAACCCATACACAATACTGGCATGCGGCCTGTCTCTGCCGCCTTCTAACGCTGTTGCCTTGCGAATAAGCAGACTCGTAATGCTTCGCATTCCGAGTTCGCGTTGCTCGCCATAAGTCGTCATCGCCAGGTCCACATGCAGGCATGCGGCCTGTCTCTTTCGCCTTCTAACGCCGTTGCCTTGCGAATAAGCAGACTCGTAATGCTTCGCATTCCGAGTTCGCGTTGCTCGCCATAAGTCGTCATCGCCAGGTCCACATGCAAGCATGCGGCCTGTCTCTGCCGCCTTCTGGCTCTGCTTATTCGCGCAAAAAAACGCCCCACATGTGCAACACATATGGGACGAATAGACTCCGCGGTACCACCCAGTTTCCCGCTCCCGGAATCTGCTTCATCGCAGTCCCGCAAACGGACGCTTTCTTTGGCGTAACGTGCCTGTACGTTCTGCGCTACTTACGTTTATCCGTCCGCGGACAAACCGGTTCACCCAGACAGCTCCGGTGGGAAAATTCGGACAATTTCTGAACCGAAGGGAACTTGCAGCCGATGATTCCCTCTCTCTGGCGGAAAAAATTTCCTACTGACACCTTCTTCGCTTTTCTAAAATCTTTACTTTTGACAAACCTCTCTGCTATTTTAGTGGCTTTCCTTGGACTTGTCAAGCCACTCGAAGAGAAATTTATAAACCGGCCCGAAATATCTGTTGATATGTGCCCCGATCATCAGGATATACATCAGCATATAAAACCAGAGCATCAAAATGACCACAGTAGTCAAACTTCCGTAAGTGCCGAAGTCATTGTAGTGATCCACGTAGACGGAAAATGCAAAGGAGGCAACGCTCCACAAAACCGCCGCAAAAGCCGCTCCCGGAATCTGCGCCTTAAACCGCAGTTTACAGCTCGGCACAAAGGCATAGATCATGGCAAAAATAAAAGTCAGGATCACCCATGAAACGAGAAAACGGAAACGCATAATCACATGCACCACCAGATGAAGCGGCGGGATATCCCGGAGAAGAATGTCCACAATCACATTGCCGAACACCATCACAAAAAGCGCCACAAGCGTAGCCGCCAGAATAATCACCGTATAAAAGCAGGCGATTGCCCGCAGCACAATATAATTTCGTTTCTCCTCCACATCGTTGACCGCGTTTAACCCGTAGATCAGCGCCAGCATAGCCTTTGCCGCCGACCAGATCGTTACCAGTGCAAACACCGTGATCGTCCCCGCCGATCTGGCATAAACGTCCGAAACGATGCGTATTACCATGCCGTTCACCGCATCCGGCGTAAACTGCGTGATCGCGTTGATCAGATTATCCTCCGTCAGCGCCGTATAGGGCAGAATGGCACACAACGCCATCAGAAGCGGAATCATGGACAGAAATAGGAAAAACGCCGTGCTTGCCGCAAAAGCGCTGATATTCTTTTTCGTCATCTGCCAGTTAAAATCCCGCAGGATATAATATAATCTGTAAATCGTTCTCATCATACTCCGGTTGGTTTCGTTATCTACTCTATTGATTCCATTTCCTTTTTACCTGCATATATATCTGTGATTAGCCTAAAATGGCGTTCCGGCTCCCGATATTGTACGGACATGCATCCCTGCATTTATGACAGGATATTCTCCAGACTTTCGTCTCCTCATCATCACCAGTCCGTTTTACTGCTCACGCAACTCCCCGGCATCCTTCACCTCACAGCCGGGATAGAACATCGAGAGAATCTGTCCGTAGTCGGCCCCCTGCTCTCCCATCGCTTTCGCTCCGTTTTGGGACATGCCGACACCGTGTCCGTAGCCGCCCCCGGTCAACGTATATCCTACCACATTTTCCCCGTCTTTTCCAGTCTCAAGCGCGGTATCCAGCACAAAAAAGCCGCTTGGAAGAAGTGTTCCCGGAACCGTTTCACTCCCGTCCTGCTTCCTGACCGCACTTTTTCCATCACAGAGCACATAGCGGATATTGTATTCGGAAAGCACCTTGTACGCAGCTTTTTCCGTCTCAATATACAATTCCTGCGCGATTCCTCCTGCGCCTCTTTTTACAATTTCTATCTTCTTTATCTGCCCCGTCTTTCCGACCGGCTCCGACACATAATAATCCCCTTCCGCCTTTGTCAGAACAAAAGCAGGCGCCTTTTCATAGCGTTCCTTCAAGCGGGCGGACAGCTCCTTCCCGTCCAAATCCTCCACACAATAATTCCAACGGTACCAAGGTTCCTCCTTCTCCAGATCCCCTTCTTGTACGTTGGTGATAAATTGTCGGAATGTCCCCTCATCGCGCAAGGACTCCGCGTCAAATCCATCATCCGTTTTCGCAGACTGCCGTTGTTCTCCTGTTCCCTCTGATTCTTCTGCACCCGGAACATCGTCCCCTCCTGTCTCAGCGTCCGATTGCTCCGCTCCTTCCGCTCCCTCATCGTATGCACTGCTCACGCGCACGCCCCGCAGATAGGGTACCTCCTCGCCGTTTCCTCCCTGCCAGCTTACTACATCCGTCCCTGTTCCGCAGGAAGTGGAATAATAATAATTTCCCGCCGCCTCCCCGTCATAGGTGAGAAGCACCCCGTCCGTCTCTTTGACCGCCGTGGTGGAGTCCGCATGTTCCTCAATATTATGATACACCTGATAGGCCGTGGTATCGTCCACATGGGCGCCAAGCTCCGGGATGCCCGCCCGCAGAATGTAACGGTACGCATAGGTTCTGGCGCACACTGCCTGCGCCTTAAGCGCCTCCTGCGGATAAGATGCCGGCATCTCGCTTGGCACCACCGCATAGAGATATTCCTCCAATGGCAGTTCATTGACTACCGCAATCCCCTGTTTTGTCCGAAGACACTCAACCGCTCCGTGGTAATCGTGATCCGCCCTTGTGCTTCCCTCCATCTCCACCGTAACCTTGTCCGTGAGATTTTCACTGCGATACGTTCTGCGCTCCCCGACGGTCATCTGATCCTTCCGCAGTCTGATCTTTTCGCCGTCCACGATAATGTCCACCGCATCATGGAAATTGCTGCCCGCCGCCGTATTTTTTAAAAGCACCCTGATCTGATCGGCCCCCGCCTCCTCCGAAACAAGACAGGCATATACCTTTCCCTTGTCGACGACGAAATCCGTATCCGCACAGCCCACCCGCAGTTGTGCCTGTTCCAATGTTTTCAGACTCCCGTACAGCTTATAGACCTCCATCTCCTCCGCGATCTGATAAATCCCGTAGTCCTCGATCTCCAGTTCCTGCGCAGAAGCGCGCAACAGCCTGCCGTGAATTTTTTCCCTGCGCTCTTTTGCCTCCACAATCCGTCCGTCCCGGAAAGTCAAATCCGCCACCTGTTCCCGCCCCGGCGGATTTTTAAGTGCGTCCCCGGAAAGCGTTGCTTTGAATACGGTCTGATGATAAAAACAATCCAGTGTGCCATCTATATCTTCCATCACCCACACACTTCCCATATAATGATCCTCCGGCAGCACCTCAACGATCGTAAGCAATGTATTTCCTTTCATATAAACCTTTAATTCCTGCAGTTCACTCCCCTCAAAAGCTGTCGAAATATACGGACACGCCCCCTGCATCGCACCGTTTTCCGTATAGGCTTCCGCCTTCTCCCGATCCGTTTTCAACACAAAAACCGTAGTCTCCCATATGGACGATTCCTTGTCAAGATAAGCCAGAAACATGCGGAAGGCACGATACCAATCCTCTTTTAAAAACTCCTGTTCCGGCTCATATTTGTCACTGTAATCGGGAAGTCCCCATTCCTCTTTCCCGACCTGATGGCAAATCTCCCCGTATTGCCCATATGTAAGATACTCGTTGCGCCCCTTTGACTCGAGACTTTCTTTCTCCTGAAGATCACGTATCTGCTCCGTATCGTCAACTTCGGAAAAAGAAATGGAGATCCCCATAGCGTCCAGCAAGATCTCCACATCCTCCACCGTAATTTTCTCCCCCTCAATTTCAGAAAGCGGCTGCTTTTGCCGCCGTCCCAGACAGATACAGACCAAAAACAGCAGTCCAAAAAAAATCAGCGCAAGCTTCGCGAGCTGTTTTGCGTTAACGTTCATACGTATCCTCCACGTCAGAGCAGTTTACCGCGATGACACGCGTCGGAAATATGGGGTTTTTGAAGGAATACTCCGTTTCCTGACTGCGATTAAGGCAAGCCCCGGCTCCGACTCAAACTGCCGTCTATCATTCTTTTAAAGCCCTCCTCTATATTTATGTAGGTGGAACGCAAAGTATGATCGTCGGAAATTTGTTACAATTTCTCCACTATATACCGAATCGCTTCTCCGACACCGTTGTGATCGTTGTCAGCCGTAACAAAATCGCATAGTTCTTTGATATCCTCCCCCGCGTTTCCCATTGCGACGGAAAATCCCACTTCATTTAACATCTCCCTATCGTTGTCAGCGTCTCCGATCCCTGCGATCTGCTTCATAGGCACGTTTAAGTATGCCGCAAGGCTTTCCAGCCCCGCCGCCTTTGTCACATGTTCAGCCGTCATTTCCAAACCCGATTCTTCCGCAAACGCGATGGTCAAAGGAAGTTTTCTCAGCTCTTCAAAACCCTCTTCCCGTTCCTTCGACGATCGAAAATAGACATTAATTTTTGCTATGGAATCATGAAGTTTTCCCTCCGCCTCCATATCCGCAACTTTCCTTGTCACTTTGTCAAAAAGCGCCTGATATACACTCATGCAAAAATCATTCATATGAGTTACATCACTGGCCGCGACGATCGATTCCTCCTCCGTCATAAAGTGCAACATCGCCTTATATTTTTTTGCCGTTTCTATTATCTTTCCTATGTACTCCTGACCGATTTCCGAACGGCAAAGACATTTGTTTTCCATACAGTCGTACACGATGGCTCCACTGTAGCAAACCGCATACCTTACCATAGGCAACACCTCGAAATAACTCTGCATTTCCGAAAGCGCACGACCTGTACAGTACACAATCCAAACGCCTTTTTCCACGGCGGCCTGCATATCGCGAATCGTGTCTTCATGTATGGTCTTATCGGACTTTAGCAAGGTTCCGTCCATATCGACCGCAATGATTTTATATGTCCTGTTCATCTTACAATCCTTCCCTTTCATCGGCCGCCGGCGGATATTCATTTCATAGAAGCCTGTAAGGCGGCCATCCTCCTCAATCCTGGAAAATCTTCACCGCATCTTCGTCTGAAAGACCGCCTTCGCCGTCATCCTGATAAATTTTGATCTGCAGCATACCGCCGCCGCGATTGGCAGTATCCTCCGATTTGATCCAGTGAAAATACATGGGCGCCATCTCTGCTACATCATTGATGTGATTTGGACACCTGAATAAATCCTTATCAATTGAATATTATTGATTTTCAGTCAACTGTGAAAGGGACTCTCGCATACGGCAGCCCCTTTCGTTTACTCTGCCGTATCCACAATTGCAATACTGGAATCGCCCTGCTTTGCCTGTTCTATTACCGCTGCCGCCAGCTTCTGAAAGGATCCGTAAGAGGAAGTCGCCCCGGTCAGCGCATCAATCTCACCATCTCCCTGCCTGCCTAAAAGCTGACCGGCATAGAAACGGGTATACTCATTCGGATAAGTTCCAGAGCTATGCAGCATTGCCTGCATATAGGTATTATCCCAGCTTTTGACAAAGCCGCTGGCATTTTCCGCATTATATTCCACCGAGACAATATTTCCACCCTTGACCATAATCGTAATATATTCTTTCCAGCCGTGGCTGAACTCTGAAGCCTGAGCAGTATAATAACCATCCCGAAGACCTGTCTGCTCACCGCAACCTGTAAGCAGCATAACTGAGAAAATCAACGCTATGCCAAACATCCATTTCATCATTTCTCTTATCTTCTTCAACGTTATTCCTCCTTCAAAGCAAATTTCATTACCTGCACCTGAAGCTCTTCGGCTTCCTTTGCCAAAAGCTCGCTGGACTGGCTTGTTCCAACGGCATTTTGCAGATTCCTGTCGGCGATGGATGAAATTGTCGCAATCCTCTCTTCCATGCTAACCAGCGCATTCTCCTGCCCCTGCACTGCCACTACCAACTGGTCTGATATTTCACTGATTTCAGTGGAAACACCATAAATGGCCTGCAGAGATTCCGCCGTACTGGCGTTCAGTTCCACGCCTTCCTGGATAACAGCCTTGGTATTTGTTACGATATCCACCGCACTTTGAGCTGCCTTGGCGCTTTTACCTGCCAGGTCCTTCACCTCCTCGGCCACAATGGCAAACCCGCGGCCCGCGCTTCCGGCCCGCGCCGCCTCCACAGCTGCGTTCAGCGCCAGAATATTGGTCTGAAACGCAATATTATCAATAGCTTTGGCAATACTTGTAATTTCCTGGGCGTTGGAGCTGATATTGCTCATTGCATTAGAAAGGGCGTCCATCTGCGTATTCGCTTCCTGCACCTTTCTGGTGATTTCACCGGTCAGAGTATGCGTCTGGTCACTGCTCTTAATTACGCCGGCAAGCTGTTCCTTGACATGGGTCACTTCATCAACCAGTACCTCGGTCGCCTGATTTTGTTCTAAAGATGCCTGATGAAGCTGCCCTGACTGTCCGCTCAGTTCTTCTGCCATTTGGGCAAGGCGGGCCGCAGCCGCCCGAAATCCCGATATCGTCTTATTCATGGACTCGAGAATCGTGCCGAGACTGTTACGAATCAGCGTGAAATCACCTTTATACTGAACCTGAGGCTCAATCTGCAGGTTGCCGTCCGCAACGCTGCTTAATACCTGATGGATATCTGATATGTACCGGTTAACACTTTCTACCGTATCTGCCAATGTTCTGGTCATAATCTCAAGCTCATCCCCTGACCTGATATGCGCCACCTCTGTATGCAAATCACCGTCGGAAAGGCCAATCATCCGATTTGTCACATTCTTCACCGGTTTAGATATTGAACGGGCCATCCGCAGAATCACCAGAATAGATATAAAGAGCACCACCAGCGTACATATTCCTGCAACTATCATCGCCCCGTTTATCAGATTATTGTAATCAGACTTTGGCACCTGGATAACCAAAGCCCACTGTGTGCCATGAACGGGTGAAAAAGCCACCAGCATCTGCTGTCCGTCAATGTCAAATTCTGTTGAACCGATCTCCCCTGTCGTCACACTTTTAATCGCTTCCTCATTTCCACCGCTAAGCTGCAGCAGCGTACTTTTGGCTTGAACCTTTGACTGATCCGGATGGCCTGTGACAATTCCTTCACGGTTAACCATATAAGCCATACCGTTTTTTCCTATGTTTATACTGCTTAGCACATCATTCAGCATATCGTATTTATAGACACCTACCAAATAAAAAGCGGTTTCGCCGTTTTCCTTTACCGGCATCCCCATAGTGATGCCCAAATTATCCTGAAAAATGGTACTGTTATAAGTCGTCAGATTATCTGTTTCCTTAAGCATGGCAAAAAAGCCATCATCCAGACTTTCCGGAGCCCCGTCTATTCCCTGGACCAGTCTGCCGCTTAAGTCATAGAGAGCAATCGTATAAAATTCGTAAATCTCGGCTGCTTCTGTCAAAACAGCCTCCCATCCGTCCGCTGCCGTCTTTCCATCATGCCCGGATTCCGTTACGTTTCCTCCTATATCAACTATGTTCATTCTCGAATCGCCGGCAAGCATCATCATGCGCTCTGCCAGCATGCGAATATTCGCCTCCACTGTCTTAGCTGACTGTCTGGCCATTGGCTGCAGGCTGTCCAGTAAAATACTGTTTGCCAGCGATTGCATGGAAAGCACCATAATCACACAACAAACTGTCACCAAAATCAAAATATTGAGTGTGGTGTTCCTCAAAATCCTTCCGTTAAGACTCTTCCTCGTTTTTCGACTAATGCGGGCGTCTGACTGTTTCCTTCCCATTTTCACATTACTCCTTTTCCTTAACATTTACCCTGAACATAATAAAAGGCCCACTTCCCATTCGGCAATCCCTTAAAAAGGGTCTACCTGCTATGGATAACAGACTTTTCTGCATTATCATAACACGAACCTTCAAGAAAGAAAAGCCCTCCTGTCCATTGAAATCAATTCGAAATCAATTACCTAAATTGCAAAAATAAATTCTGCCCTTTGTTCAATAGAAGTTACCTATGCACAAGTCGAATTTAATCCTGCACATACTTTTTGATATCTATGTCCCTGACAGCAGTGGAAGGAGACATCATGAGTAAATATGTTCCGAGTAACCATAAGCATCTTACTGCTGCAGACAGACTTTATATCGAACGTCATCTGAATGCCGGTTCCTCATTTAAAGACATTACCCGTTATCTCTGCAAGAATCCCAGTACCAGTTCAAAAGAGATCCGTTCACACCATTTGTCTGACTTCTATCCCGGCATGAGCTCTTCCTGAATGCCAAAAACTTGTAGTAAAAATTCAGATTCAAAGTTTCCGGCATTTTGAAAGCTTTCTGTCAAAAAAAACCGGTGATTTATGTCACCAGGTCAGAGTTATCTATAAACAAAAAAGCCGCGCAGTAGCTGAACATCCGTCAGTCACTGTGCGGCCGATATAAATTAAAATCGGTAATATCGGGTTGCTGCCCGTTTGTCCACCTCCCAATCTGCCCCCACCAAAGGGCGTATTAACGGAAAAAGAACGGTGGCAAATACGATAATCCTCTCTGATTAAAATTGCTCATGAATTTCTTCATTTTCAGACAGCGTTCATTTTCTATTTTCCCGGTGAGAGATTTTCCACGCGCTGCGAAATGCTCGCCTCGAAAGCTTCCTCCGTCATGGACGGATCTTTCGTTGCCCTCCAGATATCACAGGGCAGCTTTTCGCACCCGGCACAGTTCGCATACTTGTTCTGATTCACCGCACAGCGGTAGATCGGACAGGCCGTATTCTTTGGCGCATGAAAAACCTTACCGTTTGACTCGTTGCATCCTGTACACATATTACCATAACAGCCGCATTTCGTACAATCCGATCCGCAGACGGTCAGCCCTAAAATCTCTCTTTGCTTCTTTCCGCTGAAGGAGGAAAGTACAAGCCGGTATGCCTCGTCAAGCATATGTTTCATCAAATCGTCCGTCACTTCCCCGTCAGGCTTTACAGAATTCCAGTGCTGCTTATTCATATAGTAACCGGGCACAATATCCGGATATTGTTGCCGTAAATAATCGCCCTCTACCGGATCCAGTTTCATGGTTATGTAATAAGGTTTATTGTCCGGATCCAGACAGACAGCCGCGAACATTTTTCCGTCAATCAGATATCTCTCCCAATTCCACTCAGCCTGTACATCCTTCGTCACACCGCGTTTCCCTTTCAGATACTCGTCAATCCATGGATATTTCATATAGCCCCTCCTCGTCTTTTTAGACAAATATATCACAGAAAACACGACAACAGTATGTCATAATAAAAATCGACGATGACTACCCACGTTTAAAATTTCCCTGTACTTCTGTCCGACGCCGGCGTTAAACTATAGCATAGAAGCCCGCAGCTCCTCGGCGCTCTTTGCGCTCAGATAAGCCGGCGGAATGTCAAACACCGTCTTCGCCCCTGCCATTCCCTCTTTGCTCAGACGGTAAGCCGCCCTCGCGTATGCGACAATCACGCAGGCAGTAAATTCCGGGTTGGAATCCAGCTTCAATCGATACTCCATTAAATGGCTGTTCTCCCCCTCCCAGCCTGTCTTGCCGCTTCGAATCACAAAGCCCCCGTGCGGGATGCCGCTATGCTCCCTTTGCAGTTCCTCCTCACTTATAAAATGTACGGTAGTGTCATAGTCCGCAAAGTAATTGGGCATGGTCTTGATCTCACGCTCAACCCTCTCGGCGTCCGCCCCCTCCTTAAGAACTACAAAACACTCTCTGGTATGTTTCTCCCTGGTGGAAAGTTCGGGATTTTTCCCTTCCCTCACAGCCTCCAAAGCCGCCTCCACCGGAACGGTGTACTGCCTGGCATTCTCCACGCCCTCTATTCTCCTGATCGCGTCGGAGTGCCCTTGGCTGACCCCTTTTCCCCAAAATGTATAATCTTTACCATCCGGCAAAATGGCTGAGGCGTACATCCTGTTTAAAGAAAACATCCCTGGATCCCAGCCCACGGAAATAATACCGATTTTTCCCGCCTCCTTCGCCGCTGCGTCAACGTTCGCAAAATGCTCCGGGATTCTTGCATGGGTGTCAAAACTGTCCACAATATTAAAAAGTCTGGCAAACGCTGGCGACTGTTCCGGCAAATCCGTTGCGCTGCCGCCGCAGAGAATCATCACGTCAATTTTGTCCTTCCAGTCATCTGCCTCAGACACATGACATACCGCCGCCGTCCCAGCGAGTACTGACAGCTTTTCCGGTTCTCTTCTTGTAAACACCGCCACAAGCTCCATATCGGGATTTTTTTTCACGGCACACTCCACGCCGCGTCCCAAATTTCCATAACCTAAAATTCCAATTTTTATACTCATATTTTCCTCCGTTTTTCCACACCTGCAAAAGCAGCCGTACAAGACGACTGCTTTTCCATCTTTCGTATATCCCCAAAATGCCGGGTCTTGTATTTTGACTCCTAGCAATGCTAGGTGGGTAACCGCAACCATACTTCTGTCTTCCACTGCTGGGTGCCCAAAGGCTGGAGGCCTGACATCTATATGACAATGTAGGAATCCCGTTTAAAGTATCTGTAGGTTCAAAATAACAAGACTTGTCGCACATTTCAGGTTACACCTATTATATCCGAATCGACCGCAGAATACAACAGAATTTTTTACCACATTCTATATTTATTGGTGTTAATTTTTATCTGTTTCTCTCTTTCTCCTGATACATCAGTTCATCTGCCTTATGGACTAAGCGGTCAAAGGTTTCCTGTCCCGCCCGCGCGTAGGCGGCGCCCACGCTGGCGGAAATTTTTTGAAAATGTTCGTCCTTCGCGTACTCCGCATCCATTCGCTCCTTGAGCGTCCTTCTCGTCCGCTCCACTTCCTCCGTCGTGCGCGTCCCAAACATCAGCACCAGAAACTCGTCGCCTCCGATTCGTGCAATCAGACCATCCGATACGGTCTCCTGGAGCGTCTTCGCCGTGAGAACCAGCGCCCGGTCGCCCTCGTGGTGGCCATAAATATCATTGATACTTTTAAAATGATCCAGATCGATGCAAAACACGGTGATATCGTCATCCTTTTTTTCTTCGATGTGCTCATACACATAGCGCCTGTTATACAGGCCGGTAAGGAAATCCGTGTTCGCGTTTTTGATCATCATCTGCTCGTAAAGCCGCTCCTGCGTCACATCCGTAGCAATGCCTACTGTTCCCATAACGCTTCCGTCCAAATCAAACAAGGGCGCCTTATAGGTTTTCAGCTCACGCATGCTGTCCCCGATCTTAACCGTCTCATCAAAAATACAAGTCTCTCTCTTCTCCATAACCTCGTATTCCGACTCCATGCAGATAAACTCGCCTTTCGCATACTCGTCCGGATCGATGTCCCAAATATAATAGTGGCCGCGTCCTTCAATCTGCTCCATCGATTTATTGACCGCCTTACAAAACGCCTCGTTCACTTTTATGTGGGCACCTTCTTTATCCTTATACCAAATCAGATGAGGCACACAGTTTATTGTCGCATTGAGATAGTTTTGCGTCTTCCAAAAGTCCTTACTCATCTTGTAAGTAGTCTGCCACCGGATCAGACGAAACCTGAATTCGGATTCGGATAGCGGCATTATCCATATATCCGTGATATTCATATCATTCTTCAAAGTCAAAGCCTCTGCCTGCTCCTTATCCGCAAGCAAAATCAGATTCGCCGTTTTCCTCTTACAGGCAATCAATGAGGCTACCGTCTCTTTTGTCTGCGTTTGCCTGATATCCGCCAAAATCACGTCCGCTTGGCCCGCAAGCGCCTCATCCAGCGAATCGCTTGACAGATATTCGTGCGTAAAGTGCGGCAATGGCGAAATCTGCTGTAACACGGTAAACAGCTCGTCTTGACATGTGATCATATAATAACAGGTATGACAATGATACATACGCTTTTCCTCCCATCATCCTATTCCGTATTTAATATTTTATCAAGCTCCGCAAGCAGCTTCTCCTTCACCGGGGGCTTTAAAAAATAGCCCGCCGGTTTTAATTTCACCACCGCCTCAATATTTTCCCGGTTGTTGATGGCGGTTAAAAACACCACCGGTATACTTGACAAGTCTTCATCGGCACGTATCATTTCCAGCGTCATCCTCCCGTCGCAGACAGGCATCTCATAGTCGAGCAAAATCAGATCCGGCCTCTTTTTTCCTATGGAAGTCATCGCCTGCGCCCCGGAAATCGCCAGTGTAATCTCATATGTATCCTCTAACATCGCCTTGATTGTCCGAAGAGCCGTCCCGTTGTCATCCACGACAAGAATCCTCTTTTTTCCGCTGTGGCTTTGATTCTCCTCCCTGGCCTCCCGCTCGACTCTGTCTTTCTCGAGCCCGAACCGCCTGCAAACGGCCTCCATAATCACGGTGTTTTCCACAGGACGGATCAGATTTTCAAACTGTTCCTCCTGGTAGTATTTAAAAAACCTGTCGCTCTCCTCCTTTGTCCCGATAGTCAAAACAGGAATATACGGATACTTGTCACTCAGCAGAAAGAAGATGGACGTGTCCACGTCATAGGCGCCAATAAGGCTGATTACAACCAAATCCGGGTTTACGATTTTCAGCATTCCCCCCAGGACCTCCGCGTTTTCCGAGCAGAGCTGCACATGAAAATATTGGGATAAAAAGCGGTTCGTCTCGTTTACCACCGTATTAAACTTCCCGATTAATAGTATCTTTTTCATTTCGTCCTCCTACTGTTCCACCGCCTGCCCTGACAACAGGCCGGCAAGACGATCCGTTTCCTCAGGATCCAGATTGGTCACCGCCTCCGCGAGCTTTTGGATGATCCGCCCGGTTTCCTCCGAAAAAGCGTACTCCCGTAACTGCCCCATCAGTTCGTCCGCCCGGTCAATGTCCATCTCCTGCATACTGATGCGCACCATCTCCACAAGCGCCCGTATGACAGAATAATCAACAATTTCTTTCTTCGCTTCGTCTCCAATGCCGAAAATCCCTTTAAGCCTCAGCCGATAACTACGCCACTCTTCCAAAAAAATATCTGTCATGGATACGATTATATTTATTTTACCATCTTTTGCCGCAGATTCCAAGACTCTGGCTACACCCGAAAGCGTTACGATTCCGACTGTTGCCGCGAGACTCTTCATAGCGTGCACCTGAATGCGGTACTGCTCCAGATACGCAGGGTCCGAAATCTGCTCATAAGCGTGTTCCAGACTGTCCGCCGCCGGTTCGATCTGATCATAAAACTCTTTTAACGTGTATGAGAGCAGTTCCATATCCGGCAGATGGAGCCACGCGTAATTCCAATCCATCCCTTCCACCACAGGCAGTTCCTCAATGCAGGAAAGCGACTGCGCCCCTGACGCCGGTGCATTTGACGGTTCCGCCGCCTGTTGCAACTCCGGCGGCAACATTTTCCGAATCATGTTTTCCAGTTTATCAG
Organism: uncultured Lachnospiraceae bacterium; assembly: GCA_910587095.1. Lineage (GTDB taxonomy): Bacteria > Bacillota > Clostridia > Lachnospirales > Lachnospiraceae > UBA3282. The sequence goes on from CAJUMJ010000009.1 coordinate 52,652, forward strand.
GCACAACCGGCTTCGACAAAAAATCGTCGAAGCCTTCTTCCAGATACGCTTCCTTTGCTCCCGACACCGCATTCGCGGTCAATACGACAACCGGTGTATTCTTGCAAGGAAAATCATCCAGTGCCTTCATGCGGTGAAGCGTTTCCACGCCGTCCATTTCCGGCATCATATGATCCAGGAAAATCAGGTCGTAACGGTTTTCCTGAACCATGTTCAGGCACTCGACACCCCCGCCTGCCTCCGACACCTGAATCTGTGTCTCCTTCAAAAGATTCCGCAGCACTTTGCGGTTGACCGCATTGTCATCCACCACCAAAAGCTTTGCATCCGGCGCGATAAAGCTGGATTCATAGGAGAAAGTTTCCGACATCTGCTTTACCTTCGATTCGAAATCTCCAATCGGCGTGTTGTCAATAATCTTTTGCTCTATCTCAAAATAAAATTTCGATCCTTTTCCGTATTCGCTCTCAACCTGAAGTTTACTGTCCATCAATGCAAGGAGCTGCACCGTAATGCTCATCCCCAGGCCGGTGCCTTCAATGTTGCGGTTCCTGTCCTCCTCGATCCGCTCAAACTCCGCGGAAAGTTTTGGCAAGTCTTCCTCTTTAATGCCGATGCCCGTATCCTCCACCTCAAAATAAAGGAAAGCTTTTTCTCCCACGACACGGCTTCTGGCCCGCAACCAGACAGTTCCCTCTTTCGTATACTTGACGGCATTAGTCAAAATATTGGTTAGTACCTGGCGGACACGCACATCATCCCCATACAGACAGGTAGGGATTTCATGGTCAATCTCCACTTCCAGCCGTAGCTCCTTGTCCTTCGCCCGCTGCAAGGTCATGTTCACCAGATCATGGATCATACTGCTGACCTCATATACAACCGGTACAATCTCCATTTTCCCCGAATCAATCTTTGAAAAATCGAGAATATCGTTGATCAGCGACAATAGCGACTGGCCCGCCGTGTGGATGTCCATCGCGTATTCCCTGACGTTTTCCTCCTTCGATTCGCGCAAAATCATTTCATCCATGCCGAGCACCACATTGATCGGTGTACGGATTTCATGGGACATCTGTGCCAGGAACTTTCCTTTCGCCTCATTCGCCGCATCCGCCTCATGCCTGGCCGCATCCGCCTCCATCTTCGCAAGCACCAACTGACTGCTCTGTCTCTCCGCCGCCTTTACCTTTTCCTCCGCCTCCAGCCGATACTCCTTTGAAATATGTAAAATATGCAGGATGACAAGCAACAAACCAAATAACGCCATGCCGTAGAGTGTCGCCACCTTCGCATAGGCGTACAGGGAAAAATAGTTCAGAATCACCTTTGCCACTTCCCCGGCAAGCAACACGAACACGGCCAGAACCGGCAGAAGAATCTGCACACGGCGGCTCTTGTTCCCCAACTGTATCAGGCTCACAATCGCCACCACACAGACAAGCCCCAGCACTGTAGTCGACACATCCGCCATGGCGAGCAGATCCCGCACGCCAACCAGCTCCAAAATGATCTGAACCACCGCGTTGAAACTGACTATGGAAAGCAGAACCGCAAAACGGCGCGGAAACATGTTTCCCAAATTGCGATCAAAAAATAAAGCCAAAAACAGCGGCATCATCAGCATCAGATATTCTTGCAGCACATGGATTCCCTGCATATCAAAAAAGAGGTTCAACGTATCTGTACCGATAAAACAGTAAATACCTGCCGTCAAACCAAACAGACCAAGAAACAGACCTCCACGGCTTGGCTGGTTTGTGTACCACCGTATCAGAGCAAGGACAAACAAAATGATCGCTGAAATCACAATCAGAAGGCAGCACGCGATATCCGCCAGATTGTTGCCTACCAACCCGATGATTATTGTATCGCCGGCCCCCAAAATAACATCCTCAAGTACAATTTCCTTGCTCCTGTTCACAACGGTCAGTTCCACACAAAGCTCTGCCCACTCCTGACCTTCCTGCCAGGTATCGGGAATCATCACAGACTGCTCGCTGTCATCGCTTATATCCGCCGCTTTCTGCTGGTAAAGCACCTCTCCGTCAAAAAGTACCCGAGCATCCGCATTTTCACAGGAAAACACCATTGTCATGCCGGCAAACTCCACAGACAGCATATTCCGGAAAATAATCGTATCCGAATCCAGGATTTGTCCCGCATATGGAAGATCAATCTCCGCATGCGCTGTGCCGTCAGGAGTGACCAACTGCCAGCCTTCATTTAAACTATATCCAACATGTTCCGGCATCGAAGAGTTATCCTCATCCGAGTGATGTCCAAACAGCGCAAAAAACATAACAACAATAATTAAAGTTAAGATGATCCCTGTAAATTTCCGAAAATATTTCATCCGAATCCTCTGATATCAATGTAATCACAAATTGCAAAACTACAACTATTATCAATAACGTCCAATTTTACTTTTCAGGTGTCCATTTAAGTCTAAAATCTTTGATATCAAAAAGTGTATCCGAAAACCAGACGATTTCCGGATACACACTCTTTTTACCTGTATAAAGTTACCTAAGAATTACAGAGCGTTAACCAGCTTCTCGAGAGCAGCCAGCGCCTCGTCAGGAAGCTTGTCATAGCCTTCCTTCTTCTCAGCGAAGCCTTTAACCGCATTGACGCGAGTCTCCAGAGCGCTCTTTAACTGAGCCTTGTAATCAGCGTCATCCAAGTTGGGAGTGAAATCGCCTGTCTTGCCGCTCCAATCGTTCATGATCTCAATATCCTCAAAAGGACCCCACTGCTCGAATTTCGCCTTGCCTTCCACGATTGTTTCCAGAATGCCCAGCGTATCTTCCTTCTGGCACTTGTGACCCATGAAGTCACCGGTGTTAACAATGTAGCAGTCTACGTTCTTCTCCTCAACCAGCTTCTTGAACTTCTCGTAGTCGTTTACGAGAGGATATGTTCTGAACGGGTTAGCATAAGGCACGATACGGATTGCGTTCAGATCGGTGCCTGCAGCAACACGCTCTGCGGAAGAGGTCTTGGTAGCCAGCGTAGCGCCCATAACGGATGCAAGCGCGGAACCTTTTAACTTCACTACCGGCGGGATCGTAGGATCTTTCATGATCCAGAAGATCGCGTTTACAGGTGCGTCGATCTTGTCCACACGGTTAGGGGACCACAATTTGGACTTGATCGCACGGCCGTTACCGTTTCTGATATCCTCGGTTACGAGCTGGATCTTGCCCTCGCTGTCCATCGTGCAGGAGCAGTTCTGAGCAGATAACAAGAACTCGTTGTCTGGACATCCTGTCGGATAATCGGATGTCTTATCAAAATAAGTAGGCTCAAGAGCGATGGATGCACAGGTGTCTGCATTGATGATGAAAGCGTCATCGTGGAGCACCTTGATACCGCCGAACGCATCGTACTTGCCGTCATGCTTTGCATGGGTCAGAGTGGACTTGCCGGAACCTGACAGACCGTACACGGAAGCAACGAACTTCTTGCCGCCCTCTAAGGAGTACTCTTTCTGGCCGCCGTGGCAGGAAGCGTAACCGTTTCTGTTTGCAAGCGCCCATGCCATGGTCAGTGTGCCCTTCTTGTGCTCACCGAAATACTTCATGCCAAGAATTGCTGCGCAGTTCTCGTTTGTATCGAAGTAGCAAAGTGTCAAAGGATCGCTCAAACAGCTATAATCCACATCGGGAGCCTCATGGGGTGCCCACTGGGGATCGGAGAAGATATAGATGTCAGGCTCCTTGCCATCACCTACAGGCTTGGAGTTCTTGTACATCTTCACATACTCGTCAGAAGTATACTGGAAATTGATCATCCAGTTGTAAAGCAGGTTCTCCTCTCCTTCCGGAATGAGAAGGTGCGCCTTAGCCATAAACTCAGGATCCAGACCTACGAAGCACTCTGCATGGTACATGGTTTTCCAGCGTGTCTCATAGATCGCATCCATAACCACTTTATCTAATTTTGCTTCGTCTACGCCGGGCTCGCCTTTGATGCGGCGTGCTGCTGCGTAACGGCCGGTTACAGCGCCGTCATTGAATAACAGAACTTTTGCGTCAGCGGGAAGACCGAAGGTTTCGCCATCCTTGACCGGCATATCCGTCACCACCGTACCGGGTGAGTTCTTTGCCAGCTCATAAGCCTCTCTAAGGGTGTTAACCTTGACTACGTTATTCCCGTAGAATGCCGCCTCAATAATGGAACGGGTCTTGGAAAAACCAGCCTTGCCGGCGCCAATCTCGGAAATGGGATAATACGCTTTTGTTGCCATTTTACGTTCTCCTCCTTAAAATTATATTGGTTCACGGAATATCCCGGGACTGCTCCCGGGAATCCCGAATGTCCCTCATATGTTTATGCGGAATCTCAAAATCCGCGGACGAGCTTACTCGTCCTGGAGAATGCTCGTTTTTGGGCATTCTCCTGCATGAGACTTAGAGCTTCCAAGTCAGCTATGCTGACTTTGCGAAACAGCTTTTGCTGTGAGTGATTTTAGAAGTTCTTCTCACGCTATTATCTCAGACCGACTTTAAAAAGTCAATAGCGCAAAAACGAGCGTCGCACGCCTTCGTAAAATTTAAAACAGGGCCGAAAGAGACTTCTTCTGCTCCATCTGCTTTCTGAGCATATGCATCCGATACTGCCCCATCACTTCCTCCTGTTTCTTTTTGGAAACTGCCTTCGGAAAATCCAAGTCCTCAATACGGCTTCTGGAAGAAAGCTGGCTCAACGCGGCTGAATTGTTGTAATTGCGCGTATACTCCAGAGCGTTTGTCGCCGCTCCCAGGCTGCTCCTTCGCTCGGACACCATATCAAGCGCCTTATCTATGGCGTCCAAACTGAAATTCTTCGACGTAACGTCCAGATCGGCAATGCCGAGCGCCTCCAGAGTGGAGTTTTCCATCTGTATATGCATACTGCTTCCGTTAGGAGAAGCAGCTACCGCCATATCCGCCATACTGCCGTCCAAAAGCTTCTGCTCGTTAAAGGATGTATCTCTGGCCAGGGATTCAATCCCCTGCTTCATCTGATCGATCTCTCTTTGATAAATCTGCTTATCCGCGTCGGAGTTGATGCCGTTCATAGATCTCACTGCAAGTTCGCGGATCCTCTGCAAATAATCCGACATACCGCCAAGAGCGCCTTCCGCGACGTTGTTTGCTCCTATGGCCATTCCCGCGTTATCCGCGCCGACTTTAAGACCTGTCTCCTGGGTTTTCATTCTCTGGGCGATGGCGAGCCCCGCGGCGTCATCCTTCGCCGTATTGATCCGTTTCCCGCTGGCAAGATGGGAATAAGACCAAAACAGGCCCTTTTGAGATGATATCGCACCCACGTTCATAGTATCGCTCCTTTCCCTGTTATCACACGAATATTTCCTGTCAAATCGGTTTGCAAAACAAATATTTATTCAGTTATATTATACAGCTCTCACCATAAAAAAACAAACAAAAAATAGGAAAAAATCCCCAAAAAATATTATTAACATAATGTTAAAAATTTGTTAAATTCTCTCTTTTACTTGTTTGCGTGCCTTTTTTTATGGTATTATAATGGTGTCGGTGCAAGGGAGAACCGTCCCCTGCGCCGTTTTTGTCACAATGTAATACCAGTTTTCTGAAAAGGAGGTACATAAATGGAACAGAATAGCTTTTCTGAAATTACCCCCGAAATTGTACGGCTTGCAAATCTGAGTGAACAGGCCGGCATTATCGATACGGAACTTTTCACAAAATTTGACGTAAAGCGTGGCTTGAGAGACTTAAACGGCAAGGGTGTCCTGGCCGGTTTAACAAACATTTCCGACGTGCGCGCCAACAAGATTGTGGACGGCGTTCAGGTTCCCACCCACGGCAAACTCTTTTACCGGGGATATAATGTAAAGGATCTCGTAAACGGCCTTTCTGCGGACGGGCGTTTCGGCTTCGAGGAGGTCACCTATCTTCTCCTGTTTGACAAACTGCCGGATGAGAAAGAACTGTCCGGTTTTACGAAGCTGCTTAACAGTTACCGCTCCCTCCCCACCAGTTTCGTGCGGGATATCATCATGAAGGCGCCCAGCAACGATATGATGAACACACTGGCAAGGTGCGTGTTGACACTCTACTCCTATGACGACAGGGCCGACGACACGTCTCTTCCCAATGTGCTCAGACAGTGCCTGCAGCTAATCGCGCTCTTCCCGATGCTTTCCATCTACGGCTATCAGGCATACAACCATTACCATAACGGGGAAAGTCTCTACATTCACCAGCCCCAGCCGAATCTTTCAAACGCGGAAAATATTTTACATATTCTTCGCCCGGATAATAAATACACGCCTCTGGAGGCGAGGGTTTTGGATATCGCCCTGATCCTTCACATGGAGCACGGCGGCGGTAACAACTCCTCCTTCACCACCCATGTCGTCACTTCCTCCCTGACAGACACCTACTCCGTCATCGCGGCGGCAATCGGTTCCTTAAAGGGACCCCGGCACGGCGGCGCCAACATTAAGGTCGTCAAAATGTTCGAAGAGATGAAGCGTGTCGTCTCAGACTGGAGCAACGAGGGACAGGTAGCAGATTATCTGAAAAAGCTCCTGCATAAGGAAGCTTTCGACCATGCGGGGTTAATCTACGGTGTGGGACATGCCGTTTACTCAAAGTCCGATCCTCGTGCCGTCATATTCAAGTCCTTCGTGGAACGGCTTTCCAACGAGAAAGGATTGCAGGACGAATTTGCTCTCTACTCTTTGGTGGAGCGGCTTGCGCCCGAGCTGATCGCGGAAGAACGTCCCATCTACAAAGGCGTCAATATCAATGTGGACTTCTATTCCGGCTTTGTATACAGTATGCTTAATCTGCCTATGGAACTCTACACACCGATCTTTGCCATCGCAAGAATTGTGGGCTGGAGCGCCCACCGCATGGAAGAGCTTGCAAACAACGGTAAGATCATCCGTCCGGCTTACAAGACCATCTGCGTGGACAGAGATTATCAGATACTGTCGGAAAGAAACGCATAACGCAAACGGGGAAGCGCCTCTGGCGCTCCCCGTCCTATCCTTCCAGACTCGCTTCTTCATCCGCTCTTCTTTTCTGCACAATCTCACAAATATTTTCAATCAGATATCCGTACTCTCTGTGATACCCTCGCAGAATTGCGATTACTTCCCGCTCGTCCATCCCTCCCAAATATTTCTGTTCCGCGCAAATACACTTCATATATGAAAGCACTCTGTTTACCCCGCTCAGATGTTCCAAATGTTCCTGTACCGGGTAATCCAGCGTAAGCAATGTCTCCTGCGGCGCAAATTTAAAGTCATAGCTATTTAAAAACGCGGGGATACCCTTCCTGACCGTATCCCTCAGACATAGACATCCGTAGTCCTTAAAATCGGGAATCATCTCATTGTAAAGCGCAACAAGCGCTCTCACCTTATCCATTACAATCTCCTGTCCCCGACGGTAAGCCTCCCCGGCCGGAATATCCTCCGCCATCAGCGCGTCGCCCTGGCTTTGCCTGAACTCACGGATACAATACAAAACCGCTTCCATCAACATCTGCGCCCGTTCATACGATACGGAAGAATGATCACAGCCGGTATACTGAAACGCCAGCTTTTCCACAACCGGCATGAGTTCCTCCGGCGAATAACCCATATTTTCCATAGCGTCCACCTCCTGAATCTGTTTTTGCAGGATTTTTTTCCCGACGATATCGGTCAGAAAAGATCAAACAACGCCTCCAAATACAATTCCCTGTCCCATCTTTTCACAATATCTATTTTCCCAAACTCTCCCTTCCCCTCCGTCTCTTCATATCCGGAATACCCTGCACGGACGGCCTGTGCAAAAATTTCCAGACAGGTTCCCTCCAGATAGCCGAAGTCCCCGCAGCACACCTGATCAAACTGTTCCCGCATAAACGCGAGAAGCTCGTCGTCCGAAAGTTCATCCATCATCTCATTTTTGTACTGAAAAAATATTTCCTGCAAACGTGCCAGGCTTTCACGGTAATTATCCTGATAGATGTAAGACGAGTCACAGAATGCGTAAATAATCTTTGGCAAAATACCCGGCCCAAACTCAACCCGCCTCTGTGCCCGCAGCATGTCGGCTCTCTCCTGGGCCAAAAGCGCCGCATCCTCCTTTCCCAAAGCAAGTCCGTATTTCTGCGTAAAATGGTTCGTTTCAAGAACCTGCGCCGCCAAAACCTGTTTCGCCGTCTCCTCCAACCAGTTTTTCTGTTCCATGCACTGCCCTCCCTGTGTCGAATTTTAACCGCTAAGAAAATCAATGCGGTGAAACTTAGTACTTCCTGGCGTCCCGTCCTATGGCGGGACGTCTTTAGAAGTACTTTTCACGTTAGTATACGAAACGGTGTATCGCTTTACAAGTCTTGAAAAACCGGAAATTTTATGGTATAATAAAAGAGTAAGGGAGAGATGGCATTGCGCCGTATTTCCCTTACTCTTTTTATCCGTTTATACAATTTTCTCAGTTGATCCCGAGGAACCGTTTCACAACCGCCTTCATCTCCGTCTTGTCGCACACATGATCATGCATTACCGGCGCGGTGCGGATTTCCTCGATAGCTCCGGGCACATCCACATTTCCGATTCGTGACAGCTCATCCACCAGCTCAAAATCACCCATCGCGTCATACTTCGGATCGATGGCGTTCATCACGCTCCTGGTAAATTTAAAGGGACTCGCCGTGGAAGCGATCACCGTCTTCGTCTCGTCCTTCGTTTCCGCCACGTACTTCCGATACACCGCGCTGGCAACTGCCGTATGGGTATCCAGCACGTAACCCGTATTTTCATACATCTTTCCGATTCTCTCCGCCGTCTCTTTCTCGTCAGCAAAGTTCCCGTAAAAATCGGCAAGCTGTTCTCTCATCCCGTCTGTAATCTGATAAGTTCCCTGCTCGGACAGACTTTTCATCAGTTCCGCGTTTTTCACCGGGTCACTGCCGGCAACACGGTATATCAGCCTCTCTAAATTGCTGGAAATCAAAATATCCATAGACGGCGAGCTGGTAAGTTTAAATTCCCGGTTCCTGTCGTACTCTCCCGTACGGAAGAAATCGTAGAGCACCTTATTTTCGTTGGAGGCGCAGATCAGCTTATGGATCGGTACACCCATACTCTTCGCATAGAAAGCCGCCAGAATGTTCCCGAAATTGCCTGTAGGAACGACAACATTTATCTTTTCCCCGTCCTGAATTTTTTCTTCTTTTAATAGCTGCGCATAAGCATACACATAATAGACAACCTGCGGCACAAGACGACCGATGTTGATGGAATTGGCGGAGGAAAACTGTAAGCCGCATCCGGCCATCTCCTCTGCCAGCTCCTTATCGTTGAAAAGCGTTTTCACGCCCGTCTGCGCGTCGTCAAAATTGCCATGGATACCAACCACAAAGGTATTATCCCCCTTTTGGGTCACCATCTGCTTCTCCTGAATCGGGCTGACGCCGTTTTTCGGATAAAACACAATGATCTTCGTGCCTTCTACACCCGCAAAGCCGGCCAGCGCCGCCTTGCCGGTATCTCCTGAGGTAGCCGTCAGAATCACGATCTCATTCTCCACATGATTTTTCCTCGCGGATGTAATCATCAGGTGCGGCAAAATGGAGAGCGCCATATCCTTAAAGGCGATGGTCGCTCCGTGAAACAATTCCAGATAGTATGTACCCTCCGCTTCCACCAGAGGCGCGATCACCTCCGTGTCAAACTTGGCGTCATAGGCGCGGGCAATACAACCTTTCAATTCTTCCTCCGTAAAATCGGTGAGGAACAGTTTCATAACCTCATAGGCCGTCTCCTGGTAACTTTTGCCCGCAAGCTCCTTCATGGAACAGGAAAGCGCGGGAATATGATCCGGCACAAACAGCCCTCCGTCCTCCGACAATCCTTTTAAAATCGCCTGGGACGCCGTGACTTTTTTTTGTCCGTCTCTCGTACTGCTGTATAATACATCCATGGTATTTTCACCTTTCTTATCTTATTCACGCAGGCAGCAAGCCGAAGGCCATTTTACACGGGCATTTGGCTCACTGCCGCTTCGTCGTCGCGTACAGCTTAACATACTTTTGTGGCCTGCGCAATAGTCCTAAAGGAAGAACTCATGGTGTCCGTAAGAAAAAAGTCTGGTAAGCTTTCTGTCAAACCATTTCAGCCTGTCTGAGTCAGCCTTTTCGCGGGCGCAGAAATACAACGCTCCCTGGGAGATATTCTCCCCATACAAGGCGCGCTCCACCGCAGCGACCGTGTCCTCGCTGACACGGACATTCTGATATCTGCCATCCACGGTGGGCGAAAACTGGGCGATCCCCTGCTCCTTCTGCATCACCACCTCCCACACCGTATCAGGGAACAGTTCATTGTTCACTCTGTTTAAGACCACGTTAGCCACCAGAAGCTTTCCGTCCTGATCCTCACCGCCTGCTTCCGCCTCCACAATCCGAAGAAGCGCATCGTAGTCCTTGTCCGACAACTGATACTTCTTCGTCTGCTCCAACACCTCATAATCAACAATTCTCTGTCCGGAAGACACACTTTCGAGCATCTCCACGAAGCTCTGTTTATCCTCCTCCATCGACGTGTCAAGGTATTCCATACGAAAAGCAGGCTTGGCCGATATCCGGTCAATCTTTACCTCCCTGACGCAAATCCAGGACGAAAGCAGCGTCATACCCGTCAAAAGGAAGGCTGTTATATATTTCCTGTACATCTCTTCTCCTTACATTATGCCTCTTTCAATGCAGCCCTGTTGCCAGGCATCCGCATTTACGGCTTTGTTAAGATTCGATACGACTACTTCCATCAGTATTCTATGCAGGAAACAGGAAAAATATTTCTGAATTTGTTTTTTTTCTCAAAAATGGTACAATTAGAGAAAAGAGGAGGATCAGCCCATGGATCACACATTAGCAGGCGTATATTCGGCAAAACGTAAGGACGGTTCCACCTATTACCGCGCCTCATTGACTTACCGCAATAAGCATATCAGCCTTGGCAGCCATGACGACATGCAAAAAGCGCACGAGATCTACCGCACTGCATCCGCGCTTTTGAACGATCCTTCCGTCAAGCTGGAGGACTACACCAAAAATTCACCCCTCGCCTTCTCCAAATGGGTTTGTCTGATCAATTTCCGGGATAACGGGCTATATCTCTCCTCCCCCATTTACATCCGTCCCCGTTTTTTTTATTACTACTTTTCACTTTCCGATTATTTTATCTTTGATAAAGATGATCTGTTCTATTACTCCTCCCGGAAAATATCGCGGCGCGGCGGACACTATTTCGTGGCCGACTACGGAATGCAGATCAACATCATGAGTCGATACGGAATCAAAAACTATGCCGTCGAAGGAAGGGACTACCGCTTTATCAACGGCAACCGAAACGATCTGCGCTACGAAAATATTGAAATTATAAACCGCTTCCATGGCGTGAGCGCCATGCCGGCAAAGGGCCGCACTTTGTATCAGGTAAAAATTCATGTAAAAGGCAACGTGAAGGTCGGTATTTATGAATCGGAGATCGAAGCTGCCGTGGCCTACAACAAAGCCATCGACCTGTTAAAAAAAGCCGGCATAGACAAGGCTTACACCCCCAATTATATGGAGGGTATTTCCCCTGATGTCTATGCCGACCTGTATGCTTCCGTTCCGGTATCTTCCCGTCTGCTGGACTATCGTTCCGAATAATTGACAAAACAAATGTTTAAATCCGCGCCGCCGTCTATTCCGTTTACGATGCCGTCCGTGTTGTACTGCCACATGGAATAGAGATACGGATAATCAGGTATGTCCTCCTCCTGGGAAAGCCATACGTCATAATCCTGCAGCTTTGTCAGATCTATCTCCTTGATCAGCCATTCCTTATCCCCGTAAATCATCGGCACATAACCGGCCGTCTTAATTCCTTCCATAAAGCTGGTCGTCACAATCGTTTTATCCTCTCGGCTCAATCCCTCTATCCTGGATTTGTCGTTTGACACAAAACCCATATTAAAAGCAATCGGATACTTTACATGCGCTCTGTAAGGCTCAAGATTTTGCAGCACAAAATTAACCTCCTGAATTGCCTCCTCCTGAGAGATTGCCTGAGAATAGAAATAGATTCCGATATCAAGCTGAGAGTCAATCGCCCCCTCCATGTTCTCCTTAAAATTCTCATCCAGCGTAATCTGCCCCGTGCTGTAGCCCCGGCTTCCGAGACGGATCATCACATAATCCACCCCTGCCGCCTTGATGCTCGGAAAATAGACCTTGCCTGTGTGCTTCGAAATATCCACCCCCACGTACGAGGTTTTTCTTCCGTTTTCCATATAGCGTTTCAGACCGGCCTTGTCCTCCATTTTCGTAAAATCCAGAGTATTCTTTGTCAGATAAGGGCTGATCAAAACCCACTCCTCCGAACCGTCCCTGTTTGTAATCAGCGTATGTTTTCCATCCGTAGCGGGATCGTTGCGTTCCTCCTCTTCCTTTTGCCTTTCTGCCTCCCGCTCCTTTTCCGCCTTCTCCGTATACGGGTTATTATTGGAAGACGCCCGCTCCGCGCTCTCTCCATCCGCGTCAAAATCCGTATCCTCCCGCGGCTTCTCCGATTTCTGCTCATCCTCTTCCGGATACATATCCCAAAAATCCAAATCCTCCGCCCGCAGTTTGGGAGCTGCCTCCTCCTCTGCTTCCATTACGGACTCCTCTGCGGCCTCCTCCTGTACCTGTTTTTCCGCCTCCTTAAGCGGAGCACCGCTTCCCCGCTTACTGTCGTTGCCCCGAAACACGGTAAACAGAATAACCAGTATAAAAGCAGTCACACCGATCACCATATAAATCACGGAAGGCCCCATGCCTCCTCCTCTTTCCTCTTCTCCCGGTAATTTCATATATCAGTCATCCCTTTCCCTCAAAACCGCCGCATGCGGAAAATGCCTTTTTCAGTCATGTCCCGTCCTGTGGCGGCGTGATGTATTTCAGAAGTACTTTTCTCGTTACCCACACTGTTGTGCTGTCTTTTCATTACAGGATATGATACCATGATATGTGGAAAATGGCAACTTGGCTGTAATTTTTGCAAGAACCCATACGTATCCCATATTACAATGCAGGAGGACAAAACGTATGAAATCATATCACATACTAACCACCATGATTCCGCTGTGCGGAATCTCAAAATCCACGGACGAACAAGTTCGTCGGCGTGAACGTGATTTGCGAAGCAAATCTAGTACTTCCAGGTCAGCTATGCTGACTTTGCGAAATGCCCTCTGGCATGAGCGGCTAGAAGTACTTTTCACGCTAATATATAAAGCGAACCACTTATATTTTGCAGCTCTCCTTACCCTGCTCCTTGCTGTAATCCCCTCCATCTTAACCGGCTGCGCCAAAAACCCGGAGCCGATCTCGCGAACCGGCTTTTATTTCGATACGGTAATTCAGATTACCCTGTATGACTCGCCGGATGAGAAGGTTCTGGACGGATGCTTTGCGTTGGCGGAGAAATATGAGAATCTGTTTAGCGCAACGAAGGAAGGCTCGGATGTGTGGAAGATCAATCATGCCGGCGGCAAACCCGTCACGGTATCGGAGGAGACGGTCAAGCTTCTGAATACAGCGACAGCGTATGCCAACATGACAAAAGGCGCCATAGACCCCACCATCCGCCCGGTCAGCGCGCTTTGGGACTTCGGGTCCGAAGGGGATGCGCATGTGCCGGAAGATAATGCCATCAGGGAGGCTCTCTCCCATGTCTCCTGCGACAACATCCGTTTTGGCACCGCCCCCTCAGACGAGACTGGCGAATCCGTCTACCGCACCGTCACGCTGGCTGATCCTTTGTCCGCTGTCGACCTGGGGTTTATCGCCAAAGGCTATATCGCAGACAGAATGAAAGAATATCTTCTCTCACAGAACGTAAAAAGCGCCTGCATCAGTCTTGGCGGTAATGTGCTCGCCGTCGGTGAAAAGCCGGACGGATCACCTTTCCGCATCGGCATTCAGGAGCCCTTCGCCGAGACTGGAACGCCTCTTTACACTATAGAGATCAAAGATACCTCCGTGGTGACCTCCGGCATCTATGAACGATATTTTTATGAGGACGACGTGCTCTACCACCACGTCCTCGACACTGCCACCGGTTACCCCGTGGACAATGAACTTGCCGGGGTAACAATTGTGTGTCCATCCTCCATGAACGCGGACGCGCTGTCCACCTCCTGCCTCTGTCTCGGGCTTGAGGAAGGACGTAAGTTTCTTGATGCAAAGAAGGACGTGGCGTATCTTCTGGTTACACGGGATGGGGTGCAGTATCGGTCGCAGAACTTCCCGGCAAATTAAAACCTTCGTCCTAAACAAATCTTGCTTTCCGGCAAAATGTGGCTTACCCGTCAGGAAAAGACATAAAAACCGCTGTTTTACATAAATGTTAAAATGCGTTGCTTGTAGCAACAGGCAATTTCCCATATAATTTTCATATAATTTTGATAACGCCTGAGAGGAAGGAGGATCTATAATGCTTAACGAAAACATAAAAGCGCTTAGAAAATCAAAAGGACTTTCACAACAAGAACTTGCAATCAAGCTGAACGTAGTGCGACAAACAATTTCTAAATGGGAGCAGGGATTGTCAGTCCCCGATTCTGATATGTTAGTATTCATATCGGAAGTGCTGGAGATACCCGTAAGCACATTGCTCGGAGAAACTGTTGTAGAAGCGGAGGTTGATAACTTAAAAGCGATTTCCGAAAAATTGGAAGTGATAAACCTGCAACTTGCACAACGCAAAACCACAAGAAAAAATTTTCTTCGTTGGCTGCTTATCTCATTGTGCGCAGTCATAGTAATTATTTCTGCGGTTCTAATAATAACGAATAGCCCTTATTTGCATTGGGATTACAGCAGTCCCGAAACCGCCGTTCTCGGAGTCGCATTTCATTCATTTGAATGGCTGTTTGTCAGAGCAGCGCCGATTATCTTTATTTGCGCACTGTTTGGGATTTTCTTAACAAAAAAGAAAGAATAAATCCCAAACGCGCACAAAAAGACGACAAAATTTAAACTATATTACCATTTTACAGTACTCGGCAAGAGAGAACTTTTTACAGTAACGGATAGTCAACACCGAATAACCCAAAGCAATCGCCACAAGCGCAGCAAAAAAGACAAACACTGGCAACAGCGGAAACGTATACTGCATCTCCCCAAACACACCGACCTGCCTGAATATCCGGCAGAAAATATATCCGGCGGCAGTTCCGACTATCAGCGTAACAGCCATGGTTACCAATACATAGTGAAAAGCTTCCGCCCTCAGCATTTTTGCCAATTGTTTATCGGACAGCCCGACGGAACGAAGCACACCTAATTCCTGCTGTCGGGCTACAAAACTTGTCATTAGCGTGTTGCTCAAATTAATTAAGGCAAAAATACCGATGAATACCGCGATCGCGTAGATTCTTTTCTTATATTCCTTTAAACCTTGTTTAAAAAACGAGGCGGCTTCCACGATGCCCCTTATATCCAGATCCGGGCTTGCACCGCATATCTCATATACCATTTCGTTCGTCTGTGAAATATCCTCCAGACCGGTATTGAATGCCAGCAAGGAATTAAAATTGGTCGTGTTCGTTTTTATGGTATGGAGCAAATCCTCCGGCACAAAAATGAAATATCCGCCATAAAGCCTGTCCTCCCAATCGACAGTCGCCATTACCCGAAAAGACAGCATTTCTCCCTCATCAGTCTCGATCTGAACGTTGTCCCCCACTGTGGCCTCATACTGCCCATATGTCTTTATCATGTCGCCGGCATCGTCAATGATAATCCCCCTGTTTCCTACCATCTCGTCATAGTCCAAGATACCGCCTGTCATGGCATCCTGATGGCTTTCGAGATACTCTCTGGACAATCCCACTATTTCCCAAGTGCTATCGTGCTCACCGCCGGCATTGCAGCTCCCGGTACGCCATAGCTTCCGGATCGACAGACTGCATAATTGTCTGTCCAATAGACGTCTCTCTCTGTCGTATCTGAATCAATCCGTTTTCAGGCTGCGACGTTTTTAAAAGCGCCCGGATTAAAAAGTCAATTTTATCAAGCTGTTTTTCCTGCTTGTCAAGATAGTCGGGATATGTTTCCGGAAAAGTGCCGGAATTCTTTCCTGTTTCCAGCAGAAGATGCATGTTTGTGAGAGGTGTCTTTAGCTGATGTGAGATATCGGAAACGAAAGACAGTACCTTATTCTTTTCTCTTTCAATTGACTTGGCTACCCCTGTAACATGCCATACAGGCGGCTCATCTGATGATAGATCTGTGAGAGATAGGTGTCGTCAATATAATCGCAGGACGGGATAAATTCCCGGTCTATCATCTTGTCCGTCATAACAAAAAGCTCAGTAAAAAATGCGGAAAAAGTTCTTTTTAATAAAATCCATTCCACAAAGATTAACCGAAGGAAAGTAAGCTGTGAACAGATAAGAACGCCTGTGCCGCTTTTATCAAGCGATATAAAAATAAACAACCGCTCCCATATCGTAGCCTTTCAGTATATCGCCGTCCATATCCTTTGCCGTCAGAAAAATGATTCTGATATCCGTTGAAATCTGTCTGATCGTTTCGCAGACGGCAAAACCAGTCCCGTCAGGAAGTGTAATATCCAATAAAATAAGGTCAAACCTGACATTTCTTATTTTTGTGACAGCCAGATCCTTCGTGTATGCGGATGTGGTGTGATACCCGTGTTGATTCAAATGCTGCATCAGCGTTTCGCTCAATGTCCGGTCGTCTTCCACCAGCAATATTCTTTTCATGTTTCCCCATGCTTCCATGCTTAGTCTAATGCTCATGTACGGTAAAGAAGTAAGCAACCGAAAACAAGAGATAGACCGCCAGCACCACACTATTCCGAGCCAAAGAAGCCAAAGACCCAAAGACAAGCATTGTGGAAATGTGCATAACAGGCTATGAAATCATGGATAACTTTATTTACAGCACATGGAAAAGCTAAAGAGCAGCTTTCCCACGTCCTGCAACAGAGTTACCCACAATCCCATAAGATAGCCAGTTATACACATTTTCCCACAATGCCGACTACTACGGAATCCCTCTCATTCCCCATTTTATAATCTGTTTTTATCACCCCATTCACACATTCCGTCTAAAATAGGAATTAAAGACTTTCCACGCTCTGTTAAGCTATATTCTACCTTTGGCGGGATTTGTGGATATTCTTTTCTATGCACTAATTGGTCTGCTTCTAATTCTTTTAAAGTGGAGCTTAAAGTCTTATACGAAATTTCACTGATGTATTTTTTCATTTCGTTAAAACGAACGACTCCGAACTCCATTAAAGTATACAAAATAGTCATTTTATATTTGCCATTGATTAATGACAATGTGTAGCTGAAACCTGTCGTTTCAAGACATTCATTTGCAATACAGCGTTCATTCATTTTTACACTCTCCTTTTGGTAAGTATATAACTTAATTGTAAGTATCGCACTTATATGTGCGTACTTGATTTTGTTTTAATTCTTGCTAAGATTATAATATCAAAATCAAAGAAAGTCAATCTCACAGAATAAGGAGGACATATTTTTATGAGCAAAAAAATAGTTGTAATAACGGGCAGCCCCCGGAAAAACGGGAATAGCTTTGCCATGACAGACGCTTTCAT
>CAJUMJ010000010.1 GCA_910587095.1 uncultured Lachnospiraceae bacterium
ATCGCATTATGCGTATTCGTGACGAATCTGTTTAAGATTCACAAGCGGATACTTTACGCTCTTTTATATTTGTTCCAATATGGGAATGGATACAAATGTTGGAGTATGCAGATATTCGCTTAATCAGCAGACACTAAGTAAGCAAAGTACGCTTACTAAGAGTTACTATGTTTCTTCGGGGTTGAGAAATGGAGGAGATACGATGCCTAAAAATCCAAATGTAAAGAGAGTGCTTGTCATCGGTTCGGGCCCGATTGTGATCGGGCAGGCGGCGGAGTTTGACTATGCGGGGACGCAGGCGTGCCGCTCAC
This sequence comes from uncultured Lachnospiraceae bacterium, assembly GCA_910587095.1. Lineage (GTDB taxonomy): Bacteria > Bacillota > Clostridia > Lachnospirales > Lachnospiraceae > UBA3282. The sequence goes on from CAJUMJ010000010.1 coordinate 312, forward strand.
TGAAAGAGGAGGGAATGGAGGTCATTCTGGTGAACTCCAACCCGGCCACCATTATGACGGACGGCGATATCGCGGACAAGGTTTATATCGAGCCGCTGACGACAAAGGTACTGGAGCAGATTATCATAAAGGAAAGGCCGGACTCCCTGCTCCCCAATATGGGTGGTCAGGCGGGCTTAAATTTGGGTATGGAGCTGGATGAGTCGGGATTTCTTGCGGCGCATGGAGTGACCCTTCTTGGTACCACGGCGAAAACCATCCGCAAGGCGGAAGATCGTCTGGAATTTAAGGAGACCATGGAGAAGATCGGGGAGCCGTGCGCCCCTTCCCTTGTGGTGGAAAATATTGAGGACGGCGTAGCTTTTGCGAGTAAAATCGGCTATCCTGTCGTGCTTCGTCCGGCCTACACGCTTGGCGGCTCCGGCGGTGGCATCGCCCACAATCAGATTGAGTTGGAAGAAATTCTGGCGAATGGTCTGCGCCTTTCACGTGTGGGACAAGTGTTGGTGGAGCGTTGCATTGCGGGCTGGAAGGAGATCGAGTACGAGGTGATGCGGGACGGCGCAGGTAACTGCATCACGGTTTGTAATATGGAAAATATCGATCCGGTTGGCGTGCATACGGGCGACAGTATTGTGGTGGCGCCCTCACAGACGCTTGGGGACAAGGAATACCAGATGCTTCGAAGCGCCGCTTTAAATATCATCAATGAGCTGGAGATCACGGGAGGCTGTAACGTGCAGTTTGCCCTGCATCCCACCAGCTTTGAATACTGTGTGATCGAGGTCAATCCCCGTGTGAGCCGTTCCTCCGCGCTGGCGAGTAAGGCGACGGGCTATCCGATTGCCAAAGTGGCGGCGAAGATCGCGCTGGGCTATACGCTGGACGAGATCAAAAATGCCATCACGGGAAAGACCTATGCCAGCTTCGAGCCGACGCTCGACTACTGCGTGGTGAAAATACCGAGACTGCCTTTTGATAAATTTATTACGGCAAAGCGTACGCTGACGACGCAGATGAAGGCCACCGGCGAGGTGATGAGCATCGCCAACAATTTCGAGGGCGCGCTGATGAAGGCGATCCGTTCCTTAGAGCAGCATGTGGACTGCCTGCGCAGCTATGACTTCTCGGCGCTCTCCAAAGAGGAGCTTCTGGAGCGCATGGAGATTGTGGACGACCAGAGAATCTATATTATCGCGGAAGCGATCCGCAAAGGCGTGGACTATGACACGATTCATGCAATTACCATGGTGGATCACTGGTTTATCGACAAGATTGCGATTCTCACGGAGATGGAGGAACGGCTTTTAAAGGAGCCGCTGACGGTGGAGCTTCTGAAAGAGGCGAAACGGATTGAGTTTCCCGACAATGTGATTGCGAGGCTGACCGGGAAGACCGAAGAAGAAATAAAGAACATGCGTTATGAAAACGGCATTGTTGCCGCCTTCAAGATGGTAGATACCTGTGCGGCAGAGTTTGCGGCGAGTACACCCTACTATTATTCGGTGTTCGGTTCCGAGACGGAGGTGGTGGAGAGCCATCCGAAAAAGAAAGTGCTGGTGCTTGGCTCCGGGCCGATCCGCATCGGGCAGGGCATCGAGTTTGACTACTGCTCCGTGCACGCCACCTGGGCGTTTGCGAGGGAAGGGTATGAAACCATCATCATCAACAACAACCCGGAGACGGTGAGCACAGACTTTGACATTGCGGACAAGCTCTACTTCGAGCCGCTGACGCCGGAGGATGTGGAGAATATCGTCAATGTGGAGAAGCCGGACGGCGCGGTGGTGCAGTTTGGCGGACAGACGGCCATCAAGCTGACGGAGAGCCTGATGAAGATGGGCGTGCCGATTCTTGGTACAAAGGCGGAGGACGTGGACGCCGCGGAGGATCGGGAGCTTTTCGATAAAATTCTGGAAGAAACCGGGATTCCGAGGGCTGCGGGCGGCACGGTCTACACCGCCAAGGAGGCCAAAGCCGTGGCCGACAGGCTCGGTTATCCCGTGCTGGTGCGCCCCTCCTATGTGCTCGGCGGACAGGGAATGCAGATCGCACTGTCTGATCAGGAAATCGAGGAGTTTATGGCGGTGATCAACCGTTACGAGCAGGATCACCCCATTCTGGTGGATAAATATTTACAGGGTAAGGAGCTGGAGGTGGACGCGGTCTGCGATGGTACGGACATCCTGATTCCCGGCATTATGGAGCATATCGAGCGGACGGGCGTGCACTCCGGCGACAGTATCTCCGTCTATCCTGCGCCCACGGTAAGCGATAAGGTGAAGGAAACCATTGCCGAGTATTCGAGACGTCTGGCGAAGGCGCTTCATGTGATCGGCCTGATCAATATTCAGTTTATCGCCATGGGGGACGAGGTGTATGTGATCGAGGTCAATCCCCGCTCTTCCCGCACCGTGCCTTATATCAGCAAAGTTACTGGCATCCCGATTGTGGATCTGGCCACGGAGGTGATTATCGGGAAAAAGATCAAAGATCTGGGGTATGAGCCGGGCTTACAGCCTGCGGCGGACTATTTCGCCGTCAAAATGCCGGTGTTCTCCTTTGAGAAGATCCGTGGCGCGGAGATCAGTCTGGGGCCGGAAATGAAGTCCACCGGCGAGTGCCTTGGCATTGCGAAGACCTTTAATGAGGCGCTCTATAAGGCGTTTCTCGGCGCGGGTGTGAGTCTGCCGAAGCATAAACAGATGATTATTACCGTGAAGGATGCGGACAAGGGGGAGGCCATCGAGGTGGCGAGACGCTTTGAGAAGCTGGGTTATATTATTTACGCCACCAGAAGCACGGCGGCGGCGTTAAACGAGGCGGGTGTGAAAGCCAGAAAGGTGAATAAAATTTCGCAGGAATCGCCCACTGTTATGGATCTGATCCTGGGTCATAAAATTGATCTGGTTATCGACACCCCTACACAGGGCCGGGACAAGAACAGGGACGGTTTCCTGATCCGCAGAACCGCCATCGAGACGGGAGTCAACTGTATCACGGCGATGGACACGGCGGCGGCGCTTGTGACCAGTCTGGAAAACGCGGCAACCCAAGAGAAGATGAGTCTGGTTGACATTGCGTCGATTGCGAGACGGGGTTAGTGTGAGAAGTACTTCTAGCCACTCACAGCAAAGGCTGTTTCGCAAAGTCAGCATAGCTGACTTGGAAGTACTAAGTCTCACACAGGAGAATGCCTGAAATACGGCATTCTCCGGGACGAACTTGTTCGTCCGCGGATTTTGAGATTCCGCTGAAACGGAACCAAGGGGAGGGTGAGGAGCGGTAAGTGATATGAACGCAGTCAGGAACTATCAGAGGGAACTGGATAAAATAATAGAGAGGATCGGTGCGGCAAAGGAGTGCCCGCCGACCCTTTTTCTGCATAGCTGTTGCGCGCCTTGCAGCAGCTATGTGCTGGAATATCTGCGCAAGTATTTTCGGATCACGGTCTTTTATTTTAATCCGAATATCACGGAGGACGCAGAGTACCGCAAGCGGGTGGCGGAACAGAAACGGTTGATTGCGGCGTATAACGAGAGACTGACTGAAAAGGTCAACAAAAACCCGGACGGCGTCGCGGAGCAAGATGCGGGCGCGATGCAACATGTGGGCACGGTGGAAGATACGGTAGCGGAGCAAGATGCGATAGCGGTGTATGATGCAGGCAGGCAGCAGGCGGAAGGCGCGGCATATTGGATCGATGTGATCGAGGGAGACTATGAGCCGCAGCGATTCTATGAGATGGCGAAAGGTCTGGAGCAGTGCCCGGAGGGCGGCGAGCGGTGCTTTGCCTGCTATGAACTGCGGCTCCTTGAGACGGCGATACGGGCGCGAGCAGGCGGGTATGATTATTTCACCACGACACTTTCGATCAGCCCCTTAAAAAATGCCGTGAAATTGAATGAGATAGGGGAGAGACTGGCGGCAGAGTACGGCGTGGCATGGCTGCCATCGGATTTTAAGAAGAGAGATGGATATAAGAGATCGGTCGAGCTTTCAGGGGAATATGGTCTGTACAGACAGGATTACTGTGGGTGCGTGTATTCCCGCAGGCAGTGAGTGTCTGCGAGATGGATGATAGAAGACTTTTGGAAAGACCATGACATTTATGGGGATTTGTGGTAAAATTGCATTGCTTATGATTAACGAACCGCGATTTTCCGGCGTATGTATGGGTCAGACACGGCGGGAAACGCTTTGAAGTGGAGGCGGTGTGAAAAATCACACGAACCGCCGGAATGGAGACCAGAATGCAGAAAATATTGGATTTGATTTCGGAGGAAATGAAACAGGCGTTTGAGGCGGCAGGGTATGATCCCGAGCTGGGGAAGGCAACACTTTCCAACAGGCCGGATCTTTGCGAGTATCAGTGTAACGGCGCTATGGCAGGAGCAAAAAAATACCGCAAAGCTCCATTGGCGATTGCGCAGGAGGTGGCAGAGAATCTGCAAAACAGCGAGACGTTTTCACAGGTGGACGCGGTGGCCCCGGGCTTTTTAAATATGAAGGTGAAGGAAAGCTTTGTGCGGGATTATCTGAGAGATATGTCCGGTGCGGATAAATTCGGTTTTCAGACACCGGAGTCAAAGAAGATCATTATTGACTATGGCGGTCCAAATGTGGCAAAACCGCTCCATGTGGGACATCTGCGCTCCGGTATTATCGGGGAGAGCATCAAGCGTATCTGCCGCTATGCGGGACATGATGTGATCGGAGATATCCATCTGGGGGATTGGGGCTTGCAGATGGGGCTGATTATCACGGAATTGCACAAAAGACAGCCGGACCTGATTTATTTCGATGATTCCTACGAGGGGGAATACCCCAAGGAGGCTCCTTTTACCATATCTGAGCTGGAGGAAATATATCCGACAGCCAGCGCGAAATCCAAGGAGGACGACTCCTATAAAGCCGACGCCATGGATGCCACTTATAAGCTGCAAAGCGGCGTGCGCGGGTATCGCGCGCTGTGGGATCATATCATTGCCGTGTCGGTGGCGGATTTAAAGAAAAATTATGCTAATCTGAATGTGGAATTTGACCTCTGGAAAGGCGAGTCCGACGTACATGATATCATACCGGGCATGGTGGAGGAGATGAAAAAGGGCGGTTATGCCTACGAAAGCGACGGCGCGCTTGTGGTGGACGTGAAGGAGGAGACGGATACGAAGGAAGTGCCGCCCTGCATGATTTTAAAATCCGACGGGGCTTCCCTCTATAATACGACGGATCTGGCGACCATCATGGACCGCATGGAAAATTTCCATCCGGACAGACTTATTTATTTGACCGATAAGAGACAGGATTTGTATTTTGAGCAGGTGTTTCGCTGCGCGAGAAAGACCAAATTAGTCAATGAAGATACCGAGCTAGTTCACATTGGTTTTGGCACCATGAACGGTAAGGACGGCAAGCCTTTTAAGACGAGAGAGGGCGGCGTTATGCGTCTGGAAAATCTGATCCGCGAAATCAACGAGGAGATGATTCGTAAGATCCGGGACAATGCGCAGACAAAAGGCTATGAGATCGACGTGGAGCAGGCCCGGGAGACGGCAAAGATCGTAGGACTGGCTGCGATCAAATACGGCGATTTGTCGAATCAGGCATCCAAGGACTATATTTTTGATCTGGACAGGTTCACCTCCTTCGAGGGAGATACCGGGCCGTATATTCTTTACACAATTGTACGGATTAAGTCAATTCTTGCCAAATTTGAGGAACAGGGAGGGAAATTGACTGATATAGTCATACAGGAGGCGGTAAATGACCCTGAAAAGAGCCTGATGCTGGAATTGACGAAATATAATGCGATGATGGAGATGGTGTGCGAGGAGATTGCGCCCCACAAGATCTGTGCTTATATCTATGATCTGGCCAATGTCTTTAACCGGTTTTATCATGAGACAAAGATATTGACTGAGACGGACAACGACAGGAAAGCAGGGTGGATCGCGCTGCTGAAGCTTACGAAAGAGATTTTGGAAACTTGTATTGAGTTGCTTGGATTCTCGGCGCCGGATCGGATGTAGGGCCAACGGAGCTGAAGAATAAAAAATGACAATAATTTCAAAAAAATACTTGACAAGCATAGGTAATAAATTGTATACTAGCAGAGCGGGTTGCAAAAGTGACCCGCACACAAATGGGGTCTTAGCTCAGCTGGGAGAGCATCTGCCTTACAAGCAGAGGGTCATAGGTTCGAGCCCTATAGGCCCCATTCGGAAGTCGGACACGGCTTCCCTGTAGTTCTATTAATTCTATATATGGCGAGATAGCTCAGCTGGCTAGAGCATACGGTTCATACCCGTAGTGTCGAGGGTTCAAGTCCCCCTCTCGCTATTCAATAATACCGCAGAAATGCGGTGTTTTACTTTTTCATGTTGCATTTCGTGTTGCATAATCTGGAAAAATGATTATTTGCTAGGCGGGCCATTTCCTTCTGTCTGTCGCTCATGGCGTGCCGGTATACGGATTTCAGCACAGTGTCAGTTTTCCAGCCGCCTTCCTGCATGATATAGGCATCCGGGATTCCCAGAGCGTGGCGGATGGATGCTGAATAGTGACGGAGGTCGTGAAAGCGAAAATGTGTTATATTGGCTCGCCTAAGTGCTCTCTGGAACATGATGGTAATAGAGTGGGGATTGAGGGTGGTAATATGTCCAAGTACGCGGATTCTGTCCGTCACAAACGCGGGAGCGCTGATATACCTGTCGGAACTGCCTGTCTTGGGGGCTTTCAAGTGCCAATCCTTATCTGTGCCGAGGACAAGGGAGTGATGGACGTGTATTACATCGCCTTGGATATCATCAAGAGTGAGGGCGCAAATCTCGCCACGCCGCATCATGCAGAACGCGCCGAGGAGAACAGGGATTTCCAGTTCCGTGTCTTGTACGGCATCAACTAATGCCTTTATATCGTCATCCGAGGGAATATAAAGCTTAGGACGTATTTTCTGTGGCATGGAGGTTCTGAGGGCTAAATCTGAGCCGACTACGGACGCTATGAGCCCATGATAGTTGCGGACGGTCTTTGGGGATTTTGAGCGGCTAAGACTGTTTATCACCCGCTGTACATCATCCTGTGAGATGTTACGGATTTCCATGCGGCAGAATGGGGCATGATCGCGCAAGAGCATCTTTTGGATGTTGCGATAGCCTCTGATCGTGGCAGGAGATAGGACGGCTTCCTTTGAAGTGATATAACTCTCCATACGGTCAGAAAACAGGCTTTTGTCCATGCTGTGCTTCTTCAGCTCCTTTTCCACAGCATATTGAGCGGCAAGCGCTTCCGCCTTACGCTTGCCTGCAGGGGAAGGATCCTCAGAGGTAAAGGAGCGGTATACCCGCTTTCCAGAGTCGTCTGTGTAATCGTAAACCAAGCACCGCCATGAGCCGGATGGGAGCTTCTTTGCTGTAGCCATAGTGTTGTCCTCCTTTTTGGGTATAAAAACCTGCTAACAAAAGTCAAGACTTTTTAGCAGGTTTTTTATAAATTTTTAATATGAATTTTTTCCACGACGATTAGACCGGTGGAAAATCCGGTCTGTCGTATTCTCTGCTTTAGTTCTTTTTAATTCTGGTATA